>DATBKQ010000519.1:0-4341 GCA_036555825.1 Acetobacteraceae bacterium | reverse complement strand
CCGATGGGCAACGGCCTGACCCGTCTGGCTACGCGGTTTCTCGGCGAGCCGGAAACTTTCGCGCAGGCGCGCGAGCACATGGGCGAGGCATTGGCGGCGGAGGATGCCGAGGCACTCGGCTTGGTCACCGCCGCCTTCGATCAGACGGACTGGGACGACGAAGTGCGCGTGATGCTGGAGGAGCGTGCGTCGTTCTCGCCGGATGCGTTGACCGCGATGGAGGCCAACCTGCGGTTTGCCGGTCCCGAGACGATGGAGACACGCATCTTCGGGCGGTTGACCGCCTGGCAGAACTGGGTGTTCCAGCGGCCGAGCGCGGTGGGCGAGGAAGGTTCGCTGAAACGCTACGGCAGCGGGCTGCGGCCGAACTATGACACGGAGCGTGTGTGATGGCCGAAGGAACAGTGGTCGACTACGACGGCATGATCCCGAACAACGTCGGCCTGAACGCCGATGCGCGCGTACGAAGAGCGCTGGAGACCTGGCATCCGGGCTACATCGACTGGTGGAAGCAGATGGGGCCGGTGGGTTTCCAGGACAGCCTGGTCTATTTGCGCACCGCGGTCGGTGTCGGCGCGGAGGGCTGGGCGAAGTTCGGCTACGTGCGGATGCCGGAGTATCGCTGGGGTGTGCTGCTGGCGCCCGCGGTGGTGGGGCGCACCATCCCGTTCGGCGCGCACAAGGGCGAACCCGCCTGGCAGGAAGTGCCTGGCGAATATCGCGCGATGCTGCGCCGCTTGCTGGTGATCCAGGGGGATACCGAGCCTGCGTCGGTGGAACAGCAGCGCCACCTTGGCGCCACCGCGCCCTCCAACTACGACCTGCGCAACCTGTTCCAGGTGAACGTGGAGGAAGGCCGCCATCTCTGGGCGATGGTGTACCTGCTACAGAAATACTTCGGCCGCGACGGCCGCGAGGAAGCCGAGGAACTGCTGCGCCGCCGCTCCGGCGACCAGGACAGCCCGCGCATGCTGGGCGCGTTCAACGAGGCGACACCCGACTGGCTGTCGTTCTTCATGTTCACGTTCTTCACCGACCGCGACGGCAAGATGCAGTTGCACGCGCTGGCACAGTCGGGCTTCGACCCGCTGTCGCGCACCTGCCGGTTCATGCTGACCGAGGAGGCGCACCACATGTTCGTCGGCGAAACCGGCGTGCAGCGCATCGTGCAGCGGACCTGCGAGGCGATGCGCCAAGCCGGCATCGACGATCCCGCCGACGTGGAGCGTGTGCGCGCGCTGGGCGTGATCGACCTGCCGACATTGCAGCGGAAGGCGAACCTGCACTTCTCGCTGACTCTCGATCTGTTCGGCAGCGAGATCAGCACCAATGCCGCCAACGCGTTCAACGCCGGCCTGAAGGGCCGCTACCATGAGGACAAGCTCACCGACGACCACGTGCTGACCAATGCGACATATCCGGTGCTGCGGCTGAAGGATGGCGCCATCGTGCGGGAGGACGTGCCGGCGCTGTCGGCGCTCAATATGCGCCTGCGCGACGACTTCGTGGCGGACGCCAATGCCGGGGTGGCCCGATGGAACCGCGTGCTGGAACGGGCGGGACTCGAGTACCGCCTGCGCCTGCCGCATGTGGCGTTCAACCGCCGGATCGGCGAGTTCGCCGCGATCCATGCCGACGCGGAGGGCAAAGTCTTGTCCGATGACCAGTGGGAGGCCCGCAGGCACACAATGCTGCCCTCGGCGGACGACAACCGGTTCGTCGAAAGCCTGATGCGGCCGGTGCACGCGCCGGGCAGCTATGCCGGCTGGATCGCGCCGCCGCGCATCGGCATCGATAACAAGCCTGGCAACTTCGAGTACGTGAAAATCGAGGCATGACGGTTCCGCCGGCTGAACGCTACTTCGAGGACTACCGCGTCGGCATGGTCGAGGAGTTCGGCGAGATCGCGGTAACCGCCGAGGAGATCGTCGCCTTCGCCCGGCGCTACGATCCGCAGCCGATGCACATCGGGCCCGGCGAGGTCATCGCCAGCGGCTGGCACACCGCCGCGCTGGTGATGCGGGTATTCGTCGAGCACTATCTGTCGAAGGTGGCCACCTTGCCGTCGCCGGGCATCGACGAGTTGCGATGGACCGCGCCGGTGCGGCCGGGCGATACGCTGCGCGTGCGGGTGACGGTGACGGAGGCACGACGGTCCCGCAGCAGAGGCGACCGCGGGATCGTGCACGGCCTGGTGGAGGTGCTCAATCAGGCCGGGGAGATCGTCATGAGCTTCCGGCCGATGAACCTCATGCGATGCCGTCCAACGCGCTGATCGCCTGCCGCAACGCGTAGGCCAGCCGGTTACGGCCGCGCGTCGCGCTGACCGCGAGAAAGCGCGCGCTGTCCGTCCCTGGCGCCATCTTCGCCAGCCTGCGCAGCGGATCGAGCACCGGCCAGGCGGGCAACGGCAGCGCCGGATCATGCGCGAAGCGGTCACCGGCCGTGTAGTACACCGGCGCCAGTGCACGGGACGCGCGCATCAGTGCCGCGTCCGAGTGTCCGCCGGCCGCCCTGTCCCGCAACGCCTCGGCCGTGGCGATCAGCGAATCCATCGAGAACCGCTCACCCAGCGACGAACGCAGCCTTGTCAGTTCCTCTAGCAGGGCGTGCGCGTGCGCGGCGAAGTCCAGTGGCAACACCGGATCGCCCAGCAGTCGCCATAACGTGTGCACGAACACTCGCGTATCGCGCACCAGGTTCTTCTCATCGATCTTGTCCAAGAGATCGTGCGGCGTATGCCACCACCAGCCAAGCGCGTTGCGCATCTTCACCGGCGAGGGAGGTTGCTCGCTCAGCGCGCCGAACATGGCCGGAATGCCGATGCCCCAGAACGACTGATCCGACGAACGCGACATCCGTTTGCCCGCATACTCGGAGCCAGCCTGCTCGCCGATGGCATCGCCGGCGAGCGCGATCAGCTCCGGTGCGGCGGCGGCGTTCTTCAGAACGGTTGCACCCACGCCGCCTGTCGAATCGACATTCACGTGCACTGCGCAGCGCCGTTCCAGCTCGTCCCAGTTCTGATCGGCGTACCAGGCGGAGCCGGAATAGCGGCCATGCGAATGCCCCGACCAGAAGCACAGCCGTAGGCCGCGGCGCCAATTCGCTCGCTCGCGTGCCATGAGGCGGGCAACCTCCAGCATCGTTGCATTGGCGGCACCGTTGTCCATCACGCCATAGTGCCAAGTGTCATGGTGGCCCGAGAACAGGACGAAAGGCCCGTCCGCGTCGGGGCCATCGATCTCTGCCTGCAGGATCGGCGTCTGCCGCCAGCCGGTATCGACCTCGGCATGCAGCGTGACCTTTGGTTGCTCGCCCCGTGCCAACCGGTCGCGCAGCGTGCTGCCATCCTCGTTCGACACTGTGCAGATTACCGTGGTGGGCAGGTCGGATTGCGTCTCACCGGAAGGATTTCCCCAGACAGGCGATACGCACATCTCGTGCAGATGCTCGTGCGGGCTGATCTGGATTTGCCCGACCGCGCCCGCACGCGATGCACGATCGGCCTGGCCGGGACTGGCAATGCCCTCCGTCAGAACAATTGCGCCGGTCAGGTCGCGGCTTTCGAAATCCGTCTTGTCGCCTTCGCCGACATAGATCAGCCGCCCGGTCACGCCATTCGCGGGTGAGCTGCGCGAGAAGGAATGGGTGATGCTGGTCAGTGTGCGGTTGTCCACATCGACCCGCGCATTGCCAGGCAGGCTGATATACGCGTCGTGCATGATCAGCCTGGTGCGATAGCCGTAGTCATCGAGCCTCGCCTGGAAATACCGCAGGCTCTGCAGTTCGTCCGGCGTTCCGGACAGCTTCACCCATCGGGCCAGCTCCTGCATGTGGCCCATCAGGATCGCGCCATCGACGGCATCGCACAGCGAGCGGCGCACTGGATCGGTCATGGCAATATTCCCCCACTGCCGCTTGCGAGCGTGCCGGGCGTGACGGCCGATGGCAAGCTGCCCTACCGTTGCGCGGCGAACGGAGGACGCGATGGTGCAATGCTTCTGCGGAATGGCGCACGATCTGGGCCGGCGCGGCTTTCTCGGTGCCCTGATGGCCGCGGCGGTCGACGCCCAGGCGCCGGCCCCGGCCCCGGCCTCGGCCGGACCCACCGACCCGGCGCTGATCGAGGACTTGGTTGCCGCCAACCACATCCTTTACGACCAGGGCGTCGTCGATGGCTTCGGCCATGTCAGCGCCCGGCACGACAAGGATCCCGGCCGCTACCTGATGTCGCGCAGCATGGCGCCGGCGTTGGTCACGGCGGACGACATCATGGAATACGACCTGGACAGCACGCCGATCGATCAGCGCGGGCGGGCCGTGTACCTGGAACGATTC
>DATBKQ010000518.1:0-2443 GCA_036555825.1 Acetobacteraceae bacterium | reverse complement strand
TGCTGGCTTTGACAATCGGTGAATGCTGCTTAGATTGGGCGAATCGTCAACAACCGAAAGGAGGTGATCCAGTGTCTCATTGTCTTTCGCCGCGGTCGCCGGCATCCGTGAGCTGGATCCTCGCCTCTCTGGGGGTCCCGGTCATCTGACCCGTCGCAGCACCGACGGTTGCACGGCTTCAGCCGGACCACGGCTTGGCAATGGAAGGGCCGCCCATCAGGGCGGCCCTTCTCACGTCTGGCACATATAGCGCGAGGTTCACCACTGCGGCGCTGGCCGGCCCCACGCCGAACCGCGGCCGCTGCTCGGTGCGGGTTCGGTGTAAAAGCACCACGCCGCTCCCGCGGGTGCGGAAGCCCGAAGCCGGGCTGCGGCAACATCCCAAAACGCAAAACCGAATGCCTCGCCTTACTGCGGCTTGATCTTGCCCTCGACGATCACCTTCTTCCATTTTTCGTATTCGGAACGGGTGAAGGCAGCACCTTGCTCCGGCGTGGTGCCGCGCGGCGTGATTCCGATCTTGGCGAACGCCGCTTTCAGTTCGGGGTGCTGCAGCACGCCATTGATCTCGCCGCTGAGCTTGGCGAGCACCGCGGGTGGCAGGCCGGCCGGGGCGTAAATGGCGATCCACAGATCGACGTCGAAACCCGGCAGGGTTTCCGCGACCGTCTGCACGTCGGGATAGACCGGGCTGCGGACCGACCCGGTAGTCGCAATCGGCCGCACGCGATTGTCACTGGTGAACGGCACGGCGCCGGCGATGCTGGAAAATGCGAGCTGCACCTTGCCGCTCATCACATCGGGATAGGCCGCGCCGATGCCGCGATAGGGCACGTGCGTCATGTCGATGCCAGTGCGCAACTTGATCAGCTCGCCCGCGAGATGCGGCGCAGTGCCGACCCCGGCAGAAGCGAAATTGAGCTTGCCGGGATTCGCCTTGGCATACGCAATGAGCTCGGCGAACGTGGTCACCGGTAGGCTGGGCGAGGCGACGATCACGGCGGGCGAGGAGCCCACGATCGAAACCGCCTGCAAGCCCTTGAAGAGATCGTAGGGAACATCGGTCTGCAACGTGGGGTTGGAGACGAGCGCCGGATCGGTCAAAAGAATGGTGTAGCCGTCGGGAGCCGAGCGCGCGACCACGTCGGCGCCCACCATCCCGCCCGCGCCCGGGCGGTTCTCCGCGACGACCGATTGACCAAGCCGCTCGCTCAGCCGCACCGCCAGATTGCGGCCGGCGGTATCGATGATGCCGCCGGGGACATAGGGCAGAACGATGTGGATCGGCTTGCTGGGATAGGTCTGCGCGGCCAACGACGACGGCGCGAGCATTGCGGAGCAGAGCAGCGCCACCAGTAGCAAAGGATGCATCTTCATTTCTCCCGTGCGAAGCCTCATTGCTAGCAGAATCGACGCCCCACAGGCGAGACGGCCTTGTGTCCCGGCCTCACCGTGGCGGAAGCACCGCTCGTCTCGTGCGGGACATGGGCCGCCACTCGTCACTGCGGCTTCAAGCCCAGCCTGCTGACCAACTCCTTGACCGCCGGAATCTCCGACGCCAGCCGCGCGCCAAGCTCTGCCGGCGTACCGGCGACGATTTGGTATCCGGCCCGCTGCGCCTGCTCGCGCGCCTGCGGAGTCGCGAGCGCCGCTCGGCTCTCGCGCGCCAGCAGCGCCACGATCTCGGGCGGCGTTCCCGCCGGTGCGAACAAGGCATTGAAGGTGTCCGAGACGAAGCCGGGAAAGCCAGCCTCGATCATGGTCGGCACCTCCGGCAGCGAGAACCAGCGTGCGGCTCCGGTCACCGCCAGCGCCCGCAGCTTGCCGTCCTTGACCAGCGGCTCGACCGGCGCGAGCGCCACCGAGCCGACCTCGACGGTGCCCTCGAGCACTGCGGCGGTGGCCGGGCCGCCGCCCCGGTAGGGAATGTGCACCATGTCGATGCCCGCGCGCAGCTTGAGTTGCTCGGCGGTGAGATGCGACTTGGTGCCCGCGCCCGGGCTCGAATAGTTGAGCGCGCCGGGCGCTGCCTTCGCCCGCGCGATCAGATCCGCGATCGAGGTGATCTTGGAGTCCGCGCGCACGAACAGGACATTAGGCGCGTTGACGAGCTCGCAGATCGGAACGAAATCCTTGATCGGATCGTACGGCAACGTGCGGTAGAGCGCGGGGTTGACCGCGATGGCGGTCGAGGTGAGGAGCAGGGTGTAGCCGTCCGGAGTTGCGCGGGCGGCGACGGCCATGCCGGGATTGCCGCCTCCGCCGCCGCGGTTGTCGACGATAACCGATTGTCCGAGTGATTTCTGCAAGGAGAGGGAGAGGATGCGCGCGATGATGTCGGTCGGGCCCCCGGCCGCGAACGGCACGATCATGGTGATGGTGCGATCGGGATAGGCGGCCTGCGCCGTGATGGGAGCCAGCGTCGCCGCCGCCGCTGTGAGCG
>DATBKQ010000517.1:0-12340 GCA_036555825.1 Acetobacteraceae bacterium | reverse complement strand
CACCGTACCGCGCGAGTGCGCGACGTAGATTCCCGCGCCGTTGGAAAAGCCACCCCCTATGGTGCCAGACGCGATGATCGAGCCGGCGTTGCTGATGTTCCACGTGCCGCCCGCAAGGGTTGCGCTGGCGTTTATGGCGGTGGATGCCGATGTAACTGTACCAGTGCTGGTGACAATCAAGGGATTGTCCGCCGGCTTGAGCACGATCGGCCCAACGGTGCTGGTGTTGATGATCCTCATTGGGTCTCCACCTTAGGCAACAACGCCGGTTATAGCGTGAGGGAAGCGCGGTCAGGAACGCGCCTTTTGTCCTACGCGAACTGTCTTTCGGTGCTTCGGGTGCGTAAGTACTTTGGATCTAATCTCAGCAGGTGGGTCGACTAGCGGTCGCCAGATCGCCGTGGCTTGCAGCGGCACTCGCGAACAGGCTGTGCTCCGAGTATCCCGGTTCTGAAGTCCTTTGCACTTCAGACCCGGGACACTGTTCTTTGGTTCCGGCGGTCTGCTTAACCCCTCCGTTCGCTGCGGAATGCGACGAACTTCGGAGGCACGACACTAGCCCAGACCGTAACCCAGGCGTTCGATCACCGGCCTCAGTGTCGCAATCACCGGCTCAAGATATCCGATGTAGTGCCGCCATCGTCCGACCGAGCGAGCATACAGTGGCTCGGTCACCTGGGCGTAGCTGGCAGTGCGCGCATAGCGGCGATTCATGTCAAAGTTCAGGCAGCGGTGGTCGAACGCCTCGCCGACAAAGCTCAGTATCGTCCGAATACTTGCCTCCTGCTCGGCTACAATGTCCTCGTAGCGAATTGGCAGATAACGTAGCGGCATCTGCGTTCGGTAATGCTCCACCAGATCCATGATGCGGACATAGTGCAGCGCCGCGGTTTCCAGCGCAGACGCACAATGAAAGCCGTGGGTGAAGGCGTTGGAAAAGGCAGATACCATGACATCCAGCGGGTGGCGCAGGACATGAATCAGCGGCGCCTCCGGAAACAGCAGCGCGATCAGACCGAGATGCATCTCGTTCAGCGGCATCTTGTCGGTGAACCGAGCCGCGCCATCGCGCGGCACGCCCATCTGCTGCACTTTCTGCAGATAGTAGTCGCGCAGGTTATCGAGATCGCTTCGGCGATCTCCCATCCAAAGCTCGGCCAGTGCCTCGGGATAGCCAAGCGGGCTTGCCAGCAGGCGTGGCATGATCGCCGTGATCTCGTGAATCAGCGGCAATTCATCGCCAGCGGCGATCCGCGGGTGCGCCGAAAGTGTCTGCTCCACCAGCGTAGTGCCGGATCGAGGGAAACCAAGGATGAAGATCGGCTGCGGCGTATCGCTGCGCACATGAGCGCGCGGCAGCAGCCGAAGCCGCCCGGCCGTGAAGAAGTTCCTCAGCCGTTCGATCTGCTCGCCCGCGGTTGCATCCAGGTATGCTTGTCCCGAGAGTTCGCGCGCAAGCCGCTTTCCCTCGGCGAAAGCCGCCCATGCGTCGTCGTATCGGCCAAGCTGGTCGAGCAACCGCCCCTTCTCAAGAAGCTCACTCGACCCAAGCCTGGCGTCCGTGCCTGCGATGCTGTCGATCATCGCCACGGCCCGCTCGTATTTCCGCTCACGACCCAGCAGAATGGCACGAGCCAGTCTTGCCCCGGGATCATCGGGAAACAGTTGGTCCATCCGATCCAGGATGGCACCCGCGGCATCGAACTGCCGATCGGCTTCCTCGAGGCGTGCAAACCCGAGCAAGGTCTGCCGAATATCGGGTGCCGCTGCGATCGATTCCTGATACAGCGCCCGCGCGGCTTGCATCTGGCCCTGGCTCTTGAGATTCCACGCCAGGTTGGCAAGCAGAATGGGATCCCGCTGGCCGGTAAGATCCAGGACCCGCCGATAGTGGTATTCACCGGTTTGCGGGCGGCCCGCTTCCGTCATTATCATACCCATCAGATTGTGCGCCTGCGGGTTCTCAGGGGCGATGCGGATGGCATTGCGGGCATGCGTCTCCGCCTCGTCGAGCTTGCCTTGATCGAGCAGCACCAGTGTCAATTCATTGGTGGCGGTTATCTCGTTCGGATACAGCGCGACCATCCGGCGGATCAGCGTTTCGGCCGCCCGTGCATTGCCTTCGCCCTTGCGAATCTCGTAGAGCAGCGACAGACCCGCCGGATGGTTGGGCGCCAGTTCCAGTACGTCGAGGCAAAGTCGCTCGGCAATCGCGTGCCTGCCAGCGACGCGCTCCTGAACGGCCTGATCTACCAGCGGGGAGAGGTGGCGCAGCGCATCCGCGGCAGGAAGAGTGCCGACGTGCAATTCGCAACAGCGAAGTGGGCGCAGACCACTGCCGCATTCGCAGTTGACCGCAACAGCTTCGATCATGACATCCAGAGCGCCGGTTAGTCGCTGGCCGGCAAGCGGCGCGCATTATGAACAGACATCAGTGCCTTCAGCTCGGGAGCATTCTCCAAGGCCCGATCACCGCGCTGGGTACCCCAGCTATAGGCGTAATCGAAGGCGGGGCGAGCGATCCATCGGTCCCATTCCGCCAGAAGTTCCTGCATCGCCGAAGTGCTTGGCAGCCGATAGGTGCCACCTCCATCGTCGCGCCACGATCCGCCGCCAAACGTCTGATACGTTGGCACCAACTGCCGGCGCGGGACGCCCGCCGCCTCCGCCGCGGCGACGTAGCGGGCAATGATGCCGAAATCACAACCCGCGAGTTCACTGCGGCACGGATACGGGCTGATCCCGAACAGATCGACGTGCGAGTTCTCGGGGCGGTAAACGCTGTCGAACCGCGGATGCTGCGCCCGCCCCTGGTTCATCAGCACCATGAAGGTCTTCGCTCGCGGACTCACCGAATGGATCCAGTCCGCCTCGTCCCGCAGCTGTTCGGCGGCACAGGGGGTGCCATGCCGGCCGGTCGGATCGGGATCGTCCATGAGATAGTAGCCAAATACCCTCGCGTCGCCGCGGTACGAAGACACGAGCTGGGTGAAGGCATCGTCTACACCGGTGCAACGGCCGATCCAGACCAGCGCCAGCACTCCTTGCGGCAGCAGGTCAAGCTCAGAAGGCCGCGATACGTCTGCCAGGTTGAAGCCGCTCTCCATCGGGGCGAAGTGGCCGCTCGCGTCGAAGTTGTGGTTGGCCGCGTAGTGGCGGGCCTGCTCGCCGTGTGTCGGAAACGCCATCGCGAACTGAAGCAGCCCCGCCAGGATAACGACCCGATGCGCGATTGTGCTTGGCCAGTGTGACACGATCCTCACCTTAGCGGCTTACACGGCGATGCGCGAGCCACTCGTTATGGCGACGACGCCAGGAACAAGGCCAAGTCGCCGGCGGAGATACACCGCCATCCAGAGATTCAAAGCCACAAACGTCGCGCCGGCACGGTTCATCGCCGATTCGGCCACGGCGATCAATACGAGCGGCAGTGCGGCGCGCCGCCAGATTGGCAGGGCGGATTCCGGCATGCATCGGTTCAGCGTGGCCAGGCGCCAATGTCGCTTCATCGCGGTTACCAGCGCCAAACCGGCAGCGGCGCTGGCCAGCGTCGCCCCATCACCAGGGCCGCGTCGGCGCGCCCGTGCCACAATACGCTCGCCACCCAGACGAGGACGACCAGCATGCCGTCCCGCACAAGCCGGTCGGGCAGCAGCGCCGAGATTACACCGCCGAGCGCGCGCACCGTCGCCGCACGAACCCATAACAAGGCCCACATCGGCACCACGGCAAAGCCCGAGCAGGAACGTGATCCGCAGCTCCGTCGGGCGAATGTCGGACAACACAGTGACAATCAAGGCCCCCAGCAACGCCAGTATCGACCCACAGCCGATGACGCGGGACTCCGCGTAGCCTATGACGCCGCTCATCAGCCCCCAGGCGCCGCGTATCTTGTAGCTCGCGACGAGGCGGATAAGCGACACGTCGAAGCCGAGCGCGGCGAGATAGGCCAGTATGGTGACAAATGCCACGACGTACGAGTAGTATCCATAGGACGTGGCGCCCACGACACGCGCAATCGAGAGTTGCGCGATATAGGTGACGCCTACCGCTGCGCTGTTGACCACGAAGGCGCTGAGGCTGCTACGCTCGAGGCCGCGCCGGGGAATCGTGGGGGTAGTCGATGGCCCAGCCGTGGACGAGCCCGTCATCAGTGCAACGTCCTCGGCTCGGCGCAACGAACCTGTGCGGCCACCGCCGTGACGAGCGAATCCAGGCGAGCCTGAACGGAACCGGCACTCGACGTGTCGACATGCGTCACGCAAAACCCCTTGACCTCCAGCATCGAGTCCAGCTGGTCGAATATGCGTATGGAAGCCAGATTGGTTTCGGGGTCCACCTCCAGCAACCGCTCGAACACACCTTGATGTCCCTGCCGTTCCGAGAGACGCGACGCAAGAATGTCTCGGGGGGCGGTCAGCCGGACCAGCAGATCGGGCTGCGGCAGGCTGTCGAGCGCGCGATCGAGGTCCGCGCTGCCGACTGGCGCTGTCAGCGCGAGTGAGTATATCGCCTGGACAAACGCCTGATCAAAGATAGCGACGTCCGCGGAGCGCGAGGCGCGCTTCCAGGAACGCGTCAGCCTAAGGATGTACTGCCACATCCGTATGGAGCAGAAGGTAGTCCGCGGCGGCAGCGCATCAAGCAACGCGCGCGCAATCAGCCTGTCTTCCTGTCCGGTCTGCGCGGCCGCGCTAGCCAGCTCCCACAATGGGCGCAGCACCCGATACGGAGCTGCAGTGGCTTCGATCAGCCTTTGTCGGGTGCGAGCTTCGGCCGGAATCTCGCGCGGTCGAAAGCTCAGCACGACATTGGTGGTAAGACCGCGCGATTGCAGCCTATCCGCCAATGCCCGTGCCAAGGTTGTCTTCCCGACGCACGGCGGCCCTGCCAGCTCGATGATCATTCTTCTCGCTCCTGGAAGGGCCTAGATCAGCCGCCAGATCTCGCGGCGTATGGCTCGAGCCACCTCGGCGGCGGGCTCTGACGCGTTCAGACACACGACTGTCGTACCGGGGAATGAAAGCCGATCCAGTTCCCGGACACGCTGTTCGATGACCGCACGCTTCATTGTCGGTTCCCGTCGGGCGAGCAGGTCTGGATCTGCCCTCAACTTGAACAACAGGTCAGGCGGCAATTGCCTGGCCAGCGCGTACGATCGCTCCTCAAACCGTCGCAGCCAGCGCGGTATCCACGTCAGGCGCGGCAGCAGCGGCCCATCGTTGAAAGTCAGGATCTGATCCTGAGGATATCGGTCGGCGATCACCACCAGACCTCGATCTGCGCCGCGACGGGCTCGCCGCAGCTTGCTACGCTTTTCCCAGGCGAGCACGCTTGCCCAGAGTGCCAGCGCGATGGTGTAGATCAGGTCAGGCGGGCGGTCCGTGACCGCACCGTGCGACGAGCCTTTCGGGCGCGAAGGGTGGAGCCGATTGAACAGCGGTACCAGCAACTTGAGCGGCAGGAGCGCAAGTGAGGGTCGGCCGTCACCGGTGCCGAAGTAGACCGGCATCGTGTCGACCTCCTGGCTCAGCCAGGTCTGTGTCGCATGCAGGGCAGTGCTTTTGCCACTGCCATCGACCCCCAGCAGCGCGACAACCAGACCACCGCCCGGCGCACAGCGGCGCCACGGCCTGGGCGCATGCACCAATTGCCGGTTCAGCACGCCCACCACAGCGCGTCCGAAACGGAACGCACCTCGCAGACCTGCCTCCAGCCTGCCATACACGCGGTAGGCTGCCATGTCCCGACGGATATGGCGTCGGAGCTGGCGCTGCTCATTGAGCGGCGTGCCCTGACAGAAAGCGTCAGCGACAAGGTCCGCACAGCCGTCGCCCATCAGTTCGGCGGCGCGCGCCCGCAAGTCGGCTGGGTTCAGCCGCCTGGCCAGCTCGTCATGGTCAGTGGCGAATTTGCTGACCGCCTCGCCCCAATGCCGCATCACGACGGGATCGACACGGCGCAATTCCAGACAAGCGCGTACCGCTAGCAGCACGGCTTCATCCGCAGGGCTAAGGACCCGAATCGGATAGAACGGATGCAGCATCGCCCTCGCGAGCAGACCGCGCTCCCATGGCGGCCGGTAATTGGGCAGCAGCTTTGCACCGAGCGTGAGCCGCATGTGGAGATGTACATGGGTCAGGCGGCCACTCGGTTCGTCGAACCCGATATAGCTCAGGGTGGCGGTATCCGAGGTGGCTGCCGCGTTGGGAAACAGCTTGAACCCGCAAGCAGAAAGGACGTCCTGGATCCGATGCTGATCGGGGCGTCCCACCAGCAAGTCGAGATCGGACTCGCCCGCGAGCACCGCCGCAACGCGACGGGAACTCTTCCAGTAGCAATACGCGATCCCGGCGCTGTTCAACCGGTCGATCAGGTCCCACAAGCTGGCGAGACAGTTGCCGGGCCGACCCGACCCAAGGGTTGCTTCATCCCGCACTGCTGGTGCTCCGGCCTGTGGGCTGATTTCGTTCATCGACCCGGGATCCGATCGCTTGGCGGACGAGGATGTCCAACAGCGCTACGGCGTACCGGTGCTGCGCAAGGCACTCACTGTCTGGGTCCGGAAGCCGATGCTCTCCGAGGTCACGTCCCAGCCGGTCGCTTGCAACCCATGCGGCGTCCCTTGCGGGCCCCGCAGTGGGTTGCTCAGAACCCGCTCGCGCGGCGGCATCGATCGCACGGTCACCTCCATCGGGGGTACACCGGCTCACTCCGTAGCCGACAACGGCACAAGTTCCGCCTCAACCCGATCCGCCGCCGGGGGCATGCCAGACGCAAGCAACTCCCGGTATAGCGCTGCCTGGCTGGCCACGACGCGCTCGAGGCTGAACTCCTGGCGCACGAGCGCTGCCGCCCGCTCGGCCATGGCGCGCGCCTGATCCGGGTTGGCCAGCATCTGCAGGATCAGCTCCGCGGTCGCGGCGGGGTCGCGCAGCGGCGCCACCAAGCCGCTCCAACCATGCCGGATGACATCGCTGCATCCACCGATGCCGGTGGTGACGGTCGGCAGGCCAGCCAGCGCGGCCTCCAGCAACACGCGCGGGACGCCCTCGCGATATTCGGTGGGAAACGCGAACATCGTCGCCATGCGCAGGAGTGCCGGCACGTCCGCCCGTGGGCCGGTCGCAATCACGTAGGGGGCATGGCGGGCGATTTCCGCGGCCGAGACTGCCACCGGCCCCTCGCTTTCCCGCGGTCCCACCAGCACGAAGCGGACGTCCGGCCTCTGCCGGTGAACCAACGCGGCCGCCTGCAGCAACGTCGGGATGCCCTTCTGACGTGTCATCCGCGTCACCGTGATGACCACCGGGGCATCGCCCAGTCCTAGCTGTTGGCGCAGCTGGGCCGACGGCGCCGCCCCCGCGAACGCGGCGTCGAAGCCTTGAACGTCGACGCCGGCGCCAGCGACCAGGACGCTGCGGCTCGGGCCAAGCAGCCGGTTGTCGGTGAAGAACGCCTGATCCTCGCGTATCTCGAATACGGTGGCGGTGGTTGATCGGGCGCCGATCCGGTGGAGCGTTCGGTATATCGGACGCAGGGCCAGTGCGAGCGGAGCACGCGAAGAAAAGACCCAGCCGCGCCCATTGATCGTGCGGATCACCGCCGGGCCGGGTACCCGGCGTGCCGCGATCGGAACCAGGATGCCCAATTTCGAATCGAAGCTCTGGACGACATCCGGAGCCAAGCGCCGCATCAGGAGGGCGAGCTCCTTACAGGTGTTCCAGTCGGCCAAGGGCGCCACGAACCGCTCGAGCCGGTACGGCTCGAACGGCAAGCCGGCGTCCCGGAACGGTCCCGGGTCGCCCGTGCCGGCGGCGGTGATGCGAAATCCTTGATCCCGCAGCGCGACCATCGCGGGGATTCGCAGGTTGTGGTCCTCGCCGCCGATGTAGAGAACGTGCGCTTGCAAATGAGAGTCCCTCAAGCTCGGGATGACAGTACCAGTCCGGTTCCGTTCAGAGGAGTGGATAGCTACCGCGAGGGACTGCCGGGTGCCACTTAGCCAAACGATTGAACAATCGACCCTCGGTAGCATGGTGCCCAAGAGGACATGGCTGAAGCCCGTAGCAGCGTTGTAATGCCTTAGGTGAAGAAACTCACTTTGATGTTGACGCTGGAGCCGGCCGCAATCAGGGTTCAAGGACGCAATGATGGCGGAGCGTTTTTCGCCTCTGCACTTTTTGCTGAAACTGACTACAGGTGCAGGTGCACAGGCCGAGGGGAGGCGGAATGAAAGCGGTCATTCAATGCGGGGGAAAGGGCATGCGGCTGCGCCCGTACACGACCATTCTTCCTAAGCCGCTCATGCCAATCGGCGACAAACCTGTGCTGCTGCTGCTGCTGCGATGGCTGCGCCGCAACGGCATTCGCGACGTCTATATCACGACCGGTTATCTGGGGCATTTGATCCGAAGCTACTGCGGCAACGGCCGGCAATGGGATCTGCAGATCGAGTACACCGAAGAGAACGAACCGATGGGCACGATGGGCGCGCTCAGCCTGCTGCGAAGCGAGCTCGACACGACCTTTCTGGTGTTGAACGGCGACGTCGTGACTGACCTCAACCTGAACGCGCTGGCCGAGCGGCACCGACGCATGAAGTCCGGGCTAACGGTGGCGACTGTCAACCGGAACCTGCGTGTGGATTTTGGTCTGATCGAGACTCGCGATCAGCGGGTCGTGCGGTTTCGTGAAAAGCCCACGCTCAGTCACCTAGTGAGCATGGGCGTCTATTGCCTTGATCCGGAGACCCTGGAGCATATCCCCGACGGAGTACCCTTTGGTTTCGATGACCTCATGTTCCGTATGCTTGAACTGGGGGTGCCGGTCGGTACGTTCCTGCACAAGGGTTTTTGGCTGGACGTCGGCCGCATCGAGGATTTCCAGAAGGCACAGGAACTCGAGATGGACGACGAGGTCCCTGCGTACGATTCAGCTCCTTTGTCATTGGAAGCGCTGGACGCGCTCTAAAACGCCCGATCCGGCAGGCTATTCTCTTTAGGAGACAGATGACGTGCTGCTCGTATCCGAACCCGACGTTGGCGCTGATGAGGCCGCTGCGCTTACCTCGGTCATCGCAACCAACTGGATCACCATGGGCGACCGGGTGCGCGCCTTCGAGCAGGCGTTCGCTGCGGCTCATGGAGCGTCCGACGCGGTGGCGGTCAATTCGTGCACGGCTGGGTTACATCTCGCGTTGCAAGCGCTGGGCATTGGGCCGGGCGACGAGGTGTTGGTACCGTCGCTCTCCTTTGTCGCCACTGCCTCGGCCGTGCTCTACACCGGCGCGCGGCCGATCTTCGTTGATATCGTGTCGCCGGATGTGCCGCACATGTCGTTTGCCGACGCCGTGGCAAAGTGCACGGAGCGGACGAAGGCCGCGATCGTCATGCACTATGCCGGCTATCTCATGGAGGGCTCGGCTTGGCGCGACCTTGCCCGGTCCCGTGGGATTTTCCTGGTCGAGGATTCCGCGCACGCCGTCGGTAACGGACGGGTCGGTTTGTTCTCGGACATCACGGTATTCAGTTTTTACGGCAACAAGAACATGACCACCGGTGAGGGTGGCATGATGCTGGCTGCCGATGACGAGCTGCTGGAACGGGCGCGGAAGGCCCGGGGCCACGGCCTCACCACCGACACGCTTCAGCGGCTCCACGGCAGACCAGCCACCTACGACGTACCGGCCATCGGTTACAACTACAGGATGGACGAACTCCACGCCGCGATAGGTCTGGTGCAGTTGGAGAAGCTCGACGGCTGGAATCGCAAGCGTGAGCAGATTGCGAGATGCTATCGGGAGATCATGCCTCATCTCTGCCCCAACGTGCGTATCCCGTTCGGCGGCAACTGGCATTCGGCGCACCACATCCTGCCAGCGCTTCTGCCGCGTGGCGTTGATCGCTATCGTGTGATGGGTGCGCTGCGCGACCAGGACATTCAGACGTCCTATCACTATCCTCCCATCCACTCGCTAGCGCTGTATCGCTCGATGTATCCCGACCTCTGCCTGAAGCACACCGAAGAATTCGCCGCTCGCGAGCTGACACTGCCACTGCATCCGAAGATGCAGGCGCGCGATGTCGAGCGTGTGGCCAGCGCGCTTGCGGGCGCGTTGGCCGACTAGAATCCAAGAAACGAGTATGACCTTGCAAACCATGGCGACGGCGGGAGACGGCCCTGGAAGGCGGGTAACAGACGCGGCGCGCTGCAGGCTTGATGTCGCGGTCGACTCAGCCGCGCTGCTGGCGGTTGTCATGGCCAGGCCGCTCCGCCCATCGTCGCAACCATTGCTGGCGAGCCAGGGCAGCACCTCACCTCGCTGAGCCGCTCACACTCGCATCCCTCGTGTTGTAATACCTGATTCCGGAGCTGAGCCGTGTCATACGAAGGTGTAACAGTAGTTGTCACGGGAGCCGACGGGTTCATCGGATCTCACCTGGCCGAAGCACTTGTTGCGCGGGGCGCGAGTGTTACCGCGCTGTGCTTGTACAACTCGTTTGACACTCACGGTTGGCTCGACGACGTCGCCCCGCAGACCATGAGCAGAATGCAGCGGGTCCGTGGCGACATACGGGATGCGGCTTTCGTGCGCAATCTCGTCCGCGGGCACGAGGTGGTGTTTCATCTCGCCGCATTGATTTCGATCCCCCATTCGTATCAGTCAGCCCAGTCGTATGTGGACACCAACATCACCGGGACCCTCAATGTCCTGAACGCATGTAACGAGGCGGGCGTGAAGCGGCTCGTGCACACCTCGACCAGCGAAGTGTACGGAAGTGCGCTGACGATGCCGATCGCGGAGGAACATCCGCTCCAGGGACAATCGCCTTACTCCGCGACCAAAATTGGCGCTGATATGCTTGCCGAGGCGTACGCGCGCTCGTTCGGCACACCCGTGGCGATTCTGCGCCCGTTCAATACCTTTGGTCCGCGCCAGAGCGAGCGTGCCGTGATCCCCGTGATCATACGTCAGATGCTCGACGCCAACTGCCAAACCATAAAGCTCGGATCACTGGACACGGTGCGGGATTTCACTTTCGTTGATGACACAGTCGAGGCGTTTCTGGCCATAGGTGCTGCCCCGGAGGTCAGGTTTGGGACTCCATATAACGGTGGGACCGGTAAAGCCGTCAGAATAGGGGAGGTTGCCGATCTGCTGGCCGGTATTGCCAACTGTGCAAAGCCACTCGAGCTTGAGGAGGCGCGCCTGCGCCCCAGCAAGTCGGAAGTTATCGCCTTGTTGGCGGACAACAGCCGGTTGCGTTCCGAGGTTGGCTGGCAGCCGCGCATTGAGCTGTCGGAAGGTCTGGCCCGGACTGTCGCCTGGTGGCGCGAGCGATTAGCGCAGGGCCGCGTTCGCAGCGGCGCAGGTTTCCTAAGCTGATGCAAGAGGTCGACTTCCTCACGTAAGCGTCCGGTCAGCCGAAGGCGCCTTTGATTCTCGCCTCCCGCAGCGCCGTTCGAGAGGCCTCCAAGTATTTCGGAAGTCCAAATTTTCGCCGTCAAGAAGACTGTCTCTCGGTACGCATCCACAGTTTCACGATCTATCGCCGCTCCAGGAACCCCCGTCCTGTGAAGATCGCAGGCGTCCGCTTCTCGATCCGCGTGGTCCGCGTCCCAGACTGCTTCGCGGCGGCGAAGTGAAACAGGTATCGCCTTTGCCGACCCGGCGTCAGCGCCTCGGACGCGCGCTTGAACCGCGGATCGTTGCGGAACTTCTCCTGCAACTCCTGGGCACGGGAACCTCTGGGGGCTTCGTCTCAACCTTCAATCCGGCCTTCTCAGCCGCCACGGCCTCGCGCACGTAAGCCTTAATGGTGGTCGCCTCTAGAGCGCGATGACTGAAGGCGGAATCGCCGGCGGTCTGAATCGCGCGACAGAACAAATAGGTAGACCAGGACGACTTCGCCTATCAGAAGTCATCCCGCTCTGGTAACTGATCGCAGAGGAGCGTGTGTCGCTTGCGGCCGCGCTCCGCCGCGTGAATCGGATACCTGAACAAGGGGGCGACGTATCGATTTCACGGAAAGTCGATACTAGCGTGCCGTCACGGCCTGCCCTCCCCCAAGCGCCTCATCCACGCCTATCGCCGCCAGCGCCGTTGCCACGATGTCCCTCGCGCTCAGTTTGGCAATGGCCAGTTGCTTCGCCTGCGAGTCGTGGTCGATGAAGATGTCGGGCAATACCATCGGCCGCACTTTCAGCCCGTGATCCAACAGGCCCTTCCACGCCAGATGATGCAGCACAGCCGAGCCGAAGCCGCCGATCGCGCCTTCCTCGATGGTGATCAGCACCTCGTGATGGCGTGCCAGTTGCTCCACCAGCGCGGCATCCA
>DATBKQ010000516.1:0-11701 GCA_036555825.1 Acetobacteraceae bacterium | reverse complement strand
CGGTGGCGCGACCATCAGGATATGGAAGCGGCACACAAGCTCGTCACATCACATTTGCGACTCGTGGCGAAAATCGCCATGGGCTATCGCGGTTATGGCCTGCCTGTCGGGGAACTGATCTCCGAGGGGAATGTCGGCATGATGCAGGCGGTCAAGCGGTTCGATCCGGATCGTGGATTCCGACTCGCCACCTACGCGATGTGGTGGATCCGCGCCGCCATCCAGGAATACATCCTGCATAGCTGGTCACTGGTGAAGATGGGCACCACCGCGGCCCAGAAGAAGCTGTTCTTCAATCTGCGCCGGCTCAAGGGTCAGATGCAGGCGATCGACGACGGCGATCTTCAGCCCGAACAGGTCACCAAGATCGCCAAGATGCTGGACGTTCCCGAGCAGGACGTGGTCAGCATGAACCGCCGTCTCGCCGCGCCGGACCACGGCCTGAACGCCACGGTCCGCCAAGACAGCGAGGGCGAGTGGCAGGACTGGCTGGTCGATGAGACCGAAAGCCAGGAGACCACCTATGCCGAACGCGAGGAACTCAGCGGCCGCAAGGCACTGTTGTCGGGCGCGCTCAAAACGCTGAACGAGCGCGAACGCCACATCCTGATCGAGCGCCGGCTGAAGGACAATCCGACCACGCTCGAGGACCTGTCGCAGCAATATGGCATCTCGCGCGAGCGCGTGCGTCAGATCGAGGTCCGCGCCTTCGAGAAGTTGCAGAAGGCGATGAAGGCTCAGATCGCCGAGCGCCGGCAACAGACCCAGGCCCGCCAGGGCGCCCGGGCCTAGTACGAGCGGCTGACCGAGCCTCCACCGTCATGACCGGGCTTGTCCCGGCATCCATCTCTTCGCTGAACAATACGGCGTCGCGGAGTCCCGCTTCCGTGGCTAGAGGCGGGGGTTAAACCCAGGCTGACGCGAAGGCGTCGGGGCCGCCTCATCCTCCGGAAGGGGGCAGCCCCCACGCCTCGATCAGCCGCGCCCGCTCGGCCTGAAGCCTGGACGTCCGCGCTATGCTCAGAGCCTCCAGAGCGGCACGCACCGCCAGGGGCATGATCTCCGCCAGCAGCCAGCCCCCGGCAGCGGCGCTCCAGGCGGTCCCGACGACCTGTAGGTTGTCCACTAGGGTGCCCGCGATGGCGAGACTGTGGCCGGACGTCCAGAGTGTCCGCAGCGGCTCCACCGAGGCGGCCATGCCGCACAGGGCTATGCTGCGTGCCCGCGGCCGGCCAGGCTCGCGATCGAACAGCGCCGCGGCAATCGCTGGAGCAAGCAGCACCCCCAACAGCAAGGCGGTCGGCGTCGCCAAGGTGGCCAGCGCGCCGCAGAGCAAACCCTGCGACCAGATCAGCGAATGTTGCCGCTGCCTTTGCTGCGTCCGGGATGCGACAGAAGTTGCGCTTTTCGTCATGCGTGCCTCAGCCAAGCGCGGCCACGACCAGCGCGGCGGCCAGCGCCGCGAGACCGCAACCGGCGGCAATTTCCTGGCCCAGCCGGGTTGCCGTGGCAGCCCTGCCGGGCGTGCCGCTGCTGATGTGCGCCAGTTCCGCATCGACAGCCGCCAGTGCGGCCGCCGCCTCCTGCGCCTCCCTGGCATCCGCGCTCCGAGCGCCCGGATCGTCCAGCAGTTGCAGCATCGGCGCCAGATAGCCGGCGGCGGCGAGCGGCTGCAGCCGCTGCTCGATCGCCGTCCGGCGCTCGCGGTTGCGCCATGTTGCCATGACCGGACCAGCCCGGGTCGCGAGCCACCCGGCCAGGGCCGGCAAGGGTCGCGGTCCCGTGCGGGACTGCAACTGTGCGAGAGTTCGAAGTTGCGCCAGAAACGCGGCGACGCTGCCAGGATTGGCCATCAGTTCCTGGTCCATCCGCCGCTCGAGCCGAGCCGCGATGAATGCGGCCACATGCGCATCGACCGGGTCGGCCGGGGGTCGATCGGCACGCCCCGCCACGGCTTCCAGCGCCGGCAGCAGATCAACCAAGCGGGCAACCCAGCGGCCCGCCAGCAGTGGGCTTGCACAGGGCATCAGCGGATTGAGCAGGTAGGCCAGCCGTGACACGTCACCGCCCTGACCGCGCCGCTGCAGCCAACTGTGCTGTTGCCGCGCATCCACCCGCAGCATCCCAACATCGCATCGATCCGCGCGCAGCGCCGCCCAGTTCGCCGCCTCCTCGCGCACGATGATTTCCTCGAGGCGCCCGAGCACCTCGGGCGCGTTGGCCTGTGCCACGGCGAGCGCCGGCCCGATACCATTCGGCCAGACTGCAATGCCGCGCCAACAGAGTGGTGCCAGCGGATCGATCAAGGCCACCGCCCGCATCAGCAGTTCCGCGTCGCTGCCGCCATCGCCAGGCGTGACCTCGAATGCGCGATGATGCACCAGCTCCTCCAGCCGTGCGGCGACCTGGCCATCGCCCAGGCTGCGACGCAGCCACTGCTCGACAAGACCGTTGCGCAACGCTTGCACGCCGGTGTCCGGTTCGGCCGCCAGCGCGAGCGCGAGCGACCGCGCGTCCCAGACCTCCGTGCCGGCCAGCACCATGGGCCGTTGTGCCCGTCGTGGCGGCCGCGCCGCGACCCGGCGGCCGCGCGCACTGGCCGGGTCGAGCAGCAATGACGGCGTCGGGCGATGCTCCGGATCTTCCGCCAGCATGCCACGCACGAGATCGCCGATGACCGGCGGCAGACGCTCATCGCCCGCCAGCGCCGCATAGGTTCCCATCTCCAGTTTGCGCCGGATGATCGACGCGTCATCGAACCTTTCCAGCGGCGGACGGCCGAGTGCCAGGCACAGCAGCAGCACGCCCAGCGCATAAACGTCGTCGGCGATGGAACCCTCGCCGCGGCCGGCGGGGAGGCACATCGCGGAATACGGCGGCTCGAACAGCGCCGGCTGCGCCATGGCGGGCGGCGTCGTCCAGGCGATCCCCAGCACCACCGGCTGACCCGGCGCACTCTGGAATACGTTGTCGAGCCGGATGCCGCGATGGGTCATCCCACGCGCCATCAGCGCTTCCAGTACGCGCGCCGCCGGGCGCAGCACGCACGCCAGCAGCTCCGCCTCCGGCCATGGGCGTCCGCGGCTTTGCACGCTCGGGCCAGAGGGGGCGAGGCAGATCGCAAAGCAGGCGCCGCCCACCGCACCATGCGCGACTGGTGTCAGCAAGCCGTCGATCGGGGTTGCCAGCGCTTGGAACGCTCGCGGACGCGCCGGCAATTGCGGGTCGAGCTGAACAGCCAGGAGGTCGGTGCGCCCGCCAACCTGGTCGATGACGGCGAATGCCGGGACGCCCCCGACGGCGCCAAGCGCGCGGCCGGTCTCCACGATGAACTGATCGGCGACCAGGATGCCGTCGGGCCGCGCTGCGCTTGGACTGGCCATGTCGCGGCCAATCCTCGATTAGAAAGGTTGAGGATCGGTGTGTCCTGCGACTATCCCTCGAAGGGGTCGCGCATCAGGATCGTGTCGTCGCGTTCGGGACTGGTGGAAAGCAGCGTCACCGGCGCCTCCACCAGCTCCTCGATGCGGCGCACGTACTTGACCGCCTGCGCCGGCAGGTCGGCCCAGGACCGCGCGCCCCGAGTGGAACCGATCCAGCCCTCGATCACCTCGTATTCGGGTTCGGCGGCGGCCTGCGCGCCGGGCCCGGCCGGCAGGTGCCGATAGCGCTCGCCATGGATGCGATAGCCGGTGCAGATCTTCAGCTCCGGCAGCCCGTCCAATACGTCCAGCTTGGTCAACGCCAGCCCGTTGATCCCGCCGACCTTGACCGCCTGGCGCACCAGCACGGCATCGAACCAGCCGCACCGGCGCCGGCGCCCGGTAACGGTGCCGAATTCGTTGCCGCGGTCGCCCAGCAACTGCCCGGTCGCATCGGCCAGCTCGGTCGGAAACGGACCCGACCCCACCCGGGTACTGTAGGCCTTGGCGATCCCCAGCACGAAGCCCACCGCCGCGGGCCCGATGCCCGCCCCGGCCGCCGCCGTCGCCGCGACCGTATTGCTCGAAGTAACAAAGGGATAGGTGCCGTGATCGACGTCCAGCATCACCGCCTGCGCCCCTTCGAACAGGATCCGGCGTCCGGCCCGCCGCGCCTCGTCCAGCCGCTCCCATACCGGTTCGGCGAATGGCAGGATCCGCGGTGCCAGCGCAATAAGATGGGTCAACACCTCTTCCTTCGAAAAGGTCGCAGCCCCAAGGCCTTGCAACAGCGTGTTGTGATGCAGCAGCAGCTCGTCCAGCTTGTCAGCCAGTGTCGTCGGCTCCGCCAGATCGGCGACCCGGATGGCGCGCCGCGCCACCTTGTCCTCATACGCCGGGCCGATGCCGCGCCCGGTGGTGCCGATCCTGCGCTCGCCCCTCGCCGCCTCGCGCGCCCGGTCGAGCGCCGGGTGCATCGGCAGGATCAGGGTCGCGTTCTCGGCAATGCGCAGCGAGGCCGGGGTCACATCCAGCCCCTGCCCCCTCACCCGCTCGATCTCGGACAGCAGTGCCTCGGGATCGACCACGACGCCGTTGCCGATGATGCCGATCTTGCCGCGCACCAGCCCCGACGGCAGCAGCGACAGCTTGTAGGTCTCGTTGCCCACCACCAGCGTGTGCCCAGCGTTGTGGCCGCCCTGAAACCGCACGACGATCTCCGCCCGGCTGGCCAGCCAATCGACCACCTTGCCTTTGCCCTCGTCGCCCCATTGGGCGCCGATCACCGCGACATTCGCCATGGCTCAAGCTCCAGAACTCAGCGGGACGGCACTGCCGTTGCGCAGAATGTGCGTGCATTCCAGCCGCCGCGCTTCCGCCACGGGATCCGCTTCCGCTTCGAGCGCGGCGATGGTCGCATAACCCAGGCGGCGCAACCGCGCCGCGTCGTCCTGATCCGCGCCGAGCGGCACGTAGAGCCGCTGCCGCGCGGCGCGCGGCGGCGCCGCGCGCAACACTGCGTCGGGAAACAGCGTAAGCCCCGTGGCCGGCTCGGCTTCCCCGCAGACATAACGTCCGCCGCGGCCAAGCTCCTCGTGGCGGCCCGGCGCGTAGATCGTTACCGATACCCCGGTCTCATAGCGGAACCCGCGAAACTCCACCGGATCGATCGTCAGCCGCAAGGTCGGCGCCCGCGCCCGGATTGCGCCGACAGCCGCCGTGAGCCGATCGGCCAGCTCACGTCCGGCCGCCGGCAACGGAGCCGCCGCGAGCGCCTGCAGCGCGCGACCCGCCGGACCGGCCGCCATCAACAGTTCGGTCAGGACCGGCGCCAGGCGGCCGCCGTGGCGGCGCACCGATGCGGCATCCTTGCGGTCCAGCGCCCGCGCCAGCGCCGATCGGACCTCGCCGGCGAACCCGCCGTGGTCCAGCAGCACCGGCACCAGCGCCGGCAAGGTCAGGTCGAAACTGGTCCGGGTGAGCCCTACGGCAGCCAGCGCCTCCGCGCCGACCAGCACGATTTCCGCATCGGCGGCTGGGTTGTCGCACCCGATCAACTCGATGCCGGCCTGGGCAATCTGACGCTCCGGCGCAAGCTGGCTGCCACGCACGCGCAGGCACTGTCCGGCGTACGACAGCCGCAAGGGTCGCGGCGCATTGATCAACCGTGTCGTCGCTATGCGCGCGACCTGCGGCGTGGTGTCGGCGCGCAGTCCCATCATTCGCTGGCTTTCGGGGTCCATCAACCGGAAGGTCTGCTCGGCCACGGCCGCTCCGGAGCCGGCCAGCAGGCTGTCCTCGAACTCCAGCAGCGGCGGCTTCACCCGCTGATAGCCATGCGCCGCGAACACCTCCATCAGCGCCTCGACCGATGCGGCTTCGGTTTCTGCCTCGGGCGGCAGCAGATCGCGCAGCCCGGCCGGCAGCAGCGCGGGATGTCTGGGCACGTCGTCGCTCATCGCGGCTTCAGCTATCAGCTATCGCGGCGGGGCGGAACACACCAGGTGCAGCTACCGAGACCTGCCGGCTCGTCTGGCCGCTCCGATCGCGTCGCGCGCCCATTGCAGCAGCTCGTCCTGACGATCCAGCAGGTCCTCCGGGACCGCGTAATATGCCGCGAGACTGACCTCCCTCCCGGCCCGCATGTAGCTGAACGGCCGGCTGCCGGCGCGCTCGAAGCGCTCGCGCGTGTGGGCATCGACACGCAGGTACATCGACTCGCGCACCAGCAGCCCGAACATCGCGCCACCATGGAACAGCCCGACACCGCTGAACATGCGCCGCGGCAACGGATCGAGCGGTCCGAGCAGGTCCAGCACAAAATCCTGAAATCCGCGGCTCACCGCCATGGCTCAGAATGCCAGCGAGGTCGCCTGCATCACCAGCGGCAGCGTGCGCACCATCGCCAGCACATCCTCCGGCACCTCTTCATCCACCGACACCAGGCAGATCGCGTCGCCCCCCTGCGACGCCCGCCCGAGATGGAACGTCGCGATGTTGATGCCGGCGCCGGCCAGCGTTGCGCCGAACCGGCCGATGAAACCGGGCTTGTCCTGGTTGGTGACATAAAGCATGTGCGGCGCGAAGTCGGCTTCCACCTTGATGCCTTTGATTTCCACGATACGGGGACGCGAACCCGCGAACAGCGTACCGGCCACCGTGCGCGTCAACCGATCGGTCTCCACCGTGATCCGCACCAGCGTCTGGTACTCACTGGCGCGGTCATGCATTGTCTCGGCGACATCGATGCCGTGGTCGCGCGCGGCAACCGGCGCGTTCACCATGTTGATGCCAACCATCACCGGCGTCATCAGCCCGGCGAGCGCCGCGGCAGTCAGCGGACGCGTGTTCAATCCCGCCACAAGCCCTTCGTATTCCACCAGCACGCGGCGGATCACGCCTTCGCGCGCCTGCGTGAGCTGGCCGGCGAAGGCACCCAGCAGCCGGCACAGCTCCATGTATGGCTTCAGCCGCGGCGCGTCCTCGGCCGACACCGACGGCATGTTGAGCGCGTTCGCCACCGCCCCGGTCAGCAGGAAATCGCTCATCTGCTCGGCGATCTGCAGCGCGACATTCTCCTGCGCCTCGCTGGTCGCCGCGCCGAGATGCGGGGTACAGACCACGTTTTCCAGCGCGAACAGCGGCGAGGCCGTCGCCGGCTCCGTTTCGAACACATCGAGCGCCGCGCCGGCCACGTGGCCCGATCCGATTGCTTCGGCCAGTGCCAGCTCGTCCACCAGTCCCCCACGCGCGCAGTTGACGATCCGCACACCACGCTTGGTCTTCGCCAACGCCTCGCCCGACAGCAGGTTGCGCGTGGCATCGGTCAGCGGTGTATGCAAGGTAATGACATCGGCGCGCGACAACAGATCGTCGAACTCGGCCTTCTCCACGCCGAGTTCCAACGCGCGCTTCTCGCCAAGGAACGGATCGTACGCGAGCACGCGCATCTTCAGCCCGATGGCACGGTCGGCGACGATCGAGCCGATGTTGCCGCAGCCGATCAGGCCGAGTGTCTTGCCGGCGAGCTCCACGCCCATGAAGCGGTTCTTCTCCCACTTTCCCGCCTTGGTGGAGGCCGAGGCCTCCGGAATCTGCCGCGCCAGCGCGAACATCATCGCAATCGCGTGCTCGGCCGTGGTGATGGTATTGCCGTGCGGCGTGTTCATCACCACGATGCCGCGCGCAGTCGCCGATCGGATATCCACATTGTCCACGCCGATTCCCGCTCGGCCGACGACCTTCAGGTTGGTTGCGGCATCGAGCAGCTCGCGCGTCACCTTGGTGGCGGAACGAACCGCCAGACCGTCATACGGCGCCATGATGGCGCGCAACTCGGGAGGCGACAGGCCGGGCTTCAGATCCGCCTCGATGCCTCGGCGGCGGAAAATACCCACCGCCTCGGGCGATAGTTTGTCGCTGATCAGCACTTTCGGCATTCGAACACTCCAAAATCCCCCCTCCCCTTGAGGGAGGGGGATAGGGGGCGGGGACCTACCCCACAGCCACCGCGTGCGCCCACTCCAGCCACGGCAGCAGCGCCTCGACATCGGCGGTCTCGACGGTCGCCCCGCCCCATATGCGCAGCCCAGGTGGTGCATCGCGATAAGCGCCGATGTCGTAGGCAACGCCTTCCTGCTCCAGCAGCGCCGTCATCGGCTTCGCCAGCTCCGGCGCATCCAGCGTCAGACAGATCGACGTGCACGACCGGGTGGCTGCGTCCTCCGCCAAAAAACCGACCCACTCCGTCCGCGCCGCCCATCGCGCGATCGCCGCGAGGTTCGCTTCCGACCGAGCAATCAGCCCATCGAGACCGCCGATCGCCTCGGCCCAGCGCAGCCCGTCGAGCGCGTCCTCGACGCACAGCATCGACGGCGTGTTGATCGTCTCCCCTTTGAAGATCCCCTCGATCAACTCGCCACCGGATATCAGCCGAAAGATTTTCGGCAACGGCCAGGTCGGCTGATATGAAAGCAGCCGTTCCACCGCGCGCGGCGACAGCGCCAGCATGCCGTGCGCCGCCTCCCCGCCCAGCACCTTCTGCCAGGACCACGTGACGACATCGAGCCGGTCCCATTCCAGCCGCATCGCGAACGCTGCCGATGTCGCATCGCAGATCGCGAGCCCCTGCCGGTCGCGGGCAATCCAGCCGCCATGCGGCACCCGCACTCCGGAGGTGGTGCCGTTCCACGGGAACACCACGTCGCGCCTGAAATCCACCGCGGCGAGGTCCGGCAATCGCCCGTACGGCGCCGCGAGCACGCGCGCATCGGCCAGGCGAAGCTGCTTCACCACGTCCGTCGCCCAGCCCTGGCCGAAGCTTTCGAACGCCAGCACATCGACGCCGCGCGCACCCAGAAGCGACCACAACGCCATTTCCATCGCACCGGTATCCGAGGCGGGCACGATGCCCAGCCGCCAGTCCGCCGGCATGCCCAGGATCGCGCGCGAGCGGTCGATCACCTCGGCCAGCCGCGCCTTGAGCGTGGCGGCGCGGTGGCTGCGCCCCAACAAGGCGCCGGACAGCGCACCCAGCGAAAAGCCGGGACGCTTGGCACAGGGGCCGGAGGAGAAATTGGCATTGCCCGGACGCACGTCCGGCTGCGGCGAAATCGCCATTCCGAGCTCTCCCTTCCAGAAGAGAAGCGCCCCGGTGGGGGGGCGTGACCCGGGCGGGGGTATAACGAGAGGGTTAGTGACACGTCAATTGGCGCGTGATGACCGGAGGCGGGATAGTCGGAGATCTGAATCACGCGCTGCATCGACGAGAGCGCGTGATGACCGGAGGCGGGATCGCCGGAGGTCTGAATCGCGCGCTACATCGGTAGTTGGTGCGGCCCATCACGGAGTGCCTTGGTGAGTTCAGGTTTCCTCGGTCTCGACGAAGTCCGTCACGCTCTGAAGAGCCGCCTGGGACCTGTACACGCGCGCCAGCGGCTGGGCATCGAGAAGGACCACGAGGCACAGAAGTTCGGCCAGGGCCTGACCTTCTTCCACTTCGAGAACCTGCCGATACCGCACGCGATGATCGGCGCGATCCTGCGGCTCTCCGGCACCTATTGGCGCGGCCGAGCCAACGCCGGCCGGGTCAGGCTGCGCACCAATGACGTGTTCTCGTCCCGGCTGCCGGCCGGGTTCGACGGTTTCACCATCCTGCATCTCACCGATCTGCATGCCGACATGAGCGCCGATGCCATCGCCGAGACCACCCGGCTGATTGCCCCGCTGCACTACGACCTCTGCGTGCTGACCGGCGACTATCGCGGACGGACCTACGGCCCCTATCACGCCTCGCTCAGGAACATGCTGCCGCTGTGCCGCGCTCTGAAGGGCGACGCCTATGGCGTGCTGGGCAACCACGACAGCATCCTGATGGTGCCCGACCTCGAGCGCATGGGCATCCGCATGCTGCTGAACGAACACGTCATGCTCGAGCGCGGTGGGGACCGGATCGCCGTGGCCGGCATCGACGATGCCCACTTCTACCGCGTGGACAACATCCAGAAGGCGGCGGCGGAGATCGCGCAGAATACGTATTCGATCCTGCTGTCGCACACGCCCGAGACCTACCGGCAGGCCTCCCACGCCGGCTTCGACCTGCTGCTCGCCGGACACACCCATGGCGGTCAGATCTGTCTGCCCGGCGGTATCCCGATCATCCTCTCATCGGTGCTGCCACGCCGCATGGGCAAAGGCGCATGGGAGTACCACGGCATGGCGGGATATACCTGCGTCGGCGCCGGATCGTGCGGCGTTCCGGTCCGTTTCAATTGCCCGCCGGAGGTAACTCTGCATCGGCTGCGGAGAAGCGCCTAATATCCGATCGCAGAGGAGCGCGAGTCGCTTGCGGCCACGCTCCGCCGCGTGAACCGGATACTTGAACAAGGGAGCGACGTATCGACTTTCATGGAAACTCGATACTGGCGCGTGATGACCGCAGGCGGAATCGCCGGAGGTCTGAATCACGCGCTCACTAAATATGCACGAACTCTTCGTGTTCTCGGTGCCTTCGCGGTGAATCATTGTCATTGGCGCGGCGCCGGCCGGCATGCGATGACGGGCCGCCATGAGCGAGGTCCGCTCCCGAGACATAACGGCGCCGGTCGCTTCGGCGGAGGCCACCGCCGAACTCATCGCGGTGATCGTGGCGGTCACCGATGGCGAGCCGCGGGTATTGACGATCGATGCCGGCCAGGCGCTGCCCTCCGGGCCGTTCGAACTCAGCCACCGCTCGTTGCAGGCGGGCACACGGTCCTGGGTGGAGCAGCAGACGCACCACCCGCTGGGTTACGTCGAACAGCTTTACACCTTCGCCGACCGCGACCGCACCCGAACCGCTCAGCGAGTCGTGTCGATCAGCTATCTCGGGCTCACCCGGGAGGCACACGCCTCGGCCGATCAGGGCGTGAGCTGGCAGAACTGGTATCGCTATTTCCCGTGGGAGGATCATCGTACCGGAACGCCGCCGCTGGAACAGGAGATCGCGGACCGGCTGCGCAACTGGGCGGATGCCGCCGAGGACGCGGCAACGCGGCGGGCACGCCAGCATCGCGCCGGCATCACCTTCGGCCACAACGGGCACGCCTGGAACGAGGAGCTGATCCTGCAGCGTTACGAGCTGCTGTGGGAGGCGGGCCTGGTACCGGAATCGCCCCAGGCAAACGAGCCGATCGATGGCGTGCCGATGATGCACGACCACCGCCGCATCCTCGCCACCGGTATCGCCCGGCTGCGCGCCAAGATCAAATACCGCCCGGTCGTCTTCGAGCTGATGCCGCCGCGCTTCACCCTGCTGCAGCTTCAGCGGGCCGTGGAGGCACTCGCCGGCCGGCGGTTGCACAAGCAGAACTTCCGCCGCCTGATCGAGCAACAGGACCTGGTCGAGGAGACCGGTGCCATGGCCACCGAGACCGGCGGCAGGCCGGCAAAACTGTTCCGCTTCCGCCGCGATGTGCTGGCCGAACGGGCGGTCGCCGGCAGCAAGCTGCCCCTGGCGCGCCAGTTGGGGTGATACGACTGTTTCCCTCGCTTTTGCCTTCGGGAGTGCCTATGTCGGTATTGGGTTCCGCTCCCTCCGTCACCCCTCCGCTTCACCGGAGCCCGTCCTTCTCCTGAAGGCTGTGACAACCCAGGCTTCCCGGTCGCCTTACCGCATGAGCGACAGCGAGACCTGATCGCGACCAAGGACAATATCGGCACGCCGCCCGCCTCGCCCGCCAACAGCACGCCTCGCCCGCTTGCGGGAGAGGCAGGCGCTTGCCCTCGGGCCGGACCCGAGG
>DATBKQ010000515.1:0-13967 GCA_036555825.1 Acetobacteraceae bacterium | reverse complement strand
GCCCAGATACATCACGGCGACGCGGTGCGTCAGGTGCTCGACCACGGCCAGGTCGTGGCTGATGAACAGCAGCGCCATGCCGAACTCGTCCTGCAGATCGACCAGCAGGTTGATGATCTGCGCCTTCACCGAGACGTCCAGTGCGGACACCGCTTCGTCGCAGATGATCAGATCGGCGCCGGGTGCCAGCGCCCGCGCGATGCCGATCCGCTGCCGCTGCCCGCCGGAGAACTCGTGCGGATACCGGCCGATCGCATCGCGCGGGAGCTGCACCTTCGCCATCAGTTCCTCGACGCGCTCGGTCAGCCTGCGACCGCCACGCACGATGCCGAAGTTGATCAGCGGCTCGGCCAGGATATCGCGCACCTTCATGCGCGGATTGAGCGAGGAGAACGGATCCTGGAACACCACCTGGACGCGCCGCCGCAGCGGTCTGAGTTGTCCTACCGGCAGGTTGTCGATGCGGTCGCCCGCCAGGTACACCTCGCCATCGGTGATCGGATACAGCCGCAGGATCGCCTTGCCGACGGTGGACTTGCCGCACCCGGACTCGCCCACCAGCGACAGCGTCTCGCCCCGGTTGATCGAGAATGACACGCCATCCACCGCGTAGACCTTCGCAGTCTCGAGTCCCAGTACGCCGCCGTGGATCGGGAAATGCTTCTTCAGTCCATTGACTTCAAGCAGCGGCGCTTCCGCCCTCATGCCGGCACACGCTCCTCGGCGTAGTGACAGGCTGCCAAGTGGCCTGGCGCCTTCCTCTCGATCGCTGGCGCGACACGCGAGCAGAGTTCCGTCGCCATCGGACAACGGCCGGCGAACGCGCAGCCCTCGATCCTCTGCCGCAGGCTGGGAACCAGACCAGGGATCTCCGCCAGCTTGCCCCGGCCGCCGTCCACCAGCGACGACCCAAGCCTTGGCACCGAACCCAATAGCCCGCGCGTATAGGGATGCATCGGATGGGCGAAAATCTCCTCGACCGGCCCTTCCTCGACCTTTCGCCCGGCATACATCACCACGACGCGCTGGCACATCTCGGCCACGACGCCAAGGTCGTGCGTGATCAGCATGATCGCCGACCCCAGCCGCTTCTTCAGGTCGCGCATCAGATCCAGGATCTGCGCCTGGATGGTGACATCCAGCGCGGTCGTCGGTTCATCGGCGATCAGCAGCTTGGGATTGCAGGCCAATGCCATCGCGATCATGACCCGCTGGCGCATGCCGCCGGACAACTGGTGCGGATATTCGCGCACCCGCCGCCGCGGCGCCGGGATGCCGACCAGCGTCAACATCTCGATCGATCGTCTCTCGGCGTCGCGCGCGGACAGACCCTGGTGCAGCTGCAGCGTCTCGCCGATCTGCCGTCCGACCGTCAGCACCGGGTTCAGGCTGGTCATTGGCTCCTGGAAGATCATCGAGATGGCATTGCCGCGGATGTCGCGCATCTCCGGCTCAGGTAGCTCGAGCAGGTTGCGGCCTTGGAAGCGAATGGCGCCGGCGATCTTGCCGGGCGGCTCCTGGATCAGCCGCAGGATCGACATGGCGGTGACCGACTTCCCGCAACCCGACTCACCGACGACGCCCAGCGTCTCGCCCGCCTCGACCTGGAAGCTGACGCCTTCCACCGCGCGCACCACGCCGTCGGGTGTGGCAAAATGCGTCTGCAGTCGATCGACCTCGAGCAGCGCCATTCGGTCAGAGCCGCTTGGCCAGGCGCGGATCGAGCGCGTCGCGCAGCCCGTCGCCTAGCAGGTTCACTGACAGCACGGTGACGCTCAGAAACACCGCCGGGAAGAACACGATATACGGCTTCACCTGCCAGAGCGCGCGGCCCTCGGCCATGATGTTGCCCCAGCTCGGGACGATCGGCGGCGTGCCGGCGCCGATGAACGACAGGGATGCCTCGATGATCATCGCCGAGGCGCAGATGAAGGTGGCGTTGACCATCAGCGGCGCCAGCGTGTTCGGCAGGATATGCTTGATGATGATCATCGGCGTCCGCGTGCCGGACGCCACCGCCGCCTCCACGAACGGCTGCTCGCGCAGGCTCAGCACCACGCCGCGGATCAGCCGCGATACACGCGGGAACTCGGCGACGCTGATGGCGATGATCACGTTCTGCACCGACGCCCGGGTCAGGGCCATCAGTGCGATGGCCAGCAGAATGCCGGGGATCGACATCAGCCCGTCCATGATCCGCATCAGGATGGAGTCCAGCCAGCGGATGAAGCCCGAGACCAGACCGATGAAGGTGCCCATCGCGGACGCCAGTGCCGCGACCGCGAAGCCGACGACCAGCGAAATGCGCGAGCCGTAGATCACCCGCGAATAGACGTCGCGGCCCAGCATGTCGGTGCCGAACCAGTACTGCGCCGATGGTTCGCGCGTCCGCTTCGCCGGCGCCAGTGCCGTCGGGTCGACGGTACCGAGATAGGGGGCAAGGATCGCGATCAGGATCATGACCAGCAGCAGCGCGCCACCCGCGACGATCGTCGGGTGGCGCCGCACGAAGGTCATGACCCTGCCGCGGCGCTTGGCAGGCGGCAGCACGTCCGCCAGGGACGGCGCGGCCGCGTAACCCGTTCGCGTAGTGGTTGCTGAGCTCATGGCATGCTGGCCATCAATAACGGATCCTCGGATCGAACACGGTGTACAGCAGATCGACCGCCAGGTTCACCAGGACATAGACAAAGCTGAACAGCAGCACGACGCCCTGGATCACCGGATAGTCCCGCCGCAGGATGGCATCCACCGTCAGGCGTCCCAGCCCCGGAATGGCGAACACGCTCTCGGTGATCACCGCGCCGCCGATCAGCAGCGCCACCCCGATGCCAACGATGGTGACGATCGGCACCGCAGCATTCTTCAGCGCGTGCACGAACAGCACGGCCCGTTGCCCGACCCCCTTCGCCTTGGCGGTCCGCACGTAATCCTGGTTCAGCACCTCCAGCATCGTTGCCCGCGTGATCCGTGCCAGCAGCGCGATATAGATCAGCCCCAGCGCGATCGTTGGCAGCGCCAGGCTGCGCAGGAACGGGATCAATCCCTGGCTGATCGGCGTGAACCCCTGCACCGGCAGCCAATCGAGCCGCAGCGCGAACATATACGCGAGCAGGTAGCCCAGCACGAAGACCGGCGTGGAGAAGCCGAACACCGCCAGCACCATCACGCAGCGATCGATCCAGGTGCCGTGCTTCCACGCCGCGACCACCCCAAGCGGGATGGCCACCACGATCGAGAACAGGATCGTCAGAACCATCAGCGATGTGGTGGGCTCGATCCGCTGCGCGATCATGTGGCTGACCGGCAGGTTGGTGAAGATCGAGGTGCCGAGGTCGCCGTGCATGATCTGCCACAGCCATTCGCCGAACCGCACCACAAACGGCCGGTCGAGCCCGAGCGAGGCGCGGATGCGCTCGACATCCGCGGGCGTCGCCTGATCGCCGGCGATGATCGCCGCCGGATCGCCGGGCGCAAGGTACAGCAGGCTGAACACGAACAGCGCGACGAACAGCATCACCGGGATGGTGGCCAAAATCCGGCGCACAGCGTAGGCGAGCATTCGGCTTCGCTCCGCTCAGTGCACCGCGCGGCCGGTGTCCCAGCCGAACCATCCACGCCAATGCATCGCCCGTTCCAGCCTCCTCACCGGTTTTTCTTGCTGGCGCCGGTCCCAGTGCCGGCGGCCCAGCCTGCCCCAGCCGCGCGCGAAAGGCCAGCGTGCTGAGCCCGGAAGGCCCAACATTAAGTAATTGAGAGGACACGTGGCCTCCGGTCCGCACGAACTCGGCGCCGCAAATTGGCACTTGGTCAACCGGCGCGGTTTGGCTAGGAGCCGCCGATGCACGGACTGCTGCTTCGGCTGGCCACCCAGCTCCCACGACCTGCGCGGCAATACGCCACACCGGGACGCATTGCCACACTGGCGGAGTTCCTGATGTTCGGCACCGTGGGAGGTGTGGGGTTCCTGTTCGATACCGCCACCGTGTACTCGCTGCGCCACTCGCTCGGATTGTATGGCGCTGGCATGGTGGCCTACGTGGTGGCGGCCACGGTGACCTGGCTGCTGAACCGGCTATGGACCTTCCGCGGCCAGGGCAGCGGGCCCGCGCACCATCAATGGGCGCGCTTCCTGGCGGTCAATCTGGGGGGCTTCGTGCTGAACCGCGGTACCTACGCGCTGCTGGTCACATTCGTGGCGCTGTGTGCGCGGCAACCGGTCTACGCGGTCGGAGCCGGCGCGATTGCCGGAATGTTCCTGAATTTCAGCCTCTCTCGCACCATGGTATTCCAGTGAGCGCTGCCGGCCTCGCCTGCGATCAGGTCAGCCTGCTTTGCCGCTGTTAACCGCGCATCAGGCAATCGGGGGTCTAATAACCACCAAAAGTTGATCCCTAGGCCCGGCCACAACCAAAACTGATTGCGACGGCCTGCACCAGACGCATGGCACGACGATGTATCAGGCAGGCAGTTCGCTGGGCACGGCGCTCCTCACCTCCGACGACGTTGGCCTTCTTCACGTCTCCCGCAGGGCGCCGTGTCACTGGCCGATCGGGAGTTGGCGCGGAACGGCAAAGCGGACGATGGACGTATGCATCGCCCTGGCCGGACTGGCCATTCTGCTGGTTCCAATGCTGCTGGCCATGCTGCTCATCTGCCTGGACACCTCTGGGCCGGCGCTGTTCCGCCAGCGCCGTGTCGGGTTCGGCAATGTCGAGTTCGAGATCTGGAAGCTCCGAACGATGCACCGGCATGCGCCGGAGCAAGGCAGGCTCACACAGGTGACCCGTCACGATCCGCGTGTCACCAGGGTTGGCCGATGGCTGCGTCGCTGGTCGCTGGACGAGCTACCGCAGTTGTTCAACGTGCTGCGTGGCGAGATGTCTCTCGTCGGCCCGCGCCCGCACGCGCCAGGCACCTGCGCTGGGGGAAAGCCGTTTGAAATGGTCACCCCTCACTATCTGGCACGCCATCGCGTACGCCCGGGAATGACCGGCCTAGCGCAGGTCCGCGGCTTACGCGGCGAAACCGACACCGAGCAGAAGCTGCTGCAGCGCATCGCCGCCGATCTGGAATACATCGACCATTGGTCGCTCTGGCTGGACGTGAAGATTCTTGCGCGCACCGCGGTCTCGCTGTTCACCACCCAGTGCGCTTACTGATCGCGGCAGGTGGTGCGATGATGCTGCAAGCCTTGCCGTCCCGCGAAGCAGCGAGGCTAAGCCGCCCGCCTGGCTTCACCGTCGCCGTGCTGATTCCCTGCCACAACGAGGAAGCGTCCGTCGAGAAGGTCATCGGCGACTTCCGCATGCACCTTCCCGATGCCGCGATCCTGGTCTACGACAACAACTCCTCCGATCGCACCGCGCAGATCGCGCGCGGCGCCGGCGCCCAGGTGCGAAGCGAACGGCTGCAGGGCAAGGGCCACGTCGTCCGGCGGATGTTCGCTGATGTCGAAGCCGACATCTACGTGCTCGTGGATGGCGACGATACCTACGACGCCGCCGCCGCACCAGCCATGGTGCGCCAACTGATCGAGAATCAGCTCGACATGGTGACCGCCGTGCGGGAGCCAGTGCATCAGCAGGCGTATCGGATTGGCCACCGCCTTGGCAACCGCCTGATGACGCTCCTGGTCTGTCGTGTGTTCGGCAATCGGGTCAGCGACGTGCTGTCGGGCTATCGCGCGTTCAGCCGACGGTTCGTGAAGTCGTTTCCTGCCCTGGCGTCTGGTTTCGAGACAGAGACGGAATTCACTATTCACGCACTCGAACTGCGGCTGCCGGTCGGCGAAGTATCGACTGCATATCGCGGCCGCGCGGCGGGATCGCGTTCGAAACTGCGAACCGTTTCCGACGGTCTGCGCATCCTGCGTACGATCGTGATGCTGGTACAGCAGGAGCGGCCGCTGCAATCGTTCGGGACAACCGGCGCGGCGCTGCTGGCGGTCGGTCTCGTACTCGGGATGCCGGTCGTACTGGAGTACCTGGGCACCGGCATGGTGCCGCGACTACCAACCGCGTTGCTGGCCACCGGACTGGTGCTCGCCTCGTCGCTCTCCTTCGTTTGCGGCCTTGTGCTCGAACAGGTGGCGCGTGGACGCAAGGAACTGAAGCGGCTCGCCTATTTGTCCATCCCAGTGCTGGGGAGCGGCACATGAATGTGCGTCACATAGCTGGCGCTCCCGGCCCACCAGACGGTCAGTACGATGCGGATGTGGTCATCCTCGCGCTCGACCGCGTGGCAGAAACGATGGCGGCAATCCGCTCGGCTCTGGCACAGACCGGCGTGTACCGCCACGTGTTCATCGCGGATCAGGGTTCGCAGCCGGACAACTTGGCCCTTCTGGCGGGTGTGGTCAGCGGCCGCACCGATGCGACACTGGTGGCGCTCGACCGCAACCACGGGGTCGCCGGCGGACGAAATCGCGGTACGGCGCTCGGGCATGGGCGCATCATCTTCGGTCTCGACAACGATGCGGAATTCGCTGACCCAACAACACTGGCAGAAGCCGTCGCCGCGCTGGACCAGGACTCGGGTCTCGCGGCGATCGGCTGTCGAATCAAACTGTACGCGTGCGAAAGTGACGACGTCTCGTCCTGGGGCTATGCGCCCGGGCTCCTGCGGCACGCGGGCGATTCGTTCTACACGATCACCTTTGTCGGTGCCGGTCATGCGATCCGTCGCGCTGCGTGGGACGGCTACGACGAGGCGCTGTTCTTCTGCTGGGAGGAGCTGGACTTCTGCCTGCGCGCGATCGAGCGCGGCTGGCGGATCCGCTATCGTGGCGACATCGTCGTGCGTCACAAGGTCAGTCCCGAGCAGCGCTTTGCCTGGTCTGGCGCACGCTGGTTCCATTTTGTGCGCAACCGGCTCTACATCGCCCGCAAATGGGGTACTCCCTGGCCGGCGCTTATGCCGCGGCTGGGATTCTACCTGGTCAGAGGGGCGCGGAATGGGCTCCTTGCGCAGACTCTGCGGGCGATTGCCGCAGCCGATCGTTTGGCAGCCGGTATGGCACCGCAACGGCACTCAGCGAACGCACTGCGCTACATTCACCTGAATGATGCCGTACATCGCCGCAACTGGGTTGTCGTGCTGTGGCATGGGTGCCGCGATCACTTGGAAGTTGCCGGCGCAAAGCGCTGAAGCAGCAACAGCGGCAGGATGGCCGGACTGTCGATCAGATAGCGCCGCGCCAGACGGTGCGGATTGTGCCATAGTCGGTACAGCCATTCGAGGTCCGCATGCTGTATCCAGTCCGGCGCACGCGGTTGCGCGCCGGCCAGGAACTCGAGGCCCGCCCCGATGCACAGGCCGGTCCCGCGGGCGCGCCCTGTGGCCCGGATGGCCGCCGCCAGCATCTCCTGCCGCGGCGAGCCGACTGCGAGAAACACAAAACGCGCCGGATGGGTCAGCACGAAATCGACCGCTGCCCGCATGGCGGCAGGATTCCGCTCGAAGCCGCGCGGCGGATCGTAGTGCGCCGGTGGCGCAAGGTCGCAGCGCGCGACAAGAGCCGGCAGCCAGCGTGGCGAAAGGCCCACGACGGTAACCCGCTCTCCCCTTCCGAGATGCCGGGTCAGCAACAGCGACGTCAGGTCGCTCCCGGGGGCGACGCGCGGCGGCCGCAACCCCACGAGTCGCGCCACCATGGCGACAACGCGTGAATCGAGCAGTCGCAGCATCGCACCCTGATACAGCGGCAACAGCTCCGGGTGGCGATGCAGCCGCACGAGGTGGTCCGCGTTCGGCGTCGTCACATAGCGGAACGGTTCTGCACCGGAACGCCGCGCGATCAACTCCGCCGCGCCCCCAGCGTCGAGATCGGCAAACTCCAGATCGAGCAGACGCACGGCACCGCTCCAGCGGGAAAGCCGATACTGTGCGGCAACGACCTTAACTTACCGGAAACACCACCCCGAACCCGGCGTCACCCATCGACGGCCCGCGCCAGGACCTCGGACGCATGCCTGCATTGCGATGCATCGACGTTCAGATGCGTGACCGCGCGCACTGTCCGCGCGCCGAACGCCGAGACCAGCACGCCGTGTTCCTGTGCGCGCCGCACCACCGTCGCGGCATCCGGCAGCGGCTCGGGCACGCGGAAGATCACGATGTTGCTCTGCACCGTCGCGAGGTCGATCTCCACCCGCGTATCCGCCAGTCGTTCGGCCAGGATCCGCGCATTGGCATGATCCTCCGCCAGCCGCGCCATGTTGTGGTCCAGCGCATACAGACCGGCGGCCGCGAGAATCCCCGACTGCCGCATCGCCCCCCCGAACATGCGCCGCGCCCGCACCGCGCGCGCCATGTCGGCCGCGCGCCCGGCAATAAGGCTGCCGACCGGGCAGCCAAGCCCCTTCGACAGCGCAACCGACACCACGTCGAACGGCGCCGCAAGTTCCGCCAGCGATCGCCCCGTCGCCACCGCCGTGTTGAACAGCCGCGCGCCGTCCAGGTAGCTCGCCAATCCCAGCTCGCGTGCCGCCGCGCAGATCGCCTCCGCGTCCGCCTGCGGAAAAACCACGCCGCCGCCGCGATTGTGCGTGTTCTCCACCGCCACCAGCGTGGTCGGCGGAAAGATGATATGACCCGGCGGCTTATATGACGTGCGCAGATCCGCCGCGGTGAACAGCCCGCCGCGTCCCACAACGGTGAACTGCACCCCGGAATTCGCCGCCGCCGCGCCCGATTCGTGCCAGACGACATGCGCCTCGTCGCCCACCACCACATCGTCGCCCGGCCGCGTCAGCAGCTTCAGGCCGATCTGGTTGGCCATCGTGCCGCTCGGCACGAAAATCGCCGCCTCCTTGCCGAGCAGCGCGGCGACCCGTTCCTGCAAGGCGCGAACGGTGGGATCCTCGCCGTACTGATCGTCGCCCACCGCCGCGCTCGCCATCGCCGCGCGCATCGCATCGGATGGCAGCGTCACCGTGTCCGAGCGCAGATCGATCCGTTGCATGCCAGCTCCTCTCACCGCCAGGCGAGCAGCAGCTTCTCCGCCCAGCCGGCCAGTCACGATACCGCAAGCCCGAGCTACGACAACATGACGGTGCCCGCCAGCAGGTTGCCCGCGCGGGCGGCTAGGAAACCGATGCCGGTAACACAGCCGCCGCCCGCAGCGCCCGCTGCGTCGGCGTATCCACCAGCACGAGATCGAACCGCTTCATCATTTCCGTCGCCAGGTCCTTCGCCGTATCCCACTCCAGGCCTGTCCCCGCCATGACAAGCCGGTATAGCGCAGGAATCTCACGCCGGTATGCCTCGTCGCGCGCTTCCAGTCGGCGCTGGCGCAGATCGCCCCTGAACTGCTGGCGCAGGAAACCATAAGCCACAAGCTCGCTGAGCAGGATGGTGATCATGTCCTCGGCCTGAGTCGGCTCGAATTCTACCAGGTCGCTGATCGCCCTGCGCGCGCTTTCCAGCCCGAGAAACTGCATATACACCACATTGCAGATTGCCCGGTGCCAGTCATCGTTGCGCGGCCCGTTCGATGCTGGCGGCTTGATTTCCGCAAGCCGGCGCAGTGCGTCGCGCATGACCTTCATGTAGGTGTAGAACGCGGTGACGTGCTTGACGACATCCGCCTCTAGCGCCTGCAGAGCGTTCACCGATGCGTCGAACACCGGGAAGTAGCTCTCCTGCGAGGTGAACCGGCTGGTGTCGGCCGGCAGCTCGCCATCGATCGGGTGTGGCCGACCGGTGTCCGGCCCATTCTCGAACAGGCCGACGTATCGTTGCACGACATCCGCCACGGCAAAGACGCGGCACAGGGTGGCGATTTCGCAGGCGAACAGGTCCACCACACCCAGGCGCGCGCTCCCGCTCTGGTAGGTCCACGCCAGCACGCCGCACCCCACCGCGCCGACGGCGCCGACGAACGCGCCGCTGTCGGCGACAGCCGCCATCGCCAGCCGAAGCCAGGTCCAGCCGTTCTCGCGTCCGTTCACCTCGCGCCAGTTCGTCACGACCTGATGCTCGAAACAGAAGATCAGCGCGAGGATTATGCTGACGATCATGATGATCAGGGTGACAGAAAAGATCAGCCGGAGATCGGCGACATGGCGCGAGCGGCCCAGTCGCTCGAAGGTCGAGGATTCCTTGCCGATGCGAAGCTGCCGAACGATGGCAAATGGCGACAACACGGACATGACAGCCATGAGCCCCACCTTGCGACGTTTCACCGCAGCATAGTTTCGTCTCGCCCCGCTGTGAACCGCGTCACTTCGAGCGGCGGTTTTCTACATCGCGATCTGCTGCCGCGGCATCCTCGCCGACGAGGCGCTGCAGCTCCGCATCGCATAATGCATGCTTCGGCAGCCACAACGTGACGATGTCTTCCTGCGTCGCTGTGCAGATCCGCCCGGCGCCGTTTGGCCCGGCCCCACCGTCCTCGTCATGGAACCCCCGGCAGTTCCCGGGTGCCTGGCTGCGATCCTGATGCGATACCCGATGGCACCGACCTTCACGGTGACGCCGTGAACGTAGCCGTCAGACTTCAGGAAGCATGTCCGGTTGGCGCCATATGTGTCTCTCGATCTGTACAGGAGCATGTTCATGGCCGGGTGGAGTGTTCGTTCGAGCCGCTTCGAAGCCTCCGCCTGAAGAATATCGCCCGGCCGGTCGAAGCCTTTTTGCTCAGGCTGGATGCTGCGACAATAGGAAGGCCGGCAAGACCGCCAACCGCCCGAACCGCAACCGAAGCACTACCATTGCCAGACAAGCCTTCGGTCGCTGTGCTTGCCTTCACCAATCTGAGCAATGACACTGAACAGGAATACTTTTCAGATGGTGTTGCTAATGCTGTCGCGTAACCGCTTCCTCTTTGTGATTCCCCGAAACTCGAGTTTTTCTTACAAGGGGACCTCTGCTGATACCAAAACGATCACTGCCGAGTTGGGTGTTCGCTACCTGGCCGAGGGAAGTGTAAGGCGCCGTGGCGATCGGATTCGTGTTACGGCGCAGTTAGCCGACGCGGTCGCTGGGAACAACATATGGGGTGACCGCTACGATAGAACACTGCAAGACATATTCGATGTCCAGGACGAAATAACGGCGGCGGTTGTCGCCGCCATGCAACCTGCCATTGCTGACGCAGAGATGCGGCGGGTGCTTCGGAAGGCGCCGGGAAAGCCTCGGAGCATGGGAAATGTATCAGCGTGGACTATGGCATCTGACGCGAATGGATAGGGTTCAATGCGAGAGCGCTCGGCCGCTTTTTCGTGCGTCCATTGAACTGGACCCAACCTTTGGGTTGCCGTACCAAGGTTTGGCGCGGACATATCTGGACGATGTAAGCCACTATATTTCACTGAGTACCGATAATGGAATCAAGCTGGTACTGCCGCTCGCATCAAGAGCAGTCGAGCTTGATCCGAATGATGCGAATGGTCTTGGACTGCTCGGGTATGTTTGCCTGATAAATGGCGATTTGACGGAAGCTCTGGACAGATCAGATATGGCGCTCGACCTAAACCAGAATGCAGCTGTGGCGCTCCAAACAAAAGGATCTTCCCTCATATTTCTCGGCCGCTATGCGGACGGAATACGAGTGTTGCGACAGTATCTGCGTCTGAACCCCAAAGATCCCTGGAGCTTCAGGGCTTATGTCCATATGGCGATTGCCCACTACGCACTGACGGATTACGAAGCCACCGTAAATGCGGGCCAGCGGGCTGTTCAAGCCAGCCCGCACGCTAACGGAGGTTAACCGATGGGTTGCCGCGGCATTGGCCGAGCTCGGCCGGACCAGCGAAGCACGCGCCATTATGCACCGGGCGACGGAAGCTTTGCGACCTACCTCGTTTGATGAGTATGCCCGCAACCGGGGCCGCTGGTTGCCAGAAGCTGTGCACGAACGAATGCTCGATGGCCTGCGCAAGGCGGGCTGGGATGGTTAGATCACCGCAGTGACTGCTGTAACGGCGCCAGCTAGACGGCCACCTGCATCTCGCCCAGGTAAGCCTCGCGGATCAGCGGATTCTGCCGCAGCTCTGCCGCGGTCCCCGACAGTACCACCTGTCCGGTCTGCAGCACATAGGCGCGATGGGCGATCGACAACGCCATGTTGGCATTCTGCTCCACCATGAACACCGTGGTGCCCTGCCTGTTGATCTCCTGGATGATGTCGAACACCTGTTCGACATAGATCGGCGATAGGCCCATCGACGGCTCGTCCATACACAACAGCTTCGGTCGCGCCATCAGCGCGCGACCCATCGCCACCATCTGCTGCTCGCCGCCCGACAGCGTTCCCGCGATCTGGTTGCGCCGCTCCTTCACCCGCGGGAACAGCGCATAGACGCGCTCCAGGTCCTGGTCGAACTCCGGCCCGCGCTTGCGCAGGTAGGCCCCCATCTCCAGGTTCTCGAACACCGTCATGCGCGGAAACAGCCGCCGCGCCTCCAGCACCGGCGCGATGCCGCGGCGGACACGTTCGGCGGTGGGCGTGCGCTCGATCGCTTCGCCCTGGTAGATCACGCTGCCGCGCGCCGGGCGCACCACGCCCATGATGGTCTTCATCGTGGTGGACTTGCCCGAGGCATTGCCGCCAAGCAGCGAGACGATCTCGCCTTCGCCGATCGTGTAGTTGACCTGCTTCAGCACATGCAGGTCGCCGTAGTAGGTGTCGACATCGCGAAACTCGAGTAACATTGCGATCCTTATACGTCATGGCCGGCCTTGGGCCGGCCATCAAGCAGCATGGGTTGCCCCTACACCCGCCAGCGATGCCTGCGCGTTCCGGCCCAGATATGCCCGCAGCACCTCCTCGTCGCGCCGCACCTCGTCCGGCTTGCCGTACGCGATAACCTCGCCATGATCCAGCACATAAACCGTATCGGCAAGTGTGGTGACAACATCGAGCTTGTGCTCGATCAGCAGCACCGTCAGGCCCAACGTGTTCAGGCTCTTGATCTGCTCAGCCAGCTCCAGCGTCTCGGCCGGGTTCATCCCCGCGGTCGGCTCATCCAGCAGCAGGATGCGCGGCCGCGACGCCAGTGCGCGGGCGATCTCGATCCGCCGGCGATTGGCATAAGACAGCCCCGCCACCATCTGGCCGGTGCGCGGCGCCAGGCGGTTGCCGAAGATCGAGAATATCTCCATCGCCCATTCGCGTGCCTGCCTCTCTTCGGCGACCGTTCCGGGCGGATGTAAGATCGCCGCCAGCACGCCGGTCTTCAGCCGCGCGTGCTGGCCAATCAGTGCGTTCTCCATCACCGTCAGGTTGGGGAACAGGCGGAGGTTCTGAAACGTGCGCGCGATACCCTTCTCCAGGATCTGGTAATCCGCCAAACCCATCATCTCTTCGCCCTGGAAGCGGATCGAGCCTTCCTCCGCCTCCACCAGCCCGGTGATCACGTTGAACAGGGTGGATTTGCCGGAACCATTCGGCCCGATGACCGCGACCACCCCTCCCTTTGGCACCTTCAGCTCAACCCTGTTCAGCGCGGTCAGGCCACCGAAGCGCACCGTCACACCTGCTATGTCCAGCGCCGCTTCGGGCGAACGCGCCTCGCCGCCCAGCCCATGCAGCTTGAGGTCGGTGAAGCCGCCGCGCCGCACCTCCGCGTGCTGCTGGTCAAGACTCAGCGCCGCCTGCTGTCGCGTCGCCGGGATCAGCCCCTGCCGGCGGAACAGCATCATGCCCACCAGGATGAAGCCGAAGATCAGCTCGATCGACGGGACTAGGTCGACGTGCTGCAGCCACAGGTTGTCGACCAACCGTCCGAGCGCGTGCAGCCACTCGGTGAGGTCCTGCAGCCACCACGACTGCAGAAGCTGCAGGATGAACGCGCCCAGCACCACGCCCCAGACGCTTCCCATGCCGCCGAACACGATCATCACGAGGATCATCGCCGAGACGGGAAAGCCGAACATCTCCGGCGTCGCGGTCTGCAGCTTGGCGACATAGAACACGCCGGTCATGCCGCCGAATGCGGCGCCGATCGCAAAGGCCAGCAGCT
>DATBKQ010000514.1:0-2144 GCA_036555825.1 Acetobacteraceae bacterium | reverse complement strand
GACATGTGCGCGGCCGCGCAAGCCTGACCATCCTCGCCAATCGCCTTGTCGATCGGCTGCTGTTCGACGGTGACCATGTCAGCGGCGTACAATTGGCGGACGGCAGCATCCAAGAGGCCGAGACATCGGGCAATGCGGACGGATTCAGGCCCCTTGCGGATGCCCTTGCGTTCGGCCTCTGCGACCAGCGTGCTGGCGTCCTCTGGCAGCAGCAGGCGCTGCGCCACAAGCTGGTCCGCGGCGGCCCGGAAAGCCGCCACGTATGCTTCCTTGGTTGGATATCGCTCCTCGATCGACGGTCGCGGATCGCCTGAGGCCGTGCGGTCAGCGCGGGTGGGTGCGAAGGGGATGAAGCTGCCGCCGAGACTGCATTGTCCACCGCCAAAGAAGTCCGGACGGAACTCATTCCATCCGGTGTACGTGCCGACCGGTACCTGTAGGAATACTGATCGGATGCCACCGACATCGTTGCCGTCGGCATCGACCTGCGGCACGAGCACGCCATAGGTCGCCGACCCCACGCGCGGCGGCTCGATGCTGATGATGCCACTGCTGTCGGCCGCGTTGTACGTGGGTCCGAAATCGAGGACGTGCAGCATGTTTGCGCTTCTCAGGCCGTGCGCCGCTGCACGTTCCGCGCCGCCATAGGTGTTCCGCGGTATCGACGGGAAGTGCACCTGATCTGCTGCCACCAGGGTCCCATCCGAAATCCTCGGCACGACAGAATCGGGTGGAGCAACGCCATCGCGCATCCATTGCGTGAATGCGCGCAAGGCGCGGTTTGTGTAAAGCTGCGGGTTGGGGTTGAGCTGCTGATGACAGAAATAGGGCGCGGAGTCCGGCGGCGCCAACGGCAGCAGCGATGGCGCGTGCTGCGTCCCGGCCATGATGAAGGTTCTCACATTCGGCGGGTCGGCCAAGTCGGTTCGGCCGAGCGGGTCGGTCACACCAAGCGACTGCCGCCCCTCCCAGATTTCGAGCACAGTCGCCACGTGGAAAACGCGCGGGCAGGTGCCGCTCGCCTGGCAACGATCCAGAAGACCTTGCTTGCGTTCAGTCAGGGGATCGTATTGGGCGGCGTACGTGAAGGGAAAATCGTAAGCTGGCAGCAGGTGATCGACCTGCTCACCCCAGGCGTGTCCCGGCTGCGCGAAACGGATGTTCATGGCGATCTGCCCGCCGCCGATGTGCGGGTATGCTCCGTCGAACACGCGCTTGCCGGATTCAGTCTCGTTGAACCCCAGGTGAAGGAAGGTGCGGATCATGCGGCCGCTCTGCGACGATCCTTCAAGCAGCGCCACGTTGTCGGACCGATAGACCGGATTGGGGCTCGCTCGATCGTCGGTTTGTACGTTTCGGAGGAAGTCGCCCAGGTCGCGTGTCGCGGCGAAGCCGAGTCCCATCACCAACGGATCCTTGGCTCGATAGATCAATTCGTAGATCAAGCCTGGCTTGAATCCCGACGGGTAACAGAGTGTCTTCGGATCCGGTTTCTTCTCGCCGCCGTCAGGGCATTTGGCGAAGCTCCACTCCTCATTCGGGATCGGGCGGCGCAACTCGTTCTCCCGTTCGCGTACCGTGAGGGTTGGAACAAAGCCGTCGCCCAATGCCACGCGGTTGTTCAGTTCGACGGTCGGATAGGAGTCATGAGTTGCCCCGGTGAACCAGCCTGCGCTGATGGGCAGACTTGGAGTATTGGCGGCGACGGTGATCTCGGCTCGCACAAGTCCGGTGACCGGCGTACCATCCGGATTGCGCGCCACCACGTGTTCCATCACCATGCGATCAGCGCCCGCCAGCACGTCCTGCTGCCAACCGAACCAGACCAGCGTATAACCCTCGCGCATCAGGTAACCGTCGCCTGCCGCGGATAGTGAATTGCGCTGGGTGGGACCGGGAGCGACGTCGCCATTGAAGATGGCAAGTGCGATCTTGTTGCCGCGATTGACCACCTCGAACAGCAGGACGTGGTTCCCCCGAGTCATATCCTTCGGCTCCAGGATCTCGACGGAGGTGCTGTATTCGACCATACCGCGGGCATTGCGCGGTGCGAGATTCAGGTCTTGGATGATGGCGTTCTTCGGATCAGCAGGATCGATCTCGCCATAGGCACGCCCGGTTAGGCGTTGGTATTGACCTACATT
>DATBKQ010000513.1:0-2523 GCA_036555825.1 Acetobacteraceae bacterium | reverse complement strand
ACCACCGGCCTGGTCGTGATCACGCAGTTGCAGCCGATATCGGTGTTGTTCACCCTGCCGCAGCAGAGCCTGGGACAAATCGCCAGGGCGATGAGCCAGGGACCGGCGAAGGTGCTGGCGTTCCCCCAAGGTACGGCTGCGGGGCAGGCGCGGCCGCTGGATACCGGTACGCTGGCTGTGCTGGACAATCAGGTCGATCCGACCACCGGGACCATCAAGCTGAAGGCCACCTTTCCCAATCCCGAACGGCGGCTTTGGCCCGGCGCCTTTGTCGGCGTGCGGCTTCAGGTGGACACGGCCAAAAGCGCCATCGTGGTACCGCCGGCGGCGGTGCAGCGGGGTCCGCACGGTGCCTACGTCTATGTGATCAACCCGGACAACTCGGTGACCCGCCGCGATGTCAAGCTAGGCCACGAGGACGAGCAGGCCAGCATCGTCACCGAGGGGGTCAAGTCCGGCGATCAGCTCGTGGTGGATGGAGCTGCACGCCTCAACGAGAACACCAAGGTGACGATCGTCCAGCCGGCCGCCGCGGGCAGTTCGCCGGCAGCCGATCAGCCGGCCGCACCGGGAACCCGACGCCGGCGGGCCGGGGCACCGGGGTGAAAAGAGTGTTGGGGCGGCTGACCTGACCCGATGAGCATCTCCGCCCCGTTCATCGCGCGGCCGATCGCCACCTGGCTGCTGGCAATCGCCATTCTGCTGGCGGGCGCCCTCGGCTACCGAGCGTTGCCGGTATCGGCGCTGCCCGAGGTCGACTTCCCGACCATCCTGGTCACGACCCAGCTCCCGGGCGCCAGCCCGGAGACGGTGGAGACCCTGATCACCGCCTCGCTGGAGCGCCAGTTCGGGCAGATCCCCGGCCTGGTCACCATGACCTCGCAGAGTTCCGAGAGAACCAGCCAGATCACCCTGCAGTTCAACCTGAACCGCAGCATGGATTCGGCGGCGCAGGACGTGCAGGCGGCGATCAATGCCGCGGCCGGAACCTTGCCGCTGAACCTTCCGTATCCGCCGGTCTATGCCAAGGTGAACCCGGCGGACGCGCCGATTCTGACGCTGGCGCTGACCTCCGACAGCCTGCCGATCGACGTGGTCAGCGACGCCGCCGACACGTTGTTGCAGCCGAAACTGTCCGAGATCACCGGCGTGGGGCGCGTCACCGTGCAGGGCGGACTGCGTCCGGCGGTGCGTGTGCGGGTCGATCCGGCCCGCCTTGCCGCCTACGGCATCTCCATGGAGGACGTGCGGAGCGCGGTCGCGAACGCCAATGTCAACGGCGCCAAGGGCGGCTTCGATGGGGCGCGGCTGGCCTTTGCCCTGGGTGCCAACGACCAGCTTGTCGATGCCGCGGCCTACCGCAACCTGGTGATCGCGTGGCGCAACAGCGCTCCGGTGCGTCTGTCCGATGTGGGGGATGTCATCAAGGGCGTGGAGAACGACCGCGTCGCGGCGTGGTACAAGGACCAGCCAGCGGCGGTGCTCGACATCCAGCGCCAGCCCGGCGCCAACATCGTGCAGACCGTGCAATTGGTGAAACAGGCGCTGCCACGGCTCCAGTCGGCGATCCCTTCCGGCATCAAGCTCACCATCGTCACCGACCGAACCGAGACGATCCGTGCCTCGGTGCGCGATGTGCAGATCACCCTGATCATGTCGGTGATCCTCGTGGTCGCGGTGATCTTTCTGTTCCTGCGCTCGCCGCGCGCCACGTTCATCCCGGCCATTGCGCTGCCGCTGTCGCTGGTCGGCACGTTCGGCGTGATGGACCAGCTCGGCTATGCGATCGACAACCTGTCGCTGATGGCGCTGACCATCGCCAGCGGCTTCGTCGTGGACGATGCGATCGTGATGATCGAGAATATCGTCCGCTACATCGAGCAGGGCATGCACCCGTTGGCCGCCGCCTATCGTGGCGCGGCGCAGATCGGCTTCACCATCGTCTCGCTTACCGTCTCGCTGATCGCCGTGTTCATCCCGCTCCTGTTCATGGGCGGCGTCGTCGGCCGACTGTTCTCGGAATTCTCGGTAACTCTCTCGGTCGCGGTCATCGTCTCGGCGATCGTATCGCTCACGCTGACGCCGATGATGTGCGGCCGTATCCTGCGACCGGCCAGCGAGCAGCACCCAGGCTGGATCGCGCGCGTGAGCGAGGCTGGCTTCGATGCGCTGCTCGCCGGCTATCGGCGCAGTCTCGACTGGACCTTCCGCCACCAGCCGTTCGTGCTGCTGATCGGCGTCGCAACCCTGGTCGGCACCATCGGTCTCTACGTCGTAGTGCCCAAGGGCTTCCTGCCGCAGCAGGACACCGGCGTGCTGGTCGCGGTGACCGAGGCGGCCCAGAGCGTCTCCATCCCGCGGCTGATCGAATTGCAGACCAAAGTGGCGCAGATCGTCGAGCGTGATCCGGCGGTCACCGGCGTGGTGTCGTTCGTCGGTGCGGGAACCATCAATGCCACGCCCAACACCGGCCGGCTGACCATCGCCCTCAAGCCGATCCGTCAGCGCGATCCTGCACCAGTG
>DATBKQ010000512.1:0-3327 GCA_036555825.1 Acetobacteraceae bacterium | reverse complement strand
GACCATTCGCGCCTCGGTCGCCGATGTGCAGTACACCATGATGGTCACCATCGCGCTGGTTCTGCTGGTCGTGCTGCTGTTCATGCGGCGCCTGATGCCGACCATCGCCGCCGCGGTGACCGTGCCGCTGTCGATCTGCGGCACGCTCGCCGGCATGTGGTTCATGGGCTACATGCTCGACAACTTTTCGCTGATGGCGCTGACCATTTCAGTGGGCTTCGTGGTGGACGATGCCATCGTGATGATCGAGAACATCGTCCGTCATCGCGAACGCGGCGTCGATGCCATGCGAGCGGCGCTGATCGGCTCGCGCCAGATCGGCTTTACCGTGATGTCGATCAGTATCTCGCTCGTCGCGGTGTTCATACCGCTGATCTTCATGGGCGGCATCATGGGGCGGCTGTTCCATGAGTTCGCCATGACCATGGCAATGGCGATCGCCGTCTCGGCCGTGGTCTCGCTGACGCTGACGCCGATGATCTGCGCGCATTATATGCGCGGCGATGTGCGTACCCCACCGCGCAGCCCGATGCTCGCGTGCTTCGACCGCGTGCTGGAGCGCGCCTTTCAGCGCGCGCAGCGGTTCTATGCCGGCACCCTCGGATGGGCACTGGAGCATCGCGTGTTCATGCTGCTGGTGACGCTCGCGACCGTCGTGCTGACCGTGCGGCTCTACGCCGTGCTGCCGAAGGGTTTCCTGCCGCTCCAGGATACTGGCATTCTTATTGGTTCGACACTCGCCTCGCCCGACATCTCCTTCCAGGCGATGGAGGAGCGGCAGCGCGCTGCCGTGGACGTGATATTGCGCGACCCGGCGGTGGCAAGCGTCGGTTCCAATGTCGGCGTGGCGAGCGGCTGGAGCTCGCTCAACCGCGGTTTTGTGACCGTAAGCCTGAAGCCGCTGTCGGAACGGCATATCTCGTCCGAGGCGGTGATCGCGCGCCTGCGCGAGCCGCTGGAGAAGGTCGCCGGCGTCCAGACCACCCTCTACTCGGCCCAGGATCTGCGCGGTGGCGGACGGCAAGGTGGCGCGCAGTTCCAGTACGCCATGATCACGCAGGACATCGACGAACTTCGGCGTTGGGCCTTGGCCTTGCAGGACAAGCTGCGCACTACACCGGGCATCGTCGATGTGACCTCGGACCAGGACCGCGCCGGACCGCAGGCGAACGTGGTGATCGATCGCGACGCCGCCGCGCGGCTCGGCATCAACACCGCGGCGATCGACAATGCGTTGAACAACGCCTATTCGCAGCGGCAGATCTCGACGATCTACACACAGCGAAACCAGTACAAGGTGGTGCTGGAAGTCGATCCGAAGTTGCAGACGGACCCATCGCTGCTCGACCGCATCTATGTCGGCGCGAGCAACGGCAGGCAGGTGCCGCTCTCGGCTGTGGCGCACTTCGAGCGTGGCACCGCTCCCCTCGCAGTGCGGCACCAGGGGCAGTTCCCCGCCGCCACGCTCAGCTTCAACCTGGCACCTGGCGTGGCCCTCGGCGAGGCGGAGAAGGCGGTCGAGAACGCCACGCGCGAGCTTCGGATGCCGGAGGACGTGCATACCCAGTTCGCCGGCAATGCGCGTTTTCTCCAGCAATCGCTGGCCACCCAGCCGCTGCTGATCGCCGCCGCGCTGATCTCGATCTATATCGTACTCGGCGTGCTCTACGAGAGCCTGCTGCATCCGCTCACGATCATCTCCACCTTGCCGTCGGCTGGGATCGGCGCGCTGCTGGCATTGCTGATCACCGGCAACGACCTGTCGATCATGGGGATGATCGGCATCATCCTGCTGATGGGCATCGTCAAGAAGAACGCGATCATGCTGGTGGACTTCGCCCTCGAGGCCGAAAGGCAGCGCGGGCTCACACCCGAGCAGGCAATTCACGAAGCGTGCCTGGAGCGGTTCCGCCCGATCATGATGACCACGCTCGCGGCACTGTTCGGGGCAGTGCCTCTCGCGCTCGCGTTCGGCACCGGCTCGGAGCTGCGGCAGCCACTCGGCATTTCCATCATGGGCGGCCTGATCGTGTCGCAAATGCTGACGCTGTACACCACGCCGGTCGTCTATCTGGCATTGGAGCGCCTGGCGGGGAAACGTCCGCCGATCGTGGTGCCGGCCGAATAGCCGCGGCCGGCGCGAAAGCAGGCCCTTCAGGCGCGCGCGAATGCCGGCAGCGCTGCTGCGCCAGTACCTGGCGACGCGCTTCGCTCACCCGGCGCGTGGTCGGCGCCGCCGTAGATCGAGCGTAGCGTCGTCTCGTCCAGCGCCTCGGGCGTGCCATCGAACACGATGCGTCCGTGTGCCATGCCGACGATCCGGTCGCAGTATGCGCGTGCGGTATCCAGCGTGTGGAGATTGCACAGCACGGTGATGCCGTCGCGCCGGTTGATGTCGCGCAGCGCGTCCATCACCAGTCTGGCGTTCACCGGATCGAGCGATGCGATCGGCTCGTCCGCCAGCAGGATGCGCGGCTCCTGCATCAGTGCCCGCGCGATCGCCACCCGCTGTTGCTGACCGCCCGACAGCACGTCCGCCCGCTTCAGTGCCAGCTCGGCGATGCCCAGGCGATCGAGCGCGCGAATCGCCAGCGCGCGCTCTCGCGCCGTGAACAGCTTCGGCAATGCGCGCGCCGTGGGAATACGATTCAGCCGCCCGACCAGCACGTTGGTCAGCACATCGAGCCGTGGCACAAGGTTGAACTGCTGGAACACCATCGCCGCGCTGGCGCGCCAGGCGCGCAGCGCTCTGCCATGAAGCTGGGTGATGTCGCGCCCGTCGAACAGCACGCGTCCGGTGGTGGGCTCGATCAGCCGGTTCACCATCCGCAGCAAGGTAGACTTACCGGCACCCGAGCGACCGATGATGCCGACCATCTGCCCGGCTGGGATGGTCAGCGTAGCCTCGCTCACCGCGACCAGCTCCCCGAACCGGCGCGTGACCTTGTCGAATTCCAGCATGCCGGCCGAGGTCATGGCCACCGTTTGCAGTCAGAACGATGTCACTACTGTGGCCAGGAGGTTTCGGCCGTCAAGCATTCCGCCGGCGATTCGCCGGTCCATGGTTCTGCAGGTTCAGCGCCGTATTGATCAGTGCCAGGTGCGAGAAGGCCTGCGGGAAATTCCCCAGGTGGCGCTTCTCCCTCGGGTCGTACTCCTCGGCCAACAGGCCAACATCGTTACAAAGCCCTAGCAGGCGCTCGAACAGCGCTCGCGCTTCGTGCCGCCGGCCCTGCAGGATCAGGTTGTCGGCGAGCCAGAAGCTGCACGCGAGGAACACGCCTTCGCCGGCCGGCAGTCCGTCCACGCCCTCATGCGTGCGATAGC
>DATBKQ010000511.1:0-1959 GCA_036555825.1 Acetobacteraceae bacterium | reverse complement strand
CGACTGCCGGTGGAGTGCTGGCAGCCGATCCAGGGCGGCACCGGGCGCGCGATGGAATTCATGGCCAAGCACGGCATTCAGGGCATGGTCGGCGGCGGCTCGGCCGAAGGTGGCGCCATGCACAAGGTGGTGCTGGGCTGGCAGGAGGCGCACGCCAGGCAAGGCAAGCACATCGAACTCGGTGAGCGGCTGTGCTTCGGCTTCCACTTCTACATGGCCGACAGCCGCGCAGACGGCATCCGGCGCGCGGCGAAATACTACGAAGAGAACATGAAGATGTTCGGCGAACTGCGCCTGGTGCGTGCGCTGACCGAGGAGCAGATCGAGATCATGCGTGATCCGAAGCGGGCGCCGGCGGCGAAGCTGCCGCGCATCGAGGACGCGGTGAATGCCGGCGGGTTCCTGACCGGCAACGCGCAGGAGATCATCGATCACCTGAAGGCGCTGGAGGCGAAGTATCCGGCGCTGGATCGCATCTCGGTATCGCTGTCGGTCGGCGTGCCGAAGTCCGAGGCGCTGGAGCAGTTGCAGCGCTTCGCCGAGGAGGTGATGCCGGCGTTCGGCAAGGCGGAGACGCGCACGCCGGCGATGGTGAAGTAGTCCCGGTCGGCCGACGCCCGTCAGAAGGCGTTGGCCTTCGGCAGTTGCCAGTTCTGCCACACGGCCAGCATGCGCAGGGTGAAACAGACCGCGCCGCCCAACAGGGCCGACGAGGTGCGCGGAATCCCGAGACGCGGGGCGATGACCATGACCAGCGAACCGGCCAGCGCCGCGGTGGCATAGATGTCCACCCGAAGCACGGCAGGGATCTGCGCCAGCAGGACGTCGCGCACCACGCCGCCGCCGACCGCGGTGATCGCGCCCAGCAGCACGGCGATAGATGGATGAATGCGGTAGTCGAGGGCCTTTTCCGTGCCGGCCACCGCGAACAGCGCCAGACCCGCCGCATCGAGGGTGACGATGACCTGCTGCGGGTACGGCCGTGCCAGGGCGTGCGCCAGGAAGGTCAGCGTGCCGGCGATGAAGGCGGCGGCCGGGTAGCGCCAGTCGCGGATCGCATTCGGCGGCACCGCGCCGATCAGCACGTCGCGCGTCATGCCGCCGCACAGCGCGGTGGCAAACGCCAGGACCATGAGGCCGAGCAGGTCCAGATTGCCTCGCATGGCGGCAGTGGCACCCTCGATTGCGAATACGAAAGTACCTGCCAGGTCCGCCACCAGCACGAGAGTGGCCGCACTGAGCTTCACGTTACCCCACCCAAGCCAAGCCGCCTTCCATAGCACTGCTGGCGCCGCGCGGCAGCCACGTCCGCGCAGCGGAGCATTTCCCCGCCAAGCATCGCTACTGGAAGGTGAGGCACGAGATTAGCTATAGCGTAGAATGATTTTATTTCTTGCCGGGCCATCTTGCACATCAAAGAAAAATGCTTCTCTCTCAGGGCAGTTTCGGCCAGGGGATGATCCGCCGTCATGGTTCCGGTTGCGCTCGATCCAACGGCGATGGCGATGGCGGTGGCGGGCCGTGGTGAGGCCGCGCTGCGGCGGTTCCTTGCGCTGCGTGCCGGTGGGGCGAGGGATCCGAGACTGTTCTCGGACCAACCGGATGGGTTCGCGGTTGCCGGGGAAGCGCTTCGGCGCTCGCTGCCGGGCCGCGCCGACATAACCCCGCTGCGGGCGCTGTGGATCGCCGGGCTGCCCGACGATAAAGCCGCCGAACTGGCGGCAATGGCGCGCTCGCTTCGCGTGCTGGTCAACGTCGAGGACCGGCCGGCGCTCTGCGACTTCCACAGCGTCGCGGAAGTCCGGCGCGGCGACCTGTTGCTGACCGTCTCGACGGGCGGCGCAAGTCCTGGCCTGGCGGCGCGCATCCGCGCGCGGCTGTCGGCCGAGTTCGGGCCGGAGTGGAGCGATCGCCTCGCCCTGCTGCGCCAACAGCGCGCGGCGTGGCGCAGACAGGGAC
>DATBKQ010000510.1:0-6395 GCA_036555825.1 Acetobacteraceae bacterium | reverse complement strand
TTCGGCCGGTTGCACACCACGTCGTAGCCGACCGAGCGCGCGTTCGGGATGTCGTACGGCGCGAAGGCGCACAGGCATGCGTTCATCACCGGCGAGCCGGGGAAGGCGCCCGCCTGGAACTTGAACACGCCATCGGCGGCGACGATCTTGCCGTCCCTGGTGACGCCGATCTTCACCCACATCGACGAACCCGACGTGGGCCCCGTTGCCCGGAACACGTCCTCGCGGTTCATCATCAGCCGCACCGGGTTGCCCGACTTCATGGAAAGCAGCGTTGCGACCGGCTCCAGGTAGGTCACCGTCTTGCCGCCGAAGCCGCCGCCGATCTCCGCCGGATAGACCCGGATGTCGCCGACCGGCTTGCCGAGAATCTTCGCGGTCAGCGCGCGCATCTGGAAGTGACCCTGGCTGGACGACCAGATCTCGGTCTGCCCGTCCGCGTCGCAGCGCGCCACGCAGGCGTGCGGCTCGATATAGGCCTGGTGCACCGCGGCGGTCCTGAATTCCTTCTCGATCACCACGTCGGCCTGTCCGAAGCCGGCCTCGACGTCGCCGGCCTTGAACTCCAGCCGCTTGGAGATGTTGGAGGGCTTGGCCGGTGCGGGTTCGATGCCGCGCGTGATCATGTTCTCGAACAGCAGCGGTGCGCTGTCCGCCATCGCCTCGTCCACGTCGATGACGTGCGGCAGTACCTCGTAGTCCACCTTGATCAGCGAGGCGGCCTCATCGGCGATCGCTGTGCTGATCGCGGCCACCGCGGCGACCGCGTGACCCTCGTACAGCACCTTCTCGCGCGCCAGGATGTTGCGGGTGACGTGCCAGAAATTCACCGCCACGCGCTCGGGTCCGATGTAGTCGAACTTCTGGTCCGGCAGGTCCTTCGACGTCACCACCGCCTTCACCCCGGGCAGCTTCTCGGCCGCCCGCGTGTCGATCGAGCGGATGCGCGCATGGGCGTGCGGCGAGCGCAGGATCTTGCCGTACAGCATGCCGGGCAGCCGGTAGTCGCCGCCATACAGCGCCTTGCCGGTGACCTTGGGAACGCCATCCGGACGGATCGGCCTGGTTCCCACCCACTTGAAGCGCTTTACCGAATCGGTCACGACTGTGTCGTTCACAGCATCCCTCGCTCTCTCTTGATCTGGACTGTCTCTGAAGAGGGCCAACCGTCGCGCAGCGGAGGCGGGAAGGCAACCCCCGGCATCTACCCGGTGGAACGGTACTTCTGCACGTAAGCCCAATCGATCTCCATGCCGAACCCTGGCGCCTCGGTCAGTTGCGCCATGCCATTCCTCACCACGGCGCCGCCGCGATGGACATGATGGTGGATCGGGTGGCGGTCCGGATCGCCGATCGCCTCTGCCCCGAACGCCGCGTCGCCGAACGCCGATGCCAGGTGCGCGTGGATGTGCAGCGCCGAATGCGGCGCGATCACCACGCCCTTCTGCTCGGCGTAGTGCGCGATGCGCAGCGACTCGGTGAAGCCGGCGGCGCGCGTCGAATCGAACTGCACGTAGCGGATCGCGCCGCTGTCGATGAAGTCACGCACCGTGTAGCGGTGCCATTCGCGCTCGCCATGCGCAAGCGGGATCGGCGACGCCGCCGCGAGCCGCACGTAGTCCGCCGGCTGCAGGTACCAATGCAGCGGCTCCTCCAGCCACAGGATGTCGTATGGCGCCATCGTCTCGGCGAAGCGAATGCAGCCCTCGACGTCGTGTGGTGCGTTCATATCAAGCATCAGCTTCACGTCCGGCCCGATAACAGCGCGCACCGCGCTTACACGCTTCACTTCGTCGGCCAGCGAGAGCGCGCCGGTCTTCAGCTTCACCGCTCGGTAGCCGTCGGCGACGAAGCGCACGTATTGCTTGGCGCACGCGTCCGGCGCCTCGCCTTCCAGGTAATAGCCACCGGTCGCATAGGTGAACACCGCGGTGCGCGTGCCGCCAAGCAGGCGAAATACCGGCAGCCCGACCGCCTTGCCCTTCAGGTCCCACAGCGCGATGTCGATGCCGCCGATCGCCGCCATGATCTGCGGCCGCTGGTTGCGTGGCAGCGGCGCCGGCAGACCGTCCCAGCCACCGATGCCGCCTGGCCGCGGGGAGGTGAGCGAGAACAGCTTCTGCCAGATTTCGCTGTGTCCGAGCGGGTCCATGCCCGCGATCACCTCGGCGAAGGCGGCGAGCAGTTCGCAGATCGGCTTCTGCGGGCCGCCGGCGATCTCGCCGAAGCCGATCAGCCCCTGGTCGGTGCGCACTTCGACCAGCACGAGCTGATCGCGTTCCATCCGTTCGTGCGCCGTCCAGCGCGGCTGCGCGTATGGCACGGACATCGGGTGCGCGCGGATTTCGGTGATCTTCATGTGATGGGCCGGTGGAGATCGGACCTCTGCACTTTAACACAAAGTGCGCAAAGAACCCAGAGTTCACAGGGGAGAATTTTTTGGCGCTTCGCGCGAAGCGCCATGCCTTCTTCTTTGCGGCCTTTGCGTCCTCTGCGCGCTCTGCGTTTAAAGAGTCCGCTGCCAACAGCAACGACCCCTCAGGGGAGGCGCTCATGCAAATGACAGGCGACGCGCCGCCCGCTCGCGGCCTCGCGCAGCGCCGGCGTCTCGATCTCGCACCGCCTGAACGCGTCCGGACAACGCGCGCGGAAGGCGCAACCCGTGGCACTGTCCTGCGCTTCGCCCAGGCTGCCGCGGATCGGCAGCGCACCGCGGTCCTGCTGCGCTCGCGGCACCGGCACGGCGGCGACCAGCGCACGTGTATACGGATGCAGTGGCGCCGTGATCAGGTCCGCGGTCGGCCCTTCCTCCACCACGCGGCCGAGATACATCACCAGCGTGCGTTCGCAGACATAGCGGATCAGCGCCAGGTCATGGCTGATGTAGATCGCCGCCAGCCCAAGCTCGTCGCGCGCCGCGCGCAGCAGGTTGAGGATGCCGGCGCGTACCGAGACATCCAGCATCGATACCGGCTCGTCCGCCACGATCAGCCGTGGCTCCGGCAGCAGCGCGCGCGCCAGCACGACCCGTTGCAACTGCCCCCCGGAGAGCTCGTGCGGATGGCGGTCCAGCCAGGCCTGCGCAGGCAGCAGGCGCACGCGGCGCATCGCCGCCTCGATGCGGCCGGCATGCTCACGGCGCGGGATGCCGAAATTGCGCAGCGGCTCAATCAGCGCGCGACGGATGGTGAAGCGCGGGTTCAGCGCGTCGAAAGGGTTCTGGAATACGAGTTGCGCGCTTGTGCGAAATGGCAACAGGGCATGGCCACGCTCGTTGGTGATGTCCTGGCCGAGGAACCGGACTGTGCCGCCACTCGGCTGCTCCAGGCGCAGCAACATGCGGGCGGTGGTGGTCTTGCCGCAGCCGGACTCGCCGACGATGCCGAGTGCTTCGCCGGCGCGCACCGCCAGGTCGACGCCCCGCACCGCGTGCACCGAGCGTCCATGCAGATGGAACGTCTTGGCCAGCGCCTCGGCTTCGATGACCGGAATTGCCGTATCGCTCATGCCGCCCAGGTCGCCGGCTGCGACGCGGCCTGGCGCAGGGTTGCAGCTTCCCCGCTGCGCCAGCAGGCGGTCAGGTGATCATTCGCGACCGCGACCAGCGGTGGCGGTTCATCGCGGCAGCGGGCCACGGCAAAGGGACAGCGCTCGGCGAAGCGGCAGCCAACCGGGGGATCGATCAGCGGGGGTGGCGCGCCTTCGATGGGCACCAGCGCCGCCCCGCTCGCGTGCATGTCCGGGAAGGCATGCGTCAGGCCCATGGTGTACGGGTGGTATGGCGCCTCCAGCACCGCCGTGACCGGTCCCGATTCCACCACCTTGCCGGCGTACATCACGGCGGCGCGGTCGCAGGCATAGGCCACCACCGCCATGTCGTGCGTCACCAGGATCATCGCCAGGTTCAGCCGATGTTGCAGCGCGCGCAGCTCGTCCAGCACCTGGCGCTGTACGATCACGTCGAGTGCCGTCACAGGTTCGTCGGCGATCACCAGCGAAGGATCGAGCGCCAATGCCAGTGCAATGGAGGCGCGCTGGCGCATGCCGCCGCTGAACTGGTGCGGATAGTCAACGAGGCAGTGTGGATCGAGGCCGACCAGGCGCATCAACGCCTCCGATCGCGTGCGTGCCGCCGCGCGCGATATCCCGCCGCGCTCGCACAGCACTTCGCGCATCTGCGCGCCCAGACGCTGCACCGGATCGAGCGCGTTCATCGCGGTCTGCGGCACGAACGACATCCGCCGCCAGCGCAGCGCGCGGCGTCCGCGTTCGGGAAGCGTGGTGAGCTCGCGGCCTTCGAACACGATGCTGCCGCCGGCGATGCGGCCGGTTCCCGGCAGCACACCCATCAACGCGCGGGCCAGCGTGGACTTGCCGCAGCCACTCTCGCCGACCAGGCCGACGATGCTGCCGGCCGGCACGTCGAGATCTGCCCCGTCCACCGCGCGCACGGTGCCGGCGCGCGTACTGTATTGGACCTGCAGGTCGCGCACTGACAGCAGCATCGTGCCCTCAATCATTCAGCAATGCTTATACGGACAAATCTGCGGCTCAAGAAGGAAGGAACCACGGAAAACACGGATGAACACGGATAAGGTGGCGCTGGATCAACTGGCGGAGCGCATAATCCGATGCGCGCTTGCGGTCTCAAACACGCTCGGCGTGGGGTTTCTCGGAAAGTATATGAAAACGCACTGGTGCACGAGCTCCGAAAAGCGGGCCTATCGGCGACACAGCAAGCCGACGTAGCCGTATGGTATGACGGCGTAGTAGTCGGCCAATACTCGGCAGACATAATCGTCAATAACGCCGTCATCGTCGAGCTCAAGGCTGTGAGTGAGATCAACGATATCCATCGTGCACAATGTCTCAATTACTTCAGGGCCACAGGCTTCCGTCTCTGCCTTCTGATGAATTTCGCCAAGCCTCGGCTAGAGATCAAGCGCATCATTCTCGGCTACCGACAACGAAATCCGTGTTTTCCGTGGTTCCAAACTCCTCACTGCTCCGCCAGCTTCGGGAACAGCAGCTTCTCCGACCCGCGCGAGATCAGGAAGCCGGCGAGCACCATCAGCACGATCGCCACACCCGGCGGCGTGAACCAGTTCCACGCGCCGCGGCCCAGCGCCTGGTTGGCATAGGCGTCCTGCAGCATCACGCCCCAACTGATCCCGTTTGGATCGCCGAATCCCAGGAAACTCGCCGCCGCTTCGGCCAAAATCGCCCAGCCGATGGCGACCGAGCCGTACAGCGCGGCGAGCGGCAGCACCTGCGGCAGCACGTGCACGAACATGATCCGCGGCGTGGAGCAGCCGGTGACACGCGCCGCCTCCACCCAGGCGCGCTCGCGCAGCGACAGCACCTGCGCGCGGATGACACGCGCGGTGTTGGGCCACAACAGCAGCGCCACGGTCGCGATCACGACGCGCTTGCCGGGCGCGGTGAGTGCGGCCAGCACCAGCATAAACGGCAGGAACGGCAGTCCGAGTGCTACGTCGGCGATACGGGTCACCAGCTTGTCCACCCAGCCGCCGAGATAGCCCGCCAGCAGGCCGAGCAGCGTGCCGATCGCCACCACCGCGAAGGCGGCAGTCAGTCCGACCTCCAGCGCCGAACGCGAGCCGTAGATGAGCTGGCTCAGCACGTCGTGGCCACCGGCCGTGGTGCCCAGCCAATGCGCGCTGGAGATCGGCAGGTAGCGCGCGATGCGATGCCCCTCGCGCAGCATGGCGCGCGGGTCGTACGGCGCGAGCTGCGCGGCGAACAGCGCCATGAAAACGATCAGCGCGTAGATCGCGCCGCCCACGGCCGCGAACGGCTCCTCGCGCAGATGGCGGATGACGGCGCTAGCGGCGCGCACCGACCGACACCCGGGGATCGAGCAGCGCGTAGGTCAGGTCGGCCACGGTGTTCATCACCACCAGCACAAAGGCGATCAGGATGAATGCGCCCTGCGCCAGCGGGTAGTCGGCGCCCTGCACCGCCTGCACCAGCACGCGGCCGATGCCGGGCCAGGCGAACACCGTCTCGATCACCACATTGCTGCCGATGCTGGCGCCGAGACCGAGCGCGAACGCGGTGACCACCGGCAGCAGCGCGTTGCGCGCGGCGTGGCGCATCACGATCGACCAGCGCGACAGACCTTTCATGCGCGCCATAACCACGAATTCGTCGTTCATCACCTCCAGCATGGTGGCGCGCATCAGCAGGAGCGGCAGCCCCTGCAGGAACAAGGTCAGGGTCAGCGCCGGCAGGCAGAGATGCCACCAGAAATCGCCCGACAGCAGCCGCTGGCCCAGCGTTCCCAGGCTGGCGCCTGGGCTGACCGCACCGCCGGTCGGGAACCAGCCAAGCTGGAAGGCGAACAGCGCCAGCACCAGCATGCCGAGCCAGAA
>DATBKQ010000509.1:0-20129 GCA_036555825.1 Acetobacteraceae bacterium | reverse complement strand
AGCGGATGCGGGCGGCCTATGCGCATGCGATCGAACGGGGGTATCGGTTCTATTCGTATGGCGATGCGTGTCTGTTGGAGCGGGCCCCCTGACACCTCCGGTAGGCCGCCTGGCTAGCGAATGCTGCCGTGGCATCAGGCTCCTCAGGGGTAATAGTTCACGTAGCACCCTATTTGAGGGTGTCCTTCCGTAACTGACATGAAACGCCACATATGCAATAGTCTTGGCTGGCGTTGCCCAAGAGCACAAAGGCATCCGGCTATCTCACAAGCAGCTCCGATCGACCCTCTCTCCCGTCCAGGAGGCCTGACGCAAGTCTTTCTGGCGGCTAGGCTGCGCGCGCCTCTGTTGCTTTATGGGGTAATCTGCGTATGCGTCGGGCTTGGGTGCTATCTTGTCGGCGTGGCGATGGTGGTGCCGCGATACCTGCTCGGCCTGAACCACGCGCTGCTGCCGCTCAACGAATGGATCGTATGGAACAGCGGTGTGCCGATCACAATTGGCTTCGGGCTTGTGCTCGCCGATCTCTTCGTTCTGTTTCCTGCGAAAAGGCGCAGGACCGAAAAGGTTCGCTTCGATCCCATTTCTCCACGCGTAACGGTTGCCTTAACTGCTTACAACGACGAAGAAAGCATCTTCACGGCCGTGGAGGAATTCCGCAGTCACCCGCTGGTGGATCACGTCATTGTAGTAAGCAACAACAGCACCGATCACACGATAGAGCGCGCTCATGCGGCAGGAGCCATCACATTCAATGAACCGATGCAGGGCTACGGACATTGCGTATACCGCTGCCTTGCAGAAGCGTTGAATCTCGATGGCAATGACCTGATCGTCCTCTGTGAGGGCGACCGGACATTCCGGGCCTATGACATTGAAAAATTGGTTGCATATGCGCCGCACGCCGACATCGTGAACGGGACCCGTACTGTCGAGCCGCTTCGACAGCACTCAACTCAACTAAGTACCTTCATGTATTATGGGAATCTGTTCGTTGGCAAACTGCTGGAAGCGAAGCATCTGGGCAACGCCACGATCACCGATGTTGGGACGACGTATAAGCTTTGCCGCCGCGCAGCAGTTCGCCATCTACTGCCGGAGCTCGATCCGCGGATCAATCTCGAGTTCAATGCGCACTTTCTGGATACAGCTCTCCGCTGCAATTATTCGCTCGTCGAGTGCCCCATCACCTTCCATCCACGTGTGGGAGTGAGCAAAGGCGGCAATACAGACAATCTCCGGGCATTCCAGGTTGGATGCCGAATGATGACGGGTCTCATCTTTGGCTGGGACCGCCTTTGCATTGGATAGCGTTCGTGAACGAATGAGCCCGTGACGCGGAAGAGCGGCGAGTTATCGCGCCTCAAGGGAGGGGTAGTGCGGCAGTACGTTGAGGCGCCTTGTACCCACGAGGCCGTTCTCGTCGCGGCTTTGGCTATCGTGTGCGGCCTCTCTGTGTTCGTTGGTGCTGCCGGCCCGTTGGGCAGCTTTGGTCACGACACCTTCTTCGTCCTCGGCAACGCGTACCGGATTATCCACGGACAGATTCCTCATCGGGACTTCTCATCCGCTTGGGGCCCCGTCATTTACCTGATCTACGCTGCCGGGCTCGCTTTATCCGACATGCGGGCATCCGGCCTCGGATACGCCAACGCCCTGTTCGGAGCAACGATCGCGATCTGGGCATTCGCCATCGCCAGACCCATGTACTCATCCTCCGGTGCATGCGTTCTGGCAATATATACAGCTCTCCTTATTGCCGCTCCGGCCCCAATAGGCAGTCACCCTTTAGACTATGGCTACGCTATGGTCTACAACCGATATGGATATGCACTCCTTGGCATCATAGTTATGGACGGCGCTACCTATGCGCGGCCAGCGCCTGGCTGGACCCGACAATGCACGACGGGCGCACTTTCTACTGGTGTGGCACTTGGCCTGCTCACGTTTCTAAAGATCAGTTACGCCTTGGTGGCGTTAGGCATCATTGTCGTCACGACGCTCGGCGGTGTGGCGGGTCGCGCCCGACGCTCAACAAGCGTGTCCTGCGGCTTCGCGATCGTCGCGGCGCTGATGTTATCTTACCTGAGGTTTGATGCAGTTGATATGCTGCGGGATCTGGTCACCGCTGCGAGCGCGCGGCAAATCTCCCTGACACTCCATTGGGTCAGTCTCATTGACTGCATCCAGGGCGTCTTCCTGGTCGTGTACGCAGGCCTGAGCTACCGGGCTGCAAACGGTTCCGCTCGCCGTAAAAGTGTAATATTGGGCTCCCCTGGTTGTGACCTATGCCGCTTGACGCCGAACAGTCCTGCGCCGGAGTCACCACCGATAGCCTCAATACTTCGTAGAGTAGTATTCGCGCTGATAATCGTGGCAGCCGGGTACGCGCTGTTGATTACCAACCAGCAATCGAGCGGGTTCCCCCTGAACGCCTACGCTGCGCTGGCCCTCGTCGCTACTGATACTGGTTCGGTTGCGACAAGTCGCCTGGTGAGATGGCTGCACCTTTCCCCAAGTTTTCCCCGAACCCTGCTGCTTAATATGTGCCTCCTGCCGTTGCTTATTCTGAACACCGTTTCCCTAGTCGGACCGGTACTTGAGCGACATTGGCGCGTCAAGTCGGACTTGGTGGCACCGGCCTTGCCAGGCCGTGGCTTTGATCTGCAATTTCGGCTCGTGACCGGCCCTTTGAAGACCGAGACTACGGGCGCCGATTATGTCGCGGCCTTGAGGGACGGCATTGAACTGCTTCAGAGGCATTCGCCGACGGCCGGCGTCCTCACGTTCGATGAGTTTGATCCGTTCAATTATCTGCTTGATCGTGACCCTCCAAGAGGAGGTTTCGCCGCGACCGCTTACAATTACATCTTTTGTGACGCTGTCCATCCGAGCCCCCGACGGTTCTTTGGTGACGCACAATACGTAATGATGAGAAAGTACAGGGAAGGCAGTCTCGACGTCCTGGAACTTGGCGATGTGGCCGCGCTGATGCGCATCTACGGCGCCTACCTACGGTCGCGGTTCGCCACAGTAGAGGAAACCCCGCACTGGGTATTGTGGCATCGCAAGCACACCGGAGCGAAATAGTCCTCTAGTAGCGAAGCGGAGCAGCTACGGAATATGATGAAACCGAGGACGACAGGAATATCGGAACAGTCGCGCGTGTCGGCACCGCGATTATCACTCGGCCATCTAGGCGTCGCTCTGTTTGTTGGCGCAGACCTAATGCTTGCGTCGCATTTCGTCGTCTATCTCAAGTTCGCGTTGGCGGCAATCCCCTATCCATATCAACTGGACTATGGCGAGGGCATCGTCTGGCAGCAAGCGTTGTTGATCCCTGGCCAGCGCATGTATGGAGACATAACCAAGTACCCGTTCATCGTGTTCCACTATCCCCCGCTTTATCACCTGCTTGCACGCGGTGTTGCTGCCCTTGGGCCAGACCTCCTGACCACCGGCCGGGCCATTTCGGCCGCATCGACCGTCGCCACGGCGGTTCTGGTTACGAGGTTGGCACTGGATGCTACTAGGGTGGATGCTGGTCGGCTCGCTGCATTGGTTGGAGCCAGCATCGCCGGCCTCAGTGTGTTCTGCTATTGGCCGATAGTCGTCTGGTCACCATTGTTTCGAGTGGACATGCTGGCGGTCGTGCTAAGCTTCTTTGGAGTCTGGTGTGCGGTTCGATCGGGCGGCCGCCTCGTGTGGCTGAGCGCGGCCTTCATGATATTCGTTTTGGCTGGCTTTACCAAGCAGACCTGCGTTGCTGCCCCATTGTCCACATTCGCAATCATGCTGTTCTTGTATCGAGCCGACGCCCTGAAGGCGCTGATCCCAGGGCTCTTGTTCTGTGCCGCCGGTTTGCTCGTGATGGAATGGGCCACGAGCGGCGGGTTTCTGCGCCACATCGTCTTTTACAACGTCAATCGCTACAACCTGCATCGCGCATTTGTTAACATGCTGCAGGTATACCCCAACGCAGTATTCGTCTTGCTCGCTGTTGTAGCACTTTGCTTTGGCTGGCGGCGCACTGCCGTACAGGACAAGGGCAGCCTCGCTGGGCTAAGGCACAATCTGCTGAGCAGCCGATCTGCGCTGACAATGGCGGTACTCACGGCCTATTTCGTTGCTTCCTCTATAGTAACGCTCATTTCGGTCGGGAAGTCGGGAGCTGCATACAACTATTTTATCGAGTGGTTGTGTGTTACCAGCGTGCTGGTGGGCGCGTGCGTCACCCATTTGCTGCACATGGCAAATACTTGGATGCCACGAACCAGCATCCCGGAAACAATAGCTATACTTGTTGTACCCATCCTGCTGATGCTGCAGGTGGCCATCCTGCCGGGATCGGCGTCTTCGGTATTTCAGATCTCTGACGCCACACGGAATGCTCGGTTGGATCAACTGGTGACCAAAGTAGCTAGGGCAAGTAAGCCTGTGCTGTCAGACGATATGGTCATACTGCTGAGGGCAGGCAGGGAGGTTCCTTGGGAACCGGCTGTCTTCAGCGAGTTGGCAAGTACAGGTCGGTGGGACGAGCGACTGATCACCAACATGATTTGGTCGCGAGAATTCGCCTACATTATCACCACCGGATATCCCGGTCAGCATGAATACGACAGTCGATACGACCCTGACGTGACCCGAGCCATTGAAGCCAGCTATCCGTACACCGTGGAATACGCCGGCAGGGTCGTACACCGCCCCGCAGCACAATGAACTGGTCAGGCTGACGCCCTGGGCGCCAGCCGCGGGACCGACGACCCTGCCATGCTGGCAATCATGAAACGCGCGGTGGACAACAGGATCGCGGCGAGGCCCATGATCGGCCCGGCAGCACCCCAGGCCATGGCGGCTGGCACCACAAGCACCAGCAGGATGATGGCGATATCGAGCAGAGAGAACGCCGCGCCTGATCCCAGTCTATGCTGCATGTAAAGCAGAACCGCCCCGGTCAGCATCACCATGTCGTAGACAAGCGCGTGCGGCGCCGCCAGGCAGGTCGCCGCGACCACGGTCGCGACCGCAAGCTCTCCCCGATCGCGCCGGAAGGAAACCCACGCGACGACCAGACCGCCGACGACAGCCAAAGCCTGGGCGATAGCCGCGGCATCGGGAGCCACGCCTAGCATCCGCAGCGTGTCCCGGACCGACACCCGCACCCCCGCGGATCGCGTATGCTGGTCGAACCAGGCCGCATAAGTTGGCAGCGACCGGAGCCACTCGGACCAGATCGCCTCACCGAAGGCGATCGCAGTCGCACCGGCCAAGGCCACCACCGTCACACCGGCCGACGCGAGACAGCGCCATTGCCTCGCCGCCACCAACGCGACGGGAACCAGGAGCCCGAATTGCGCCTTGTAGGCCAGCAGCCCGAACAGAACACCCGCCAGAACGGGACGCGCATCGACCAGCCGCAGTCCGCCGATCAGCAGCGCCGCGCAGAGAAAGCCGCTCTGCCCGAAGGAGAGGTTGACGGCGGTGGTCGGCGCAACGATGGCGAAAAGCACGAACAGCCAGAGCGGTCTCGCGCGGTGGCAGACCGCCCAGACGTAGAGCGCCAGGGTGCCGCCCAGCCACACGCCCGCCGCTACCGGGTACGAGAACAGCGCCAGCGGCCACAGCATCGGCAGGAATATCGGCGGATAAGCGAACGGCATGACGGCGGAAGGCGACAGTCCCAGAGCCTGCGCGGTCGGAAGCCGCAGGGCCAGTTGCGCGTCATGCATCCGCGCGGCGTCGTACAGGTCGGCCGCATGGCCGGCGAACACCATCCTGGCGTAGGACCAGATAGCGAAGAAGTCACCGAACGGATAGGCGCCGCGCTGCAGGATCACCTGAAGGCAGATCAGCAGGTGGCTCGCGGATACCGCGACGACCACGGCACAAAGCAAGTTCGTCTTACGCTCGCCCACTTTCCAATGCCAGAATGGCCGGGGCGATCTTGTGAGGCCGCTGGCGAAATCCATCCCGAGTGCCTCTATCTCCCGATATCCGGCGGCTGGCCGGCGGAGTACAACTTTTGAGGTTGCAGAATCCTTTTACCGCCGGGAACGGCGCATGTGCGGGACGTTCCCGATCGTGACCGGCTGTCTCTACCGCCTCGCCGCCACCGATGGCACCGCCCGAACCGGCGTGCTGCACACGGCGCACGGCGAGGTGCCGACGCCGGCGTTCATGCCGGTGGGCACCGCGGGAACGGTGAAGGCGATGACTGCGGATGCGGTGCGGGCGACGGGCGCCAGCATCGTGCTGGGGAACACCTACCACCTGATGCTGCGCCCAGGGGCGGAGCGCATCGCACGGCTTGGCGGGCTGCACCGGTTCATCGACTGGCCCGGGCCGATTTTGACCGATTCGGGCGGTTTCCAGGTCATGTCGCTGGCGAAGCTGCGGAGGCTCGACGCCGATGGGGTGACGTTCCAGTCGCATCTCGACGGGTCGACCCACCGGCTGACCCCCGAGCGCTCGATCGGAGCCCAGCACCTGCTCGATGCGACGGTCAGCATGGTACTGGATGAGTGCACGCCATTCCCCGCCTCGGTGGAGGAAGCGCAGGCGTCCATGCACCTGTCCATGCGTTGGGCGCGGCGGTCACGCGACGCGTTCCGAACGCGCGCAGGCTACGGACTGTTCGGCATTGTGCAGGGCAGCGTGTATCCGGCACTGCGCGAGGAGTCGGCGCGCGCATTGGTGCGGATCGGCTTCGATGGATACGCCGTGGGCGGGCTGGCGATCGGTGAAGGCCAGGCCACCACGTTCGCTGTGCTCGAAGCCACGGTGCCGTATCTGCCCGGGGATGCGCCGCGCTACCTGATGGGGGTGGGCACTCCGGACGACATGGTCGGCGCGGTGCAGCGCGGGATCGACATGTTCGACTGCGTGATCCCGACGCGCGGCGGGCGGACGGCGCGCGCCTATACGTCGCGCGGCGTGTTCAACCTGCGCAACGCGCGGTTCGCCGACGATCCGGCACCGCTGGATGCGGCGTGCCGGTGTCCGGCTTGCGCCCGCCACAGCCGCGCCTATCTGCATCATCTGTTCAAGGCTGAGGAAATGCTCGGGCCGATGCTGCTGACCTGGCACAATGTCCAGTATTACCAGGACCTGATGCGCGGGCTGCGGGCGGCGATCGCCGAGACACGGCTGGACGCCTTCGCGGCGGCCACCCGCGCTGGATGGTTGAGGAATGACGATGAGTGACCCGAAAGATGCCGGATTGACGCAGCTAGGACACCACGTCGAGCAGCCGGCCGATCCCGACGCGGCAAGATTGGAGAGGGTCGCCAATCCGTCGCCCGGCAAGCATTACGTGGTGCGCTTCACCTGCCCCGAGTTCACCTCGCTCTGTCCGATCACCGGCCAGCCGGACTTCGCGCACATCGTCATCGACTACATCCCGCGCGACTGGATTCTCGAGAGCAAGTCGCTGAAGCTCTACCTCGGATCGTTCCGCAATCACGGCGCGTTCCACGAGGCTTGCACCATGGGTATCGCACAGCGGCTGATGACGCTGCTCGATCCGGTGTGGCTGCGCATCGGCGGATACTGGTATCCGCGCGGCGGCATTCCGATCGACGTGTTCTGGCAAAGCGGTGCGCCGCCGGAGGGTGCGTGGATTCCGGCGCAGGACGTCGCGCCGTATCGGGGGCGCGGCTGAGCGCGGTCAGAAGCGCTCCTGACCGCGCTGTCTGAACGCGTCGGGAAAGTCGCGGTAGAGCGCAAACATGGCATTCTGCACCAGCGAGTTCACCCCGAAGTGGAAGCCTTCGACCGGTTCGCCGCGCGAAGCGACACGCTGGAATGCCTGTTCGAGCTGCGCCAGGTCCTTGACCTCAATCATCAGGTGGAACTCGCCGAGTGCCGGGGGACCAAGGCCGAGCTTGCGGCGGGTCAAGCGCCAGGATTCGATCAGGCCTTGCTGCCGCAGGTGGCCCATGTAGCTGGCAACGTTATCGGCGAAGACGACGTCGCTGATGCCTGGCTTCAGGTCGCAGAAGGCGTGGTAGATATCCATCGCTTCACGCCTTGACGCCGGATGCGATCACCGCCGCGATCGGCACCGCCACCCCATCGGCATAGCGATACCGCTCAACGCCCTGGGCAATGTCGGCGATGATGGCGCGCAGCGCGTCGGGACGCTGGGCCTCGAGCATCGCCGCCATGCGCGCGGTGCCGGCGCGCAGCGCTGCGACCAGAGAAGCTGCGTCGGGATGCGACCAGGTGGCGCGCACCAACCGGGTGGTGCAGTTGGCGAACCCGGTCTCGCGCAGCGCGTCGCAACATTGAGAGGTCGTGTGGAAACCACCTCCCGGCGCCGGCGCCTTCGCGGCGTCGCGATCGCCGTGTCGCGCCACCGCATCGAACACCAGCTTCCAGGCAATGTTCTCGTCCGGCGCTGACCAGAAGCTGAACGCCACGCGGCCGCCTTGACGTAGCACCCGGTACGCCTCGCACAACGCGCGGCTCGGGCGCGGCACGTGATGAATACCAAAGTTCGATACCACCGCGTCGAGGTTGCTGTCGTCGTACGGCAGCGACTCCGCATCGCCCTCGTCGAACTGGATCGACGGATGTTGTGCCCTGGCGACCGCCAGCATTGCCGACGAGAAGTCGAGCCCGCGGGCAATGGCGCCACGCGCCCGGGCACCCGATGCCACGAAGCCGGGCCCGCAGGCAACGTCCAGCAGAACTGTCGCCTGCGATACGCGTGCCGCGTCCAGCAACGGCTGGATGAATGGCCGCGTCGCGCCGGCGAATGTGCCGCCGTACGTGGCGGCCGCATCCTGCCAGCGCGCATGCTCGAACGCGCGGACCGCTTCCGGATCGAACGCCACCTATACGACCGGCCCGGCGAGGTGCTGCTTGTAGGCCGGCCGCCGCAGCAACCGGTCGTACCAGGCCCGCAGATGCGGAATCTCGGGACGGTCGAACTCCATGTTGAACCAGCGATGCAGATGGGGGCCCCAGGGAACATCGGCGAGGGTCAGATCATCGCCGCCCAGATACGGATGCCTCACGAGCTCCGCTGAAACCATGCCCCAGACACGCGCCGCCTCGGGGATTGCCTGCCCGACCGCCGCCGTATCGCGCTTGTCGGGCGGCGTCCGCACCAGGTTCCAGAAGATCACGCTGATCGAACGATTGAGACAGGTCTGCTGCGCGTCCATCCAGCGATCGACGTTGGCGCGCGCCCGCGGGTCCTGCGGCCACAGCTTCGAGTGCGGCGCGTGCGCGTGGCAGAGATAACGGCAGATCGCGTTGCTCTCCCACAGCGTGAAATCGTCCTCCTGCAAGGTCGGCACCAGGCCGGTGGGATTCATCGCACGATATTCCGGCGTGTCCGTTTTCCCGAACGAGCCGCCGACATCGATACGTTCGTAGGGAAGCTGCAGCTCCTCGAGCGTCCAGATCACCTTCATGACGTTGCTGGATGTGGCGCGGCCCCACAGAATGCGGCGCATCGGCTGCCTCCCTGTCTGAGTGCGGCGAGCCTAGGGCGCGCGCGGGCGAGCGGCAACGGGTTGCGTCGGCGCGCGAAGCGGGGCACATCGCAGGCATGACGCTGCCTGGGATTCGGGGCATCGCGCTGCTCAGCGCGATCGCCGCGGCGCTTGCACTGGGAATTGCGCTCGCCTCGGAAATTTGGGGCGGCTTGGTGCCCTGCGCGTTCTGCCTGATGGAGCGGTGGCCGTACCGGGTAGCAATCGTGCTTGGACTGATCGCCGCCGTGGTGCCGCCGCGCGCGGCGTGGTGGCTGCTGTGGCTGCTGGTGCTGACCGTTGCCACCGGCGCCGCGATGGCTGTCGTGCATGTCGGCGTGGAGCAGCACCTCTGGCCCGATCCGATCCCGGAATGCGCCATGCCGCATTTCACCGGCGGCTCGATCGCCGAACGCCTGGCGCAGATGCCGGCACAGCCGGCGAAGCCGTGCGAGGACCCCACCTACCTGGTCCCCGGCCTGCAGATCTCGATGGCAGCGATGAACCTGGTGTACGCGCTGGCGTTCGTGGTGATACTCGCAGTCCTGCTGTGGCGCGATCGGAGGGTCGCATGACATCCCGCTTGCCTGGCGACACGCCGGCTGCGACAGAGGTGGCCCGCATGATCCGCGTCGATCATGCCGGCGAGTACGGCGCGGCCCGCATCTATGCCGGTCAGCTATCAATACTCCGCCATCGCCAGGCCGCACCCGTGCTGCGCGAAATGCAAGAGCAGGAGCGCCAGCATCTGCAACGCTTCAGCGAGTTGATCGCCGAGCGCCGGGTGCGCCCAACCGCATTGCTGCCGTTCTGGCACATTGCCGGCTTCGCGCTGGGTGCCGCGACCGCGGTACTCGGCGAGCGCGCCGCGATGGCCTGCACGGTCGCGGTCGAGGAGGCGATCGACGCGCACTACGCGGACCAGATCGACGCGCTGGACGAGAGCGAGGCGGCGTTGCGCAACGCGCTGACCGGCTTCCGCCAGGATGAGCTGCACCACCGCGACGTGGCGCTGCAACATGGCGCGGAACAGGCCCCCGGCTACCGGCTGATGGCGGCGGCGATCAAGGCCGGGTGCCGGCTGGCAATTCGGATCAGCGAGCGGGTATGAACACCGAACGCCTCACCATCCGCGGTCTCGAGCTCGAGGTTCTGCGCGCCGGCACGGGGGCGCCCATGCTGCTGCTGCACGGCCTGCATACCGTTGACCCGGAGGCACCGTTCCTCGAACTGCTGGGCCGGGATGCGGAAATCGTCGCGCCATCGCATCCGGGGTTCGGCCACTCGCCGCGGCCGGCCGACTTCGACACAGTGTACGATCTGCTTCATCTGTACCTCGACCTGTTGGAAACGCTGCCGCATGAGAGGGTGACACTGCTGGGGTTCTCGTTCGGCGGCTGGCTGGCCGCAGAAATCGCCGCGACGTGCTGCCACCGACTGGCGCGGCTCATCCTCGTCGATCCTCTTGGCATCAAACTGGGTGATCGCGAAAGCCGCGACATACTGGACCTGTTCAACAAGTCGCCGGCCGAAGTGGAACGGCGCACATGGCACGATCCGGCGAAATGGGCGCCGGACTTCAATGCCATGTCGGACGATGCGATCGTGGTGCATGCACGCAATCGCGACGCGCTTTGCCTGTATGGCTGGCAGCCGTTCATGTACAATCCGAGCCTCCCGCGCTGGCTGTGCCGCATCGCGGTGCCCACGCTGGTGCTGTGGGGCGCCAGCGATGGGGTCGTTACCCCCGAATATGGCGCGGCCTATAGCTCGCTGATTCCCGGCGCGAGATTCGAGCTGATCGAACACGCGGGCCACCATCCCGAGATCGAACAGCCGGCCGCGTTCGCCGCATCCGTGCGACGCTTCATGGCCTCGGGTGGTTGACCGGCTACAGCGGCAACGGCGACCATGACTGAGACAAGACAAGCGGAACTGGTTCAGGAGGCACGATGAGCCAAGCGCAGACGGCGACAGGTATCGGTTGGGTGCGCGAGATCACCCGCTATCAGTGGACGGTGTTCCTGATCGCCTGGCTCGGCTGGTCGCTGGACGTCACCGACTTCAACCTGTTCGCTCTGGTGCTGCGGCCGGCCTTGACCGAATTGCTGGGCGGCAATCCGCCGCTCAGCGAAATCGGCCGCGTCGGAGGGCTGCTGAGCATGACGGGCCTGCTCGGCTGGGCTCTCGGCGGCTTCTGCTTCGGCATTGTCGGCGACTACATCGGCCGTGTCCGCACGCTGGCGCTGAGCGTGGTGATGGTGGCGGTGTTCACCGCGTTGCAGGGTTTTTCCCAGGACGCGGTGATGTTCGGCATCTGCCGGTTCTTCACCGGCGTCGGCACCGGGGCGGAGATTGTCGTTGGTATTCCCTTGGTCGCCGAGGCATTCGCCGATGTGCATCGCGCGAAAATCCTGGGACTGATGATGACCGGCGGTGGGTTCGGCAACCTGATTGGCGGACAGATCTATGCGTTTGTCGGCCCGCACGGGTGGCGCTATGTGCTGTTCACCGGTGTGGTGCCGGCCTTGATCCTGCTGCTGATCCGCCGCGGGATGGAGGAACCGGAACGGTTCCAGGTGGTACATGCACGCCGCCGCGCGCTGCGTGCGGCGCGCGAGCTCAACGAGGCGGAGCGCGCGTTCCTGGGCTTTGTGCCGGCGCAGTTGTTCAGCCGCGCGCTCCGCTACAACACGATGGTTGGCGTGCTGTTCTGCGTCGGCACGCTGCTGGCGATCTGGACCAGCCAGATCTGGCTGCCGACGATCCAGGGCCAGATGCTGGCGAAAGCCGGCATCACCGGCGCCCCGCCGCGCCGCTGGTCGGCCATGGCATGACATTGTGGGGCATCGGCGGCATCCTCGGCTATGCGGCCTTCGGCTTCATCGCCGACTGGATCGGCCGGCGTCCGACGATCGTGCTGTACAACCTGGGCACCATCGCATCGGGACTCTACCTTTACCTCGGGCTGGACAGCTACGAGCTGTACCCGGTGATGCTGCCGATCTTCGGCTTCTTCGTGTTTGGTGTGTTCTCCGGCCATGCAGTCTATCTGCCGGAACTGTTCCCGACGCATGTGCGTGCCACGGCGGTGTCGTTCTGCAACGGGTCGGGAAGGGTGATCACCAGCTTCGGCCCGCTCGTTGCGGGGTTGCTGGTCATGCCGTTCGGCGGCGACTTCGCCAAGGCGACGGCGATCATGACCTGCTTTGCCGCGCTCAGCATCCTGGCGATGTGGCTGGGACGCGAGACGCGCGGCGATATATTGCCCCACTGAACGCGTTGCGCTCCGACAGCTCGGCACGCGGGCCCTGGACCGCCGCTTTCGCCGCGGCAGCGTTCGCCTGCGCCGCCTTGCTCGCGACCGCCGCGTCCGCGGCGGAGCTGAAGCTCTCGACGTGGAACCTGGAATGGCTCACGTCGCGTGAGCGCGATCTGCCTCCGGATGTGCGGCCGAAGCGGCCAGAGGACATCGACCTGCTGCAGCGCTATGCGGTTGACCTCAACGCCGACGTGATCGCGATCCAGGAAGTGGATGGCGCGGCGATAGCGGCGCGGGTGTTCCCGCCAGATCGCTACTCGATCCATATGAGCCACGATCGCGTGGTGCAGCGTGTCGGCATCGTGGTGCGGCGCGGCATCCATTATGACGTCAATCCCGACCTCACCGGCCTCGATGTCGATCCGGCGCGGGACCTGCGCAGCGGCGTCGATATCACCTTGCGTCTGCAGCCGCCGCTGCGCGTGCTCGCGGTGCATCTGAAGACTGGCTGTTTCGACGATCGGCTGAGTGGTCGCACGAACCGCAGTTGCACGGAACTGCGCGAACAAATGCCGCCGTTGCTGGACTGGATCGGGGCGCGGCAGGCGGAGGGCATCGCCTTCGCCATCCTGGGCGACTTCAACCGTCACATGGATGGACGCGACCAATTCTGGGATGCGCTGAGCCGTGCCGCGCCGCTGACGCGAGCGACTGAAGGCCGCGCCAGCCCGTGCTGGGGCAGTGAGCCATTCATCGATCACATCATCCTGGGTGGCGCCGCGCGCGACTGGCTGGAACCGAACACGCTGCGCGTGATGACTTATCGCGAGACCGGCGATGAGTGGAAGCAGCGGCTGTCGGATCACTGTCCGGTCTCCGTGCGCTTGCACCTGCCCGAGTGAGGCCGTTGAATACGCCGCAGCCAATCGGAGGCGGCGGCATGAAGATCACCGGCATCGCGACGAAAGAATTCCGCTGGCCACGGCACAGGCCGATCACCAACGGCAAGCACACCTACACGCATGTAACCTTCGCGGTAGTGGAGATCGCCACCAGCGACGGCATTACCGGCATCGGTCTCGGTGGCGGCGGCGAGATCGAGCGCGCCACGATAGCCCGCCTCGCGCCGATGCTGATCGGCGAGGACCCGATCGGCGTCGAACGGCTGTGGCACAAGATGTGGGAGCCGAAGCTGACCGGCCGGCGCGGTCTGACGACGCGGGCCATCTCGGCGATCGATATCGGCCTGTGGGACATTCGCGCCAAGTTGGCCAACCTGCCGCTGTACAAGCTGCTCGGCGGGTTCCGCGACCGCGTGCCGACCTACATCGCGGGCGGCTACTACGAAGAGGGCAAGTGCCTGCGCGACCTGGGGCGCGAGATGGAGGATAACGTGCGCATGGGTGCCAGGGCAGTGAAGATGAAGGTCGGCGCGGTGCCGATCATGGAGGACGTGGCGCGCGTGCGTGTGGCGCGCGAGGCGGTCGGGCCGGACGTGAAGCTGATGGTCGATGCCAACTGCGCATATCGCTACTACGAAGCGATCCAGCTCGCGAAGCGCATCGAGGAGTACGACATCTTCTGGTTCGAGGAACCGGTGGCGCCGGACGACTACGACGGCCATCGGAAGCTCGCGCAGGCGACCAGCATTCCGATCGCGACCGGAGAGAATGAATACACCCGCTATGGCTTCCGCGACTTGATCAAGAACGAGTGCGCGGCGATCCTGAATGCCGATGCCAAGATCCTGGGCGGTGTGACCGAGTTCATGAAGGTGGCGGCACTGGCGCAGGCCAACGACCTGGACATCGCGCCGCATGGCTCGCAAGACATCCATGTGCATCTCGTGGCGGCGATCGCCAACGGGCTGATCCTCGAATTCTACCGCGACACCGTCGATCCGATGTGGGGGCGCGTGTATCGCCACACGCTGACGCTGAACGACGACGGCACGGTCAGTCCGCCGGATGTGCCCGGCATCGGCGCCGATCCGAATTACGACACGCTGGCGGAGTATCGCGTGGCCTGACGAACCGCAGCCCGCAGCCTTGCGTCATGGCTGGGCTTGACCCGGCCATCCACGTCTTCCTTCGAGGCTAGCGGCACCACTTGTACCATCGACTGACTCCGGAGGAACAGCAGATGCCAAAGATCCTGGTCATCCACGGCGCCGGCATGAACATGCGGGGCAAGGTGCAGACCGACATTTTCGGGCCGATGACCCTACCCGAGTACGACGAACGCATCCGCGGCTTTGCCAAGGAGCTCGGAGTGGAGATCGAGATCTTCCATTCCAATATCGAGGGCGAGGTCATCAACCGGCTGTACGCCGCCAATGACCAGGGATTCGACGCGGCGATCTTCAATCCGGCGGGTTTCGGCCGCGGTTATCCGGCGCTGGTCGCGGCGATCGGTCAGGTCAAGTTCCCGACGGTCGAGCTGCACATGTCGAACCCGGTACGCCGCGGCCCGGTGTCGGAGACCGCGACCGTCAGCCACGGCATGATCACCGGTTTCGGCATCATCGGCTACTACCTGGGCCTGCGCGGACTGCGCGACATGCTGGCGAAATAAGCGCCATTACCCCGCGCGTAATCGCATCGCGCACGACGGATCGTCACGATGGGGACCACGGAGCAAGGAGGTCCCCATCATGGAAACCCATATCGCCCTGCCGCGCCGCTGGTGGGCGCTGGCCACCGTTGCCGCGGCGCAGTTCATTGCCGTGGCCGACGCGTTCATCGTCAATGTCGCCATCCCGTCGATTCGCGCGGACCTGCATGCCGGTGCCGCCGAGATCGAGGCGGTGATCGCGGTGTACCAGATCGCCTACGCCGCGCTGCTGATCACCGGTGGCCGGCTGGGCGACATCCTGGGTCGCAAGGGTGTGTTCATCACCGGAGTGCTGGGCTTCACATTCGCATCGCTGTGGTGCGGCTTCGCGGGATCTGCGCCGATGCTGATCGTGGCCCGCGCCGCGCAGGGCGTCACGGCGGCGGTCATGGTGCCGCAGGTGCTGGCCTCGATCCATACGCTGTTCCCCGACGCGGCGCGCGTCCGCGCGTTTGCCATCTTCGGTGTCGCGATCGGCCTCGGTGCCGCGGTCGGCTTCATGCTGGGTGGCTGGCTGGTGACACTGAACCTCGCAGGACTCGGCTGGCGCAGCATCTTCTTCGTCAACGTACCGATCGGCATCGATATTGCACTCGCGGCGGCCTGGTTGATGCCCGCGGTGCCCCGTGCCGCTAGCATGCAACTCGATCTGAAGGGCGCCTCCGTGCTGTTCGTGGGATTGCTGGGCCTGCTCGTGCCGACGATGTTCGGGCGTGAGCTGGGCTGGTCCTGGTGGGTATGGGTGGAGATGGCACTTGGCGGCTCGTTGCTCGCGGTTTTCATGCGGGCGCAGCGCAGCATCGAACGGCGCGGCGGCATGCCGCTGATCGACCTCGGCCTGCTCACCGATAGCGTGTTCCTGGCGGGTATGGGGGCCACGTTCTGCTTCTTCGCCGGCAACCTGTCGTTCTACTTCGTGCTGACGCTGTACATGCAGAACGGGCTCGGACTGTCGCCGTTCGACGCGGCGCTGACGGTGCTGCCGATGGCGCTGGCCTTTGTCATCGGGTCGCGGCTGAGCGGCGGCAAGCTGATCGAGGGCTGCATCGTGCAGGGCGTCGGGCTGATCGGCACGGCCGTGCTGGCGGCAACGGTTGCGCAGCCGGGCATGACGCTGTTGATGCTGCCGCTCGTGGTGTTCGGCTACGGCCAAGGCATGGTGCTGGCGCCGCTGTTCAGTGCCGTTCTGTCGCAGGTGCGGCACGCCCATGCCGGATCTGGTGCGGGCATGCTGGCGACGACGCAGCAGATGGCGAACGCGGCGGGCGTGGTGCTGGCGGGCGTGGTTTACTTCGCGGTGCCCGGCGACCGATGGGCACTGGTCGCTACGCTGATTGCACTGGGCGGCACCGTGCTTGCGACGCTGGCATGCCTCTGGCGAATGCAGGGATGCGCAGCACCGGCGGTTGCTTCGCTACGCTCGCCATGACGCGGCTACATGTGGTTCGGCAGGTACAGCGCGAGGATCGGAAAGGCGATCAGGATCGCCAGCCGGACGATATCGGTGATGACGAACGGGATGACGCCGTAAAAGATGGTGGAGAAATTCACGTCCTGCACCACGGTCTTGATGACGAACACGTTCATCCCGACCGGGGGATGGATCAGCCCGAGTTCCACCGTCATGACAATGATCACGCCGAACCACACCGGATCGAATCCCAACGTGGTGATCACCGGGAAGATGATCGGGATCGTCAGGATGATCATTGCCATCGCGTCCATCAGGCAGCCGAGGACCAGGTACATCATCATGATCAGCACCAGCACGCCGTAGCGGCCGAGACCCAGGTTGGTAACGAACTCGGTGACCTTCTGCGGCGTCTGCGTGACGGTGAGGAAGTAGCCGAACAGGATGGCGCCGATCAGGATGGTGAACACTGCGGCGGCGGTGCGGGTGGCCTGCAGCAGCGAGGCGAGAATGTCCTCGCGCGACAGCCGTCCGCGCGCGACGCCGATCAGGAACGCGCCGGCCGCGCCGACACCGCCCGCCTCGGTGGGCGTGAACAGACCGCCGTAGAGCCCGCCGATGACGAACACAAACAGCAGCAGCGGCGCCCACACGTCGCGCAGGCCGCTCAGACGATCGCGCCAGGGGCTGCGCGGCGCCGCCGGCAGATAACGCGGCCGCACCGCGCCAATGACGGTGATCGTCGCCATGTACATCGACACTGCCAGCAGGCCAGGCAAGACGCCTGCCATGAACAGCTTGCCGATGTCCTGTTGGGTGATCAGTCCGTACACCGCCAGCACGATCGATGGCGGGAACATCGCCCCCAGCGTGCCACCCGCGGCGATCACGCCGGTGGAAAACGCCTGCGGGTAGCGATACTGACGCATCTCCGGATAGGCGACGGTGGAGAATGTCGCGGCGGTCGCGACGGATGAGCCGCTGATCGCGGCGAAACCGGCGCAGGCGGCGATCGTGGCGATGCCCAGTCCGCCGCGCAGGTGGCCGACGAACTTGTTGGCGGTGTGGAACAGCTCGCGGCTCATGCCGGAGCGCGAGACAAAGGCACCCATCAGCAGGAACATCGGTATGACGCCGAAGGTGTAGTCGGTGACCGTGCGCATCGAGGTCTGCCCGACCATTTTCAGCGCCGGTGCGCCGCCGACCAGGTAACCAAAGCCGCTGACCCCCACCAGGCCCATCGCCATCCCTACAGGGACACGCAGCAGCATCAGCGCGAACAGCACGACGAAGCCGATGACTGCGATTTCGTTGGCGCCGAGTTCCATCACTCCACCGGCCTGGGCCCGCGAACCGCACCGATTTGTTCGGGGTGGAAGATCAGCCTGTACGTACGCACCGCGATCAGCAGCACCGCCGACACGTCCCCCAGCCATGCCACCATGGCGAAGGGCCAAGTCGGCAGGCGCAGATCGTAGGTCAGCACGTTGTCTTGCCAGGTCAGCCGCACCTTATCGAACAGCATCATGGTCTGCACGCTGACCACGAACAGCAGCACCAGGGTGGCAAAGATATCGATCAGCCGCTTGCCGCGTGTGCCTGCGGCCGACCAAACTAGGTCCACCGTGATATGCGTGCCTCGATAGCTGGTGGCGGCAATGCCCCAGAAGATCAGAATGCCCAACAGCAGTTTGCCGAAATCGTAGCTGTCCGGGATCGAGACACCGAAGAAATAGCGCAGCAGCACCGAGATGAAAATGTCGGCTGCGACGATGCCGACGAAGATCGCCGCCAGCAGCTCGATGCCGTCGATGAAACGGTCCATGCCATTGCGGGGCAGCGCGGAATCCCCCCTCCCCTCGCGGGCGGGGGTTAGAAGGAGGGGTCGATCACTCATTCCGCCAGCGCGCCGCGCTTCTTCAGTTCGGCCCGCAGTTCCCCGAACACCGCATCGGCGTCCTTGACCTGCGCCGCCCACTTCGCCTTCAGCGGTTCGGCGGCCTTACGCCAGGCCGCCACCTGATCAGGCGTCAGCTTGTAGACGTCGTGGCCGGGCATCGCGGCGATCTTGTCGCGGCCGGCGTGCTCCCAATCTGCCCATGGGCTGGCGACTTTCTCCGCCCACTCTGTTGTGCAGTGACCGTCGATCACGCTCTTCTGGGCCGGCGACAACCCATCGTATCTCGCCTTGTTCATCACCCAGACGAAGCTGTTGGAGTAGAACGGTAAGTCCATATGGTACTTCACCACCTTGTCGATCCCGAACAAGATGATGGAGTTCCAGGGAAACGTGATCGCGTCGGCTACGCCGCGCTCCAGCACTTCGCGTGCCTCCGGCGCGGAAGCCTGCACGTTGGTGCCTCCCAGCAATGTGACGAAGGCACCAATCGTCGCACCGGCAGGACGCACTTTCAGTCCGCGCACATCGTCCGGCAACACGATCTTCCTGGTTCGCGAATGGAACGTGGCCGGATCCAGCATGAAGGCGAAGCAGAAGTGCACATCCTTCATCTCCACCGGCGCGTATTTTCTGTACCACGCGTCCACCGCAGCCGATCCACCCTTGGCGTTGGCGACCAGGAACGGCAGATCGGCCGCTGCGATGATGGGAAACCGCCCCGGCTGATAACTCGGATTGACGTAGGCGAAATCGGTGATCCCGTCGCGCGCCATGTCGTAGTGGTCCATCGCCTTACCGAGCTGCTCGGAAGGAAACAGCGTGGACTTGATGCTGCCGCCAGAGTCCTTCTCGATGTCCTGACCCCAGGCCTGCAACGCCGGGTTGAGCGGGTGCGCCGGCGGGACCCAGCTCGATAGTTTCAACTGCACCGTTTTGTCCTGCGCGTGCGCCCCAGCGGCGAACAGCAGCAGTATCGCCATGGCGATGCGATTGAACACGTCCTTCCTCCCTCTTCACGGCTGGTGCACGGCACACTATGACCTGCCATCTCGTGGGGAATCCTGCAATGCGTCTTCAAGATCATGCTGCCATCGTCACCGGCGGTGCATCCGGATTGGGAGCGGCCACCGCACAGCGGCTGGCGAGCGCCGGCTGCCGCGTCGTGGTGCTCGACATCAACCAGGCGGCGGCGGAGGCGACGGCGCAGCGCATCGGCGGCGTCGGGATTGCCTGCGATGTCGCCGACGCGGCATCCGCCGAAGCCGCCGTGGCGAAGGCACGCGACGCGCACGGCCCGGCGCGGTTGTTGGTGAATTGCGCCGGTATCGGCACGGCAGGCCGCATCGTCGGGCGCGACGGGCCGATGCCGCTCGCCGCGTTCGAGCGCGTGATCCGCGTCAACCTGATCGGCAGCTTCAACCTGCTGCGTCTCGCCGCGGCGGACATGACGCAACTCGAGCC
>DATBKQ010000508.1:0-7163 GCA_036555825.1 Acetobacteraceae bacterium | reverse complement strand
GCCGACCACGCCGAACATGTACTCCACGCCCTGTTCCTTGAGGCTCTTCGCCAGCAGGTCGGCGCCCTTGATCTCAGCCATCGATATCCCTCCCGGATGAGTATGACGGAACGTTGAACGACGTGGCGCAGCGCGTCAAATTTCGCCTCATAGCGCCGGCTTCATCGCCTGCAACTCCTTCGGCCAGACGGTATGAGCGTTGCCGCCGCTCCATTCGGTCAGGATCATCTGGGCCTGCGTGTTGAGCCCGGTCGCGTCGAACACGACCCGCCTGGCCGGCATCGGCAGGTCGGTGAACTGGGTGCTGGCCAGCGCGTCGCGCAGCTTCGTGCCGTCGCGGCTGGCAGCTTTTTCCAGAGTCTGGCGGATGATCATGCCGATGCTGTAGCCCATCCCGAGCTGCTCGTTGTTGGATGGATACGGCGCGTCCGGGTGCGCCTTCTTGTAGGCGTCGTTCAGTTCGCTTTCGCCCGGCACCGGCAGGTCCCAGTTCCAGCTCCAAGGCATGAAAACACCGTCGGCTGCCGTGCCGAGTGTCTTGCCCGCCGAATCGGTGGATACCCCGCCGGCCGCCGCCACCGGGGTCCTGATCCCCAGCCCTCGCAGGGTCTTCAGCACCAGCACCGCGTCGTTGAGGAATGCGCTCAGGAAGATGGTCTCCGGCTTGTTCTGCAGGATCGGCGATACGATGACGGAAGGGTCCGTGAGATTGCCCTGGAAGTTCACCTGCGTGACGATCGGCAGGCCGATGCGCTGTGCCTCCAGCGGCAAGGTCTTCGCCACCGACATGCTGACCGCATCCGAACCCATGAAGATGCCACAGGATTTCGGCGCGGCGCCGCGCTCCGATTTTATCATGTCCACCAGCGCGTCCATCGCGAAGTTCCAGCTCAGGCTGCCTGGCGCGGTGATCTTGAAGGTGTATTTCATGCCGCGCTGGGTCAGCGGATCGGCGTACGACGAGGTAACGATGGGGATCTGCGACTTCTCCGCCTCGACCTGGGACGCCAGGGTGATCGCGCTCGCGGTGGAACCGAACAGGATGACGGCGTGGTCCTGATCGATGATCCGGCGCGTGACGGAGGCACCCTGGGTCGGGTTCTCGGTCGTGGTGTCGGCGACGATCGGTTTCAGTTTGGCGCCGCCGAGCGACTTGATGCCGCCCTCGCGATTGATCTGCTCGATCGCGATCAGGAAGCCCCAGACACCGCGCTGGCCGTTTTCGCCGAACCCGCCGGTCAGCGAATTGGGCGCGCCGACGACGATTTCCGGTTCGTCGGCGCGGCCGGTGCGGGGCGCCAGCGCCGCGGCTGCCGCCATCAGTGCCGCAAGCCCTTCGCGACGTGACACTTGCATCGTGTTGCCTCCCTAGTTTCTCAAACTCCGAGGTAAGCCTTCCGCACGAAATCCGAATCCTGCAAGGCCGCGCGGTCGCCGGCCAGCAGGACGTGGCCGTTCTGCAGGATGACACCATGCGTGGCCAGTTCGAGGCAGGTGGCATTCTGTTCGACCAGCAATATCGTCATACCCTGGGCGTTGATCGCGGCCAGGCGTTCGAACACCAGGTCCGCCAGCACCGGCGACAGCCCGAGCGACGGTTCGTCCAGCATCAGCAGGGTGGGAGAATTCATCAGTGCGCGGCCGATCGCCAGCATCTGCTGTTCGCCACCTGACAGCGTCCCGCCGGACTGCCGGCGGCGCTCGGCGAGGCGTGGGAACAGCGCGAACACGGCGTCCACCGCGGCGTGCCGATCCTGCTGGCGGCGGATGAAACTGACGGCGAGGTTCTCCTCGACGGTCAGGGTGGAAAAGATTCGCCGGCCCTCGGGAACGTGCGAGATGCCAGCACGCGCTACCTGATGCGGACTGAGGCCGTTCAGCGAACGATCGATCATGCGAATCGAACCTGTCCGCGCCGGCACCAGACCCGAGATGCAGCGCAGAATGCTGGTCTTGCCGGCGCCGTTCGCGCCGAGCAGGACGAATACTTCGCCGGCGCCGAACGAAAACGATACGTCGTGGACGGCGAGCATATCGCCATAGGCCACACTCAGCTTGGTGATGCTGAGGGCGGTCATCGGAACGCGCTCTGACGAGAGCCGAGATAGGCCTCGATCACCCGAGGGTCGTGCGCCACCTGCGGCGGCGTGCCATCGGCGATGACGGTGGCGTTGTGCAGCACCACCAGGCGCCGCACCATCGCCGCAAGCACCGACAGCACGTGTTCCACGACCACGACCGTGATGCCGCTGGCCTGGCTCAGCGCCATGATCTCGCCGATCAGCTCCTGGGCTTCGTCATGGGTCAGCCCGGACAGGCTTTCGTCCAGCAGCAGCACGCGACAATGCCCGACGATGGCGCGGCCGATCTCCACTTTCTTGCGATCTGCCAGGGTGATCTCCGAGGGGAGACGCTCGGCCTGCGCGGTCAGCCGCATCCGTTCCAGCGCCTCCGCCACAGCGTGGCGCCAGTCCTGCCCGGGCGGCACCGACTGGCGCGCGGCGACCGCGATGTTCTCGCGCACGGTCATCGATGCGAACAGCCGCACCTTCTGGAAGGTGCGGCACAGGCCGTCGCGGCGGCGACGATGCACCGGCACCCGCGTGCAGTCCCGGCCGAAATAGTGGATCGTGCCGGTGCTCGGCGGCAGGTTGCCGCTGATGATCTCGAACAGCGTCGACTTGCCGGCGCCGTTCGGGCCGATCAGCCCCATGACCTCGCCTTCCTGCACCGCGAACGACACGTCGCGCAGCGCGACCAGGCCGCCGAAGCGGCGGCCGATGCCGGTGACCTCGAGGGCCGGAACGCTCACCGCCGTCTCCGCGACAGCATCCCCACGATGCCCTGCGGCGCCCAAAGCACGACGAGCAGCAGCACGAGGCCATAGACCAGGATATCGACGCCGACCATGCCCAGCCTGGTGGCTCCCCAGTTGGTTGCTTCCGAGAGCACAACCATCAGTCCGCCGCCGATGATCGGTCCCCAGGCAGTACCCAGGCCGCCGATCAGCGCCGGCAACTGCAACTGGATGGCCTGGCCCAGGCCGAACGCCGACTCAGGATCAATCGCCTGGTAGAACTGCATATAGAGACCGCCTGCCAGCGCGGTCATCGCGGCGCTGGCCAGGAAGCCCGCGAGCTTGGTGCGGAACACGCGCACCCCGGCGGCAGCGGCGGCGACCTCATCGTCGCGCACGGCGCGCATCTCCAGCCCGAAGCGGCTGGCGAGGATGCGTTGCGTGATCCAGTAGTACGCTGCCACGAAGGCCAGGCCCGCATAGACGAACGGCGCGGGCGAACGCGATTGCAGCGCCCACAGCGAAGTGCCGAGAAACCGCAGTGCCAGGCCGTTGTCGCCGCCAGTGAGATCGACGTAGTGGCGCGCAAGCTGGTCGAATGCGAGCGACACCGCGACCGTCGCCAGCGCGAAGAACACGCCGCGCATACGCAGCGTCATGCTGCCCATCACGAGTGCGACGGCGAGCGAGACCAGCACGCCGGCCCACACGCCGAGCCATGGCGGCACACCGAGGTCGTTGAACAGGATGCCGGTGACGTAGCAGCCGAGACCCAGGAACACGCCATGGCCGAGCGACAACTGGCCGCCGATGCCGGCGACGATGTTCCACGCCTGGCCCAGGGCGATGAAGATCAGTGCGCGCACCGTGGCGGCCAGGATGTAGTTGTTGACGAAGGGCAATGCAGGCAGCGCGGCCACGGCAATGACCGGCAGCAGTGTTCGCAGCCTCATTCGACGCGCACGCCGAACATGCCGGTAGGCCGGTAGGCGATGAAGAACAGCAGCAGCACGTAGAGAGGCACGTCCTGCAACGCGGAGTTCCAGAGCATCGCGGTGAGCTGTTGCACCATGCCGCAGAAGATGCCGCCCAGGAACGAGCCTCGGATGCTGCCGAGGCCGCCGATCGTGGTGGCGATGATGGCGATCGGCATCAGCGACAGGCCCTTCGAGGGATCGGTCGGATAGTAGGTGACCATGATGGTGCCGGCGATCCCGGCCAGGCCGCAGGCGAGCGCGAACGCGCCGATGTTGATGGTTTGTGAGCGGAGCCCGACCAGCTCCGCGGCCTCGATATCGTCGGCGACGGCGCGCACGGTACGGCCCCACTGGGTGCCCAGCAGCAGCGCCTCGACCACGATCGTGGCGATGACCGCAACAATGAAGGCAACGACCTGCGCGGCGGAGACGAACAGCGGGCCGATCAGCAGGAACTGTCCGCCGAACATCGATGGGGCGGAGCGGGTGTCGGCGCCGAAGATGACCTGCGCCAGCATCTGCAGCACCAGTCCCAGACCAATCGCCGCCAGCAGTTGCTGCAGGGTGGCGAAGCCGACGAAGCGCTTATAGACCAGTTGATACTGGGCCGCGCCGAGCAGCGCCATCAGCAGGAAGCTGAAGGGGATGGCGTAGAGCGGATCGATACCGAATGTTGCCGAGACGACACCGGCATACATGCCGTACATCACCAGGTCGCCATGCGCGAAGTTGACGATGCGCATGACGCCGAAGGCGAGGCTGAAGCCGATCGACAGCAACCCGTACACGCCGCCGACCAGGACGCCGCTGAGCAGCGCCTGGCCGACGGGGACCAAGGCAGTCGGCACGAATGGTCAGCCGGAGCGCGTCTTCTTCCACGCCTCGAAGTCGCGCTTCGCATCTTCGCCGGCGGCCGGGAACAGGCCAGGCAGCGCGCGGCCACGGGCGACTTCCGCCTCGGCGAATTCCTCGTATTCCGTGGTCGCGAGTGCCTCGGCGGCCACTTCATCGACAATGTCGGGCGGGATCACCACGACGCCGTCGCAGTCGCCGACAATGATGTCGCCCGGATAGACCGCGACGCCGCCGCAGCCGATCGGCAGGTTGAGATCGCATGGATGGTGCGCGATCGGGCTCGGCGGCGAGGAGGCGCGCCGGTGGTAGGCGGGCAGGCCGGTCTTGAAGATGCCGTCGGTGTCGCGCAATCCGCCATCGGTGACGATGCCGGCGCAGCCGCGCGCCTTCAGCCGCCCGACGTAGAGATCGCCGGCGGAAGCGGCGCGGGCGTCGCCGCGCGAATCCACCACCAGCACGTGCCCGGGCGGGCAGGTCTCCATCGCCTGGCTCTGAATCTGTCCGCGCGGGCCACGCGCGGCGGGGCCATCCTTGTCCTCGCGCGAGGGAGTGAACCGCATGGTGAAGGCGATGCCGACCATGCGCGGGATGTCGTGGCGGATCGGCCAGACGTCGTGCATGAACATACTGCGCAGGCCACGGCGATTCAGCACGCCGGTCAGCGTCGAGGTGCCGACGCGCAGCAACGCTTCCTTGGTCTTCGACGACAGTTCGCTCATTGCTTGCCTCCCACGTCCACCGCCCGGCGCGGCACCATCGGCGCGGTGCGGATGCTGGTCAGATCGATTTCCGGCATCGGCACGCTGAGTTGGCGCAGAACGGCGTTGGCCAGTTCATTGTAGCGCCCGAAGCCGGTGCGGAGCCGGTCGCGCCAGCGAGAGATGCCCCCGTTCGCATGCAGTTCGAATGCGGATTCGCGCGCCTCCAGCGCCGAGGACACATGGTCCCATGCCATCTGCAACAATGCCGAGCGCTGCAACGCGGTATAGCCGCCGCCGCTGAAGGTTTCCTCGAAACCGGCCGCCACTTCCGGCGCGGCAAGGTCGCGATCGGTCGGGGCGACGACCAGCGACGAGCCAGGCAGGATGCGCAGCATCTCGCTCATCCGCGGGCGCGCCTTCAGCATGGCGATGCTGCCCGCGGCGAGATGGCAGAGATTGGGATAGCAGTATCCGGCCGGCGTGAACTGCGGGTCGCGTTCCGCCGCGACCTGGCAACTTCGCACGGTCTGCACGTCGGTAATCAGGTCCAGCAGGTACTCATTGGTCGCCGTATCCTTCGTCAGTCCCATCGCATGCGTCAGCGCGAGTGCCAGGCCCAGCGTGACCTCGGCTTTCGACAGCCAGCAATAGAGCTGATGCCAGAACAGCCAACGCGCAATGAGTTCCGGTGACGGGTCGACCAGGAACATGCGTTCCCACGGGATATGCACCTCGTCCAGCCACATCTGCCCGTCCAGCTCGTCGTAGCGGCTGCTGAGCGGCGAGGTGAACGGATTGGCGTCGCGCACCGAGATATGGCGGCAGATGATGCGGACGCCGGGTGCGTTCAGCGGCACGATGAAGGTCGCGCGCTGCCCGTCGTATTCGGCGCCGCACAGCGCGCCGACATACACGTCCTCGGCATAGGCCGGGCTTGTGTGCATGCCGATCTTGCCGTGCAGAACGACGCCCGAATCGGTCTCGCGGACGATGCGCAGCGCCACGCGATCGGCGGGATTGGGACGCATGCGATAGCCGATCGGTGCCGAACCGGAGGAAAATGTCAGGAATCGCCCGGTACGCACGATGTGCTGGCGATAGGCTTCGGCGTTGGCGATCTGGTCGGGATAGCGGTTGAAGTGCTGCACCGCGCCGAGAATGCCAAGGGATATCAGATGCCCGTAGGCCGGCGTGTGGGTGATGTTGCCGGCACTGAGAAAGGTTGTCGCGGAGAAGCAGCGGCCCATGCCTACCAGATCGTCGGCACACTTCGGCAGCACGTAACCCCACGGCAGGTCGCCATTCAGGACGACATCGCGCCACACCGGATCGAAGTGACGGTCGTACCAGGCCACGTATTCTTCCACCATGGCGCACGTGGCCGGATGGATGGCGACATCCTCCACCGCGCCTTCACCGACGACCCACACCTTGCGGCCATCGCGGAGAGCTTGCCGGTACTCGGCGCCGCGCCGCAGTTCGTGCATGTCAGGCCGCCTTCGCGTCGCGGATCGCATGCCAGATCCGATCGCTGGTGACGGGCATGTCGAGTTCCCGCACACCGACCGATTCCAGCGCATGCATGATGGCGTTCATCACCGCGGGCAGCGCGCCGACGCAGCCGGCCTCACCCGCGCCCTTCGCGCCGAGCGGGTTGCCTTGCGTGGGCACGGGGTTCGACACGATGCGCATGCTGCACAGGTCGTCGGCGCGCGGCATGCAGTAGTCCATGAAGCTCGCGGTCAGGAGCTGGCCGGAGTCGCGGTCGTAAACCACCTGCTCCATCAGGATCTGACCCACGCCCTGCGCCACGCCGCCGTGAATCTGACCCGC
>DATBKQ010000507.1:0-24004 GCA_036555825.1 Acetobacteraceae bacterium | reverse complement strand
GACGTTGCGCAGCCTGCTGAAATGGGCCGAGCGCATCGAGCATCCCAGCCAGGCGTCGTATCTGACCGCGCGGGCCTTCCAGGAGATGCTGTCGGGCCGGCCCGGGCCGGTGGCGCTGGAAATGCCGTGGGACCAGTTCGGTGCCTCGGCCGAGGTCACGCCGCAGGATCCGTTGCCGCTGCATCCCAAACCGCTGCCCGACCGGGACCGCATCGCCGCGGTGGCGAAGCTGCTGAATGAGGCGAAGGCGCCGATGCTCTGGGTCGGCGGCGGCGCGCTGCATGCGGCCGCCGAGATCCGCGCGCTCGCCGAACGCATCAACGCCCCTGTGGTTTCGTTCCGCAGCGGGCGCGGCATTGTCGATGACCGCCATCCACTCGGCCTCACCATCGCCTCCGCCTACCGGCTCTGGCCGCAGACCGACGCGCTGGTCGCGTTCGGCACCAGGCTGGAAGTGCCGATGTCGCGCTGGGGCGCCGCGCCCGCCGGCCTGAAGGTCGCCCGGATCGACATCGACCCGGCCGAGATGCGCCGCTTGAAGGCCGACATTCCGATCGTTGCCGATGCCGCCGATGCGGCCCGGGCGCTCAGCGCGATTGTCGCGCCACGCAACGATCGCGCGCGCGCCGAGATCATCGCGCGTGCCAAGGCGGATACCGCGCAGGCCATTCAGAAAGTGCAGCCGCAGATGGCGTTTCTTGCCGCGATCCGCGATGTGCTGCCAGAGAACGGCATTCTGTGCGATGAAATGACCCAGGTCGGCTACGTCTCCTGGTTCGGCTTCCCGATCCATTCGCCGCGCACGCTGATCACCTCCGGTTTTTCCGGCACTCTCGGCGCCGGGTTCCCCACGGCACTCGGCGTAAAGGTGGCGATGCCGGATCGCCCGGTGGTGGCAGTGACCGGCGATGGCGGCTTCCTGTTCGGCGGCGCCGAACTCGCCACAGCCATGCAGTTCGGCATCAACCTCGTCACGGTCCTGTTCAACAACGGCTCCTACGGCAACGTGCTGCGCGATCAGCGCCGATTGTTCCAGGGTCGCGATGCCGGGTCCGTGCTGCGCAATCCGGACTTCCAGATGTACGCCAAAAGCTTCGGCGTACCGTCGTGGCGTGCCAGCGACGCCGACGGGCTGCGCGGCGCGCTGCGCGAGGCGCTCGCCGCCAATTCCCCTGCACTCATCGAGGTCACGACCGACATCGCCCAGGAATACGCGCCCTGGGAGTTCATCGCCCCAGGACGCGGGTGACAGAAATCCGGGAACCTTTTCCGCCCGCCGCCGGTCCAATGCGCATTGAAGGTTCGGCGCGGACGGAGACCCCACCATGCCTGACGGAGTGACCGCGGCGCACGCCGACGACGTGACCCTGTTGCGGGCGTTGCATCGCGGCGACGGCAATGCGGCGGCGGCCGCGATGCGGCGCCACAACCAGACACTCTGGCGCATCGCGCGCGGCATTCTGCACGACGATCACGAGGCGGAAGAGGTCGTCCAGGACACCTGGCTGCGCGCGTTCGCTGCCGCGCGCGACTATCGCGGTGAAGCGGGTCTGGGCACCTGGCTCGCCCGCATCGCCATCAACGAGGCGCTGCGGCGCGCCGATCGCCGCACATCGACGGTCGAGCTGGATCCGGTCGCCGATGTGCTGCCGACCGACCATCCAGGTTCCGCCACCATGCCGCCGGCGGCCGGACCGGAGCATGCTGCGGCCCGCGCGGAAATTCGTCGCATGCTGGAGCAGGCGATCGATGCACTGGCGCCGCCCTATCGCGTCGTGTTCATGATGCGCGTCGTCGAGCAGATGAGCATCGAAGAGACCGCGACTGCCTTGGAGATCCCGGCCGCGACGGTGAAGACACGCTTGCATCGTGCCAATGAGCGCCTGCGCGCCACCATTGGTGACACCTTCGCGACGGTGCTGGAAGGCGCCTTTCCGTTCGGCGGCACCCGTTGCGCACGGCTGACGGATGCCGTGCTGGCGCGTCTCGACATACCGCGCGCGTCAGCCAAGGCTGACTGAAGACCTTACCCTCAACCCGAAAGGACACCGACCATGCTACGCAGCGCTATGGCTGCCGCGGCCCTGTTTTGCCTCGCCCTTCCGCCGGCGGAAGCCGCTCCACCGGACCACGCCCCGCCGCCGGCCCCGTTCCGCAAGGTAAGCGAACTGGTGAAACTGCCGGATTTCCTGCCGGGAATGGGGACGCTGTACGTCGATCCGAAAACCCTGCCCGCCGGTCCTTTCCTGGCCTATGACCACAGCGGCCGCCTGGTCAGCACCATCTACATGGTGCCGCTGAAGGACTTCGACGAACACAAGAAGCTCTCCGACATCGGCGCGGTCGGCGCCCCAGTCGACCATGTTGATCTGTACTACAATGCAGGTCATCCCGGTGTGGAACAACCGCACTATCACATCGTGCTGTGGCACGTGTCGAAGGCCGACGAAGCGGCCGTCGCGAAGTGATCTTCGCGCGCCGTCATCTGCTGGGATTGGGCGGCGCTTTCGTGATCGCACACACCGGCGCGTCCCCGGCCGGCGTGCCGGTGACAATTCGCATGCGAAGCGACGCAGATGGGGCGCATGTCGGCTTCGATCCGGTCGGGCTGCTTATTCAGCCCGGCCAGATGGTGCGCTTCCATTGCGAAGCGAATTACCACACGACCGCCGCGTATCATCCGGACAATGCCGAGCATTCGCTGCGTATCCCCAGAGCGGCGCGCCCGTGGTCATCCGATGTATTGCAGCCCGGCGAGGATTTCAACGTGACCCTGACGGTGCCGGGTGTCTATGACTACTACTGCGCGCCGCACGAGGCGGCCGGGATGGTCGGTCGCCTGATCGTCGGTCAGCCGATCGGGCCAGGCAGTCAGCCGTTCGACTGGTATTTGGGGCGGCCGGAGGCGAAAGACTGGGTGGCGGTTCCGGCCGCGGCGCGGGCGGTGTTTCCGGCTGTCGCGGAGATCATGCGGCACGGAAGCGTGCCCGCGAAGATCATCGGCATGGCGCATTGGCAGGATGGAATGAGAATTTGCACATCCCGCTCATGACGCGGCGTGCGGTCCGGCCGCCCACGCAGCATTATGGTTCAGCACCGCTCTTGCCCCGGACGCCCAGGAAGTTTACCAGTGTGTGTGCTGCGTTTCCAGCCACAGTCTGTGCCGACCGTCGCTTCGACCATTCCGTCTGGAACGATTGCTATAGACGACGCACAACCCGGGGGAAACCAATGGACCGTCTAGCATTCGAAGCCGAGTTACGGCGCGATGGCTTCAGCATTGTGAATGCGAGCCTGAAGCCGAATACCACGGAAGCCAATCACTGCCATGACTTCGACGCCAAGCTTTATGTTCTTGGCGGCGAGATCACCATCACCCGTGACAATTCGGCGGAAACCTTCCGCGCTGGGCAGTGCTGCGAAGTGCCTGCTGGCTGTATGCACGCCGAGCACGTTGGCCCTGAGGGCGTTGCCTTCATCTCCGGCCGCCGGCGCAACGGCGGGGCGTTGACCCGGGAGGCGTTCGAAAGCGACCTGCGCCGTGAGGGCTTCGAGGTCATGCATGGCGGCCAGAAGGGTGGCTTCGCCGAGGACTTGCACGCGCATGATTTCGACCTGCGTATCATGGTGCTGAGCGGCGAGATCACGCTGACCCGGGAAAACAAGCCGGAAACGTTCCGAAGCGGCGATCGCTGTGAGTTGCCGGCGGGCTGTCAGCACACCGCCCAGGTGGGACCGGAAGGCGTCGCCTATATCCTCGGAAAAGCTTACCGCCGGTCCCCCGTCAGTTAGCGCATGATGACCTGAGGCGGAGCGGTCGGTCGTCACGGCAAGCCGCCGGCAGGAATGGTCCGGTTCGCTTCGTGAACCGGGCCATTCCGGCGCGAAGCCACGTTCAATCGTAGTAGTGCCAGCGGTGGTGATGCCGATCCCACTCTCGATGTTGGTAGTGATGATGGTGCCAATTATAATCGACCGGATGAACATTGGTGATTCGCGCGTCCGGACCACCGTGGTCACGCGGACCGAAGGCCGGAGCGGCAAATCCAGCCGCCGAGATACCGACAGTCATCGCTGCCGCTGCCATCGTCCCTAGAATAAGCCGACGCATTGTCCTGGCTCCTTTCGTTCCGGCGGCATGGTTCATCCGCCGATCGCCCGAGGATTTTGTGCCGTGGCGAGGCTACAAGGGGACGTATTGTTGGTGTTTTGATGGCGGCTTGTGGCATTTCGTAACCGAGAGGTCCATGTTGATTTCCATGACACTGACCGCTGGTTGATTGCACATCCGAAGAAGGCGGAATAATCGGCCAGGAGGAGTACGCCAATTACCGCTGCAATCAGATGGCTGGCCGCAATCGCCATTGTGCTCTGCGGACCGTCACAGTGTGTGGTGGCGATCGCGGATGAAGCATTCCGCACTCTGTTGCCAGCAGAAAGTGGTCCTCATCCGGCGGTCCTGATTGTACCGGGCTGTTCCGGTTTCGGTGCAACCAACGGGGTGAACCTATACGAGGAAAGAGCGGCTGAATTGCAGCAGGCAGGCTATGCGGTCGTGTTCGTGGACTATGTCGGCCGGCGAATGCAGGGCAACTGCGCCCACGTATCGCAGGCAGAGGTGAGTGCGGATATTCTGGAGGCTGCGGCCTGGGCGCGAACGCAATCTGACATCGACGAACGCAGAGTCTCGGTTGTCGGTTGGTCCTATGGTGCCGGTGGTGTGCTCGCAGCACTGCGGACAATGCCAGCTCCGCCAATGTTCACCAAGGCCGTGCTCTACTACCCCGTATGCCGCGGAGCGGCTCCATGGTCGACTTCAGTCGCCGGATTGATGCTTCTGGGCGAGCGGGACGACATAGCGTTTCCCAACCTGTGCGAAATTGTGGCAAAGGGGATGCCGCCGGGTCGGCTGCGCATGATCATATATTCCCGAGCCCGCCATGGATTTGACATGCGCGGCTTGTCTGACGGCGATCAACAGCCACCGGGTGCACCCGGCTACAACGCCGATGCCGCAATGGCATCCTGGACTGCCGTTCTCGCATTTCTGAAGTAGGTGCCATCACCAGCCAAGCTAGGATGGCATCGCTGCTCCTCAGCGCACCCCGACGTAACCATCACCGGGATCAAAGGACACGCCGGTCTCCAGGACACCGGCTCCCGGAACGAAGCACATCTCTAACCGGATGCCGTCCGGATCCTCAAACAGGACCGAGTAATATCCCGGCGCCCAGGTTCCCTCCTCCGGCCCGCGAACGACGGTCCCGCCGATCTCCTTGACCGCCGCCGCGCAGCGGTCAACGTGTTCACGCGAACGCGCCCGCAGACAGAGATGGTGCAGCCCGACACGCTGCTGCACGAAGCGTTCGTTTTGATGTTCCGCCGCACAGGGTTCAATGCCGATTGCCGTCCGGCCACCTACGCAATAGAAAAACCGATCCCCGTCGAACACAGGCGTCATTCCGAACCGAGGCAGAAGCCTGCCATAGAAAGCTCGTGCGGCAGGAAAGTTACTCACGGTCAGCACAACATGTGCCATCCCATTTATTTCGATCGCCATGGCGCGTCACCCATTGTCCTCGATCAGTGGCTGCTCAGGAAACCTTTCCGGCGTATGGGGCGCCGCGCGGTCTGCCATGCCGGCGGGCTAGACTAGTGTCGACTTTCGATGAAAGTCGATACGTGCTCCCTTGTTCAAGTATCCGATTCACGCGGCAGAGCGTGGCCGCAAGCGACTCACGCTCCTCTGCGATCGGATACTAGGCCAGCTTGCGCACCAGCGCCGCGGCGGCCGGCGTGGACCAGTCCGCCGCGCCCTCCAGCCGCGCGCGCTCGCGCCCCTGCCGGTCGATGATCAGGCTGGTGGGAATGCCGCGCGCATGCCAAGCGTGCGCCGCTGCCCCCTTGGGGTCGAGCAGCACCGGCAACCCGGTGATGCCGTGCTGCCGATAGAACGCCTCCACCGCCGTTGCCCCGCCACGATCGGACGACAGCGGCAGCACCGCGATATCGTCCGGCGCCAACGTCTTCGACAGCGCCGCCAGCGCCGGCATCTCGGCCACACACGGCGCGCACCACGTTGCCCACAGGTTGACTACCATGCCGTGGCCCAGGAACTCCGTCAGATGATGCTCGGATCCGTCGGCGGCAACGAAGCTGATGGCCGGCACCGGCGCCGGCGGATCGGTCAGCTTCAGGGCGCCGGCCAGGTCCTCCAGTTCCTGCGCGTGCGGTTTGCGTGCGCCAAACGCCGCCGCTAGGGTCCCGGCCGCCGTCAACAGATGCCGGCGCGACAGCGACATCGTCATAGGACACCGCACGTGAGCGACACGCCCGAACAGCGGAACGAGGCTGCCAACCCGCAATGGGGCGGCCGCTTCGCCGCCGGTCCTTCGTTGGTGATGCAGGAGATCAACGCCTCCATCGGCTTCGACCGCAAGCTGTGGCGGCAGGACATCCGGGGCTCGCTGGCGCACGCCACCATGCTGGCGAAGGTCGGGGTCATCAGCGCACAAGATGAGCAGGGCATCCGCGCCGGTCTAGCCGCGATCGCGCACGAGATCGAGACCGGCCGCTTCCCGTTCGACGCCGCGCTCGAGGACATCCACATGAACATCGAGGCGCGGCTCACCGAACACATCGGCGAGGCCGGCCGCCGCCTGCACACCGCGCGCAGCCGCAACGACCAGGTCGCGACCGACTTCCGCCTCTGGGTGCGCGACGCGATCGACGGCCTGACGGCGCAGCTCACCGACGTGATGCGCGCGCTCGCCGATCGTGCCGCGACATACGCCGGCGATCCGATGCCGGGCTTCACCCATCTGCAGACCGCGCAGCCGGTCACCTTCGGCCACCACCTGCTGGCCTATGTCGAGATGCTCGATCGCGACCGCGGGCGCCTGGCCGACTGCCGCCGGCGGCTGAACGAGTGCCCGTTGGGCAGCGCGGCGCTCGCCGGTACCTCGTTCCCGATCGACCGCGCCGCGACCGCCCAGGCACTTTGCTTCGACCGGCCCACCGCCAACTCGCTGGACGCCGTCTCCGACCGCGACTTCGCGCTGGAGTTCGTGGCCGCCGCGGCGATCTCGGCCATGCACCTGTCGCGTTTCGGCGAAGAGATCGTGATTTGGTGCTCCGCGCCCTGGCGCTTCATCCGGCTGTCGGACGCCTTCACCACCGGCAGTTCGATCATGCCGCAGAAGCGCAACCCGGACGCCGCCGAGCTGGTGCGCGCGAAGACCGGCCGGATCACCGGCGGCCTCGTCGCGCTGCTCACCGTGATGAAGGGCCTGCCGCTCGCCTATGCCAAGGACATGCAGGAGGACAAGGAGCCGGTGTTCGACGCCGCCTGCGCCTGGACGCTGTCGCTCGCCGCGGTCGCCGGCATGGTGCGCGACATGGCGCCGGACACGGCGCGCATGCGCGACCTCGCCGGCGCCGGCTTCGCCACCGCGACCGACCTCGCCGACTGGCTGGTGCGCGTCGCCAAACTGCCGTTCCGCGACGCGCACCACGTCACCGGCCGCCTCGTCGCGCGGGCCGAGGCCAAGGGCTGCGATCTGACCGGACTGACCCTAGCCGAAATGCGGGCGGAGGAGCCGCGCATCACCGCCGATGTGTTCTCGGTCCTCACGGTCGACGCGTCGGTTGCCTCGCGCCTGAGCTTCGGTGGCACCGCGCCGGCCAACGTGGCGCGCGAGGCGGCGCGCTGGCAGGCGGCATTGGCATGAAGCCGACGTTGCTCGCGGCAGCGCTGCTGGCCTGCGCCCTGCTGGCGGCGTGCGGCAAGAAGGGGCCCCCGGAGCCACCTGGTCCCCCGAGCGAGATCACTTGGCCGCGGACATATCCGACGCACTGACCGGCGGCCCGAAGCTGCTGTAGTCGAGCGTTCAAATAGGGCATTCCGTCTCACGTGGCTCGTATCGTTGGGTGTACGCCAAGGCGATTGCTCCTTCGGTTTCGCGAGGCTGTGACTGGGCGGCGCCGCAATTATCGACGTTGGCTAGGCGGAATGGCATTCAACGCAGAAGGTGGGATAGCCCTCCTCGCCAACTGCTAACGGTTGATCAGCTTGAATGGCAATTCGGGACAGAGCAAAGACAGCACATTAGTCTGGATTAATATCGCAGATTGTGGCGGCGGAGATGGAGGACCGCGAGTATGCGTCCTGTGCGACGCCGCTTCACGTGCCAATACGTTCGGCCTTCGGCCGCCGGCAAGAGCGAAGTGGCACCGGCGGAACCAGCTTGCGGACAACGGCTTGGGGCATGCGGCATGTCCACGAAACGTGGGAAGCGAGACGAACGTCGCGCCGTCTTCGTTGCAGGAAGTCAATCCCTCGAACCGAGGAAAAGCAAGCCGTGACTCCCACCAACGACCGTAAGTCTGGCGAACGGTACAGCGCGTTCATGGTCATGGCCGCCGTCATAACCGAGGGCATCCTGTTGATGGCGGGCCTGCGGTTAGCCGACAGAAGAGCGCCACAGACAGGCGATATCATAGCTTTACCGGCTACCCGGGTACCGCCGGTCATTACTGCCTCCTTCGCCGTCAGGCGGGCCATCGCCCCCGACAGCATGTCGTGCATCCTCGACGTGGAAACGATGCAAAAATCAGGCGGCAGCCTGGTGGTGGAGACATCGCAGTTCAACCCTAGCCGAATCTTCCGGGTTCATTGGGCCGGCGTGCAAACGAGCAACAACCATGACGATTGCGGTCGTTCGGCCGATCTTCTGTTGAACAGCAACCAGATTGCCGCTCTCATTTTCGCGGCGGGAGGCACAGGCGTCAAAGCACAGAACTAAGGAGTTGTCGACAATGCGGTGCGGCCTCGTGACGCTCCTCGGTCGCGCGAGGACGCTATCGGCTACTACGACGGCTGGGTCGATCGAGTGGGCATAGCCGACATGCAGCAGGCCATCGCCTTGAGCTGGACGCAGCCCGGTGGCTACCATCCGCGCGGCTGGCACAGGTATCTGCAGGGCTCGGAGCGCACCTGGGCGATCGCCTTTGTTGTTCCCTATGTGGCCGTCCTGCTGGTCTTCGCTGCCTATCCCGTCGCGTACGGTCTCTGGATGGCCAGTGCGCCATCACTTTACGCCGAACTGTTCGCCAGCGACGAGTACGGCGATGCGTTGGTGACGACCTTGCTCTACGTCGGCATCGGCGTGAACATCACCATGTTCCTTTCCCTGCTGCTGTCCGGTTTCTTCATGCGACGGCGCTGGTGGATCAAGGCGCTACTGGTGCTCTCGATGCTGCCCTGGGCACTGCCGGCGCAGCCCGCCTTCATCTCCATCCACTGGATGCTGATCTATCCGGGCTATATCGACGCGCTCTGCTGGCACCTGTTCGGTTTCGACGGGCCGGACTGGTTCAACAACTATTGGAGCGCGCTCGGATCCAACATCCTGGCCTCGACCTGGAAGACCATGCCGTTCTGGACCTTGATACTGCTGGCGGGTCGGATGGCGATCCCACAGGATCTGTATGACGCGGCCGCCATCGATGGCGCCTCGGGCTTCCAGCGCTTCTCGCGTCTGGTGGTGCCGCTGCTGGCGAACCTCTATCTGGCCTGCACGCTGCTGGCGGCGCTTTGGATGATCGGGGATTTCGTCACGCCGGACATGGTGTCGAGCGGCGCGCCCGACGGATCGACTGACGTCCTGGCGACGTTCGGCGTCGATTCCATGTTGGACGACGGCAAACCTGCCCTCGGCATTGCCGCATCGCTGTCGGCCCTGCCGCTGCTGATCCCGCTTGCCGTGGGACTGATGCGTACGTTGCAGACGCGGGAGGTGCAGCTTTGAGCGCAGCGCTCCTGTGCGGCCGCCCGATCCGTCCGCGACCAAGGAGGCGGGTGCGCCGGCTCCTGGTCGAGGCGGGGTCGCTGATGCTGGGCGCCGTGCTGCTGATCTGGTGGCTGCTGCCGATCTACAACATGGTTCTGATCGCCCTCGATTCGCAGGGCACCACCGAATTCGCCGGCTACATCATTCCGCCGGATCCCAGTCTGGAAGCCTTCGAGGCGGTGCTGTTCCAGGGCTACTGGTACCTCGCGGATTTCTGGCACCAGTTCGGCAACAGCCTATATATCGGCATCACCGCCATGGTCCTGAACGTGGCGATCGGCTCCGCCGCGAGCTTCGCGCTGGGCCGGATGCGGCTGAGCCGCAGTTGGGTGTCATCAAACGCGGCGCTGCTTGTCTACGCCGTCCCGGCGTATTTTCTCGTGATCCCGTTCGACCGCCTCATGCACAGTTATGGGTTGATGGACAACCTGGGGTCGGTGATCGCCGTTGACGTGGTATTCAGTCTGCCTTGCACGCTGCTGGTCCTGCAGTGGTACGGGCGGTTGATCCCGATGGAACTTGACGAGGCAGGTCGCATCGATGGCGCGTCGCCGTGGCAGGTGTATCGGTACATTTACATTCCGCTGATGGCGCCCGCGCTGGCGGCGGCAGGAACTTTTGCGCTGCTGCTCGCCTGGAACGAGTACCTCTACCAGTTTCTGCTGCTGACCTCGCGCGCGCACAAGACCGTGGCGATTACCATGGCCGAGTTCTTTGAGAACGACGATTCGCCCTGGAATTTCATGATGGCTGCGGCGGTCATCTACTCCCTGCCGCCGATTGCGGTGTTCTATGCACTGCGCCGCTTCATGGCGTCAGGGCTGACCCTGGGCGCGGTGAAGGGATAGGCCCGCGGCGCGGGGTGGTGAGGGGGCCCTAGCCCTTGACCCCGCCCACCGTCAGGCCGGCGGTCATCCGGCCGCGAACAATATAGTAGATTGCGATCGGCAATAGCGCGTAGACGATCGCCGTCGCCATCATGTAGTTCCACGGCGCCTCGTCGCTATTGAGGAACGCGGCCAATGCCACCGGCACGGTCATGCTCCTCTTATCCGACAGCATGAGGAACTGATACAGGTACTCGTTCCAGGCGAGCAGCAGAGCATAGGTGCCAACTGCGACAAGTGCCGGTGCCATCAATGGCAGATAGATGCGGAAGTAGATCTGCACGGGAGAGGCGCCGTCGATCCTGGCCGACTCGTCAAGCTCGATCGGGATGCTGCGAGCATACTGCTGAAAGATGAACATCGCATACGGCGTGGCGAAGGTGACCATGGCCGCGATGACCGACCACAGGTTGTTGGTCAACCCGTAGCTCTGCATGATCCGATAGAACGGAATTGCCAGGAACGATTGTGGGATCACATAGGTCAGCAGTGCCACGTTCGATAGCATCCAGCCGTGCCGGATGCGCATCCGCGAGATCGAAAAGCTGACCGCCGAGGCGATCGCCAGGGTCAGGAACGTGGTCGCGGCGCCGACATAGATGCTGTTGCCGAACTGGTGCCAGAAATCCTCTAAGTACCAGTAGCCTTGGGTAAAGACCACCCAATAGCCATCGAACGACGGAGCTGATGGTAACAGCTTGTCGGAAAACACATCGCTGTTGTTCTCAAGGGAGACCATCACGATGTTGTAGAGCGGCAGGATGGTCCAGATCAGCACGACGACGCTGAAGATCCCCGCCAGCGTATTGGACAGGTGCCGCCGCCGCCGGGCCGACCGGCGCATCGACTGCGATGCGATGGCGGCCGGGCGGAACTCGCCAATGGTGGTGCTGCTCATAGCTGCACCTGTGCAGTGCGGAACTTGCGCATCAGGATGGTGACCAGAGGGATGAGCAGGGGCAGCGCCGAGATCACCGCCGCCACGCCGAGCCGCGGCTGGGCCAGGTCGAAGGCGTAGCGGATGCCGAGAGTCGCCAGGACGTGTGTCGAGTCGGCGGGTCCGCCGCCAGAGACGAAGTACACCGAGTTGAAGTCGCCCAGCGAGAAGATCGTCGAGAGCAGCGTGCAGATCAGATAGAGGTTGGCCAGCAGCGGGAAGCTCACGTGGACGAACATGCGCAGGCCGGTGGCGCCGTCGACCTTCGCCGCCTCATAGATTTCACTCGGTATCGCCATCCTGCCGGCGAGCAGGATCACGGTCCAGAACGGCAGCCACTTCCAGACATGCGAGACCATCACCGAGCCGAGCGCGGTCCAGCGGTCGGTCAGCCAGTCCGGCCCGGTGATGCCGAACAGGTGCCAGCCGAGGTTGTTGATCAGGCCCCACTCGCCATTCAGCATCCAGTGGATCGAGATGTAGGTCGGCAGCGACGGCACCGCCCAAGGCAGCACGAACACCATCAGCAGCGCCTTGTTCCACCACCCCTTCCGCATGAAGAAGCCGGACAGCAGCAGCGCAAGGAACAGCTTCAGATTGATCGCGATGCCGAGGAACAGCGCGGTGTTGACCACCGTCTCCAGGTAGATCGGATCGGAGAACAGCGAGGCATAGAGCGTGGGTTTGCTGCCCATCCAGATGCCGAAGCCGACAGGATAGGCGACGAAGATCAGGAATACCGCGACATAGGGCACGCAGAAGGCAAGCGCCCACGCGTATTCCGAACCCTGCAAATGGCCCCGCCAGAAGTGTCGCCGCCGCGCTTCGACGTTTGCGAACCCCCAGCGGGGCAGGACCTGGACGGTCCTGATGGCCGATGCACCATCCGGCATGTAGAGTCCCTTCAGGCCTTGATTTCGAAGGTCGAGAAGATCTCTTCAATTCGCGCGTACGCCTTGGCAACTGCGTCCAGCGGCTTGGCGCCTTCTTTGATGACGTCGTGGATGGCGACATTGAACGGATGTTCGCTGCGCACCTTAGCCCACGCCGGATTATGGATGTAGTAAAATGGCACCAACTCTCCGCCGCCGAACCCTTCCGTCACGTAGGGAGGTCGGTGTGAATCCTGCTTCGGGTCGATCCAGAACGGGTCGTCTTTGACCAGCTCGGGGAAGATCGGCAAGTTGCGGCCGAGGCCGCCCTTGAGGTACTTGCCGTTGACATCGGGCCGGATCAGGTACTTGGCGAAGTCCTTCGCCACCTCGATGTTCGCCGCGCCTTTGGGGATTATGGCGCAGTTCACGCCATACTGGGTTGCCATCTGTGAGCCGTCATTGTGCAGCAGCGGCGGGATGGTCAGCACGTCGTTATATTCGGCCTTCTGCTTGCGCAGCATAGCCAGCTCGGTCGATAGTGTGCCGTCGTAATCCATGACACAGAGCTTGGCGTGGAGTGCGTTGTTGTCGTCGGCGTCATTCCAGTTGACCGAGCTCGGCGGAATGAAGCCGTCCTTGTAGAGCGTCGACAGGCGATCCACCGCCTTGACGACCGCCTCGTGTATCTGCGGGTCCCTGCCGTTGAACTTCCCCTCTTTGGTGACGATGTTCTTCCCGCCATAGGCGATCATGAATTGCTGGAACGTGTTGGTCGGGTCGTTGCCGATAGTGCTGATCACGAAGGCGCTGGCATAGGTGTGCCTCATGCCCTGTTCCTGCAGCTTCTTCTGCACCGGCTTGAAGAATTCGATGAACGCATCCCACGTGTTCGGAATGTCCGACTCCTTGTAGCCGGCCTTCTCGACAAGAGTTCGCCAGACATGGAACGGGGTCACTGCGCCCGAGAACGGCACGCCGTAATAACTACGCTTGTTCTCGACCTGGTTATAGCAACTTCCGGACGCCGCCGCGATGGGCAACATCTTGGACTTCTGCGTTTCGACCACCTCGGTGACGTCGACGAGCCGGTTTTCCCAGGACTGCAGCGGCACCACCTCGGGCGGCGTCGCGCTTATCAGGTCGGGAACAACCCCGCTGGTGATCGCCGAGATGATCTTCTGGCGCAGCGGAGCGAAGGGAATGATGCTGTAGTCGAGCTTGTTGCCGCTCTGCTTTTCGTAGGCCGCCACCATCTCCTGGAAGGCGGTATCCTCTTCGGGCACGAAGCCCTGCACCCACCACACAGTGGCACTGCTCGCAGCGGCGTTGGCGATGAATGGTCGAGCTAATGTGAAGCCGGTTGCTGCTCCCAGAGATGCACGAAGCAGTGAACGCCGGCTCGGCCCTTGCACAGCCGTCTTCCTCATGGGCTCGTCCTCCCTCTGCGAGTAGTTGCTTTACAGCGCCATTGCGGGCGGTGCCTCGCTGTCGCGGACCATATGGGAGGTGGAATTCGCCGTCGTTGACCCAGTTTTATGATCCAGGTTAATGCCGTTCAGCACTTGGATTTGCGCGGCTGCGAACCGGTATCAGTCGGTGGACTGTGGCAACGCAACGTCTCCGACGACGTATGCGACGTTGCCGCGTATTGACCTGCCGATGAGGCAATCATCACGCGCCGCAAGAGCGGCCTTTTGGTAGGCGTCGCGCCGGAGAGCGTCCGCGCCACGGATCGTGGGGTTGACCGTCACACGAGTGAACTGCACTCGGCCAAGATCGCTGCCGATTACACCGTCGGCGTGGACCGATATATGCTTCTGCGGCAAGGCGGCGGCCTGAAGGAGATTGGCCAGCGTAATGCTGTAGCAGGAGGATATGGCGGCGATTAGCAGGACCTCTGGGTTAGGCCCTGCGGCGCCGTCTTGCGTCCAGCCCAGTGCCGAGTAAGGCACGTTGCCGGCAGGCGTCACAATGCTTCCGACGTTGTTGGAGGTGCACCATTCCAGGTCGACGCCGCAATGTATGTCCAATTCCCGCTCATCCTTTTCCATGGTGCTCGGCGCACGAGGTCTTGCCATAAGACAAGTCAACCCTGCCACAACCCAGTGCATTGATTTAGATTAATCGAAGAGCCTTGCTTCCACCTCGACATTGGGATACTGGGTGGCGACGTGCCTGCCCGGTCCGTTCCAGCAAATCGGATGACGAAGTCGCCCCGCGCGAGGATTGTCCCGTGGCCGAAAGGACAGCGCCGTCACCGTTGTCGAATGCTCCCGCAGCGCCATTCCCATTGGTGCAGAAGCTGAGCTCTTACCTGGCGCTCACGACCGGCGAAGTCGCATACCTCAACAGCCTGCACGAGCCGACCCGAAAGGTCCAGCGACACAGAGAGATCATCATCGCCGGCCGTCGCTACGAATGCCTCTTCATCCTCTGCAGTGGTGTCGTCTCGCGGTATAAGGTGCTGCCGGACGGCAAGCGGCAGGTCTTGAATCTGGGGTTGCCGGGAGACTTCATTGGTGTTCCGGCGTGCCTGTTCGACGTTGCCGTGAACTCCGTTTCTTCATTGACCGACGTGGTTCTATCGCCCGTATCGTTCGAGAAACTTTCCGGCCTGTTTGCCGAATTTCCTCGGCTCGGTGCAGCGCTATTCTGGTGCACCGCGAGCGACGCTGCAATGTACGGCGAACACCTTGTCAACCTTGGCCGTCGCTCGGCATACGAGCGGCTTGCTCACCTGCTCTTGGAGCTTCTGGCACGGCTGCGTGCAGCAGGTTTGGCCGGCGAGCTATCTTATACGCTCCCTCTGACGCAGGAATTTGTCGCTGATGTGCTAGGCCTCAGCGTACCGCATATCAACCGCATGATTCGGTGCCTTCGTGAGGAAGGACTCGCAACGATTGAAGGCCAGCATGTTGTTATTCATGACCTCGCGTCGCTGTCAGCGCTCGCAGGCTTTGAGGAACATTACCTTACACATCGACCGATCCCGGGCTTGCTTTAGCCTGCTATCGGGCAGCCGTTGGAGCCGCTTGATAATACGCGAGAAGGGATGTTATCGCGTGTAATCGCTGCAAAGACGTCGCGTCGGCGCTCACATCTGCTTTCAGGACGTCGGTCGCTGAAACGGGGTGACCGGCATGCGCGCCTAGCGTTCCGATTCCGAGGTTCGCTGCCTTGGGATGCGGACGAAACCGGGACACTGGCTCTTTGTTTTCAGTGGCCTGCTTATCCCCTTCGCTGCCACTAGGGCGCCACGTCGGCTAGGTCCGCTGTCCACCTGAAGCGTTCACCGGACAAGGCTGTCGCCATGAGCCTCGGTCGCGCGCGGCGATAGCAGTTCGCCAAGCCGAGCCCGCAACGCCCGGTTCAGTTCCTCGCGCCGTGCCCACAAAGAGCGATACCAGGCGATCCGCTGCGCCACCTGATACGCCAGCATCCGCTCGCCCGCGACATACTGCCGCGCCGCATCGCCCAGCGCGCGCGCCAGTTCCGGCATCGCCACCAGGCGCAGCAGCCGGTCGCGCAACGCCTCCGCATCGTGAAACAACAGCCCGGTCCGGCCATCCTCGATGCTGTCGGCATACGTCACATGGCTCGCCACCGCGGCGACCCGGCAGGCACCAGCCTCGATGAACTTCAGGTCCGACTTGGCGCGATTGAACGGCGTGTCCGTCAGCGGCATCAGCGAGATTTCGCACTGACCCAGCAGCCCCATATACGTCTCGTGATCGCAGGTCGGCGTGAACTGCTTGTGCGGCGTGTGCAGCGCCTCGAAGAACGCCTGGTCGTGTACCACGCTGAAGCGCAGCTTCTCGCCCAGCTTGTGCGCCACTTCGTTCAGCACCGGCATCAGCGGCGCCCAGTCGCGTTCGCGGTTCAGCGCACCGAAGAACAATGTCAGCGCCCGCGGATCGAGGAAATTGCGTAGCTCCGGCAGCGCACGAATGGCGTTCGGGAACACCGCAACCTCGGGGTTGCGCGCGCGCAGGATGGCGGCGAGCGCCGGCGTGCTCACCTGCACCGCATGGACCCCGCTGAACGCAAGCTGGTCGCTGGCCGCCAGCATGCCGAAATGATCGGGATGGTCGTCGAATTCGGTGACGATGATCCAGCCCTCGGACAGCAGCCGGCCGATCACCTTGGCTCCTTGCTCGCCCGACAGCAGCGGCCGATGCAGGATGAAGATGTGCGGCGTGTCCGGTCCCGGGGCGGCGATCTCGGACACGCCGATCTGGGTCAACACGCCGGGATCGCTGCGCAGCGCCTGCAGCGGATACACCACGCGTACGTGCGAGACGCCGCCGACCGGCGCCAGCATGCTGGACGCGACGGCCAGCATCGGCCGCGGGCGCTTCAGCGCGCGCCAGATGTATTGCAGCGGTGCCGCCCGCTGCGCGTACACCGCCGGATCGACGCCCAGGTTGCGCAGCGCTGGCGCCATCGCGTTGGCGAACGCCTGTGCCTTGTCGCCGTCGAACACGCGCGGCCTGACATCGTGCGGTACCAGGCCCACGGCCTCCAGCCCTTCGCGCATGCTGTCCAGGCTGAACCAGCGCAGATGCGTCTCGTCCAGCAGTCCCTGCGGCTCGTAGTCCCAGGTGCCGCGCAGCAGCCTGTCGGCAAAGCTCCAGTGGAGCAGGTTCGGCACGCAGATCACCATGGTGCCCTGGTCGCTCAGCACCTCCGCATGGCGGCGCAGCACGCTCCAGGGGTCCCGCAGGTGCTCCAGCACGTCGCCATACACGATGCAGTCGACCGGCCGGTCCAGCGCGAACGGCAGCGGCTCCCGCTCGACATCCACCGTCGCCACCTGGTCCAGCCGCTGTGCCGCGAGTTCCGCCGCTTCCGGATCGGGCTCGATGCCCAGCAGCAGCGCGCGGGGATTGAGGCGGCGGTACGCCATACCCAGCGCGCCGCCGTTGCAGCCGACATCCAGCACGACCCTGGCGGTGAGTGGGATGCGCTCGAGCAGGTCGGTGTTCGCGACATCGGGATAACGGGACATGCGGGTGCGGCGGCCCAACCTGCGGTTGAACCGCCGTGGTAGGCGGATTTGCCGGCCCGGTGCAAGCTCGCGCTGCGCGCCGGAGCGGGACGGCTCCGATAGGCAAAGTCATCCCGCTCCATCTCTCTGTTCCGTCGCCCTTCGGTCACCGCGCGCTAACTGGTATTACCGTCGCACATGGTGGCCTGAGCTCGGTGGCGCCTGCATGTCGGCCAGATGAGAGCAGCGCCAAGGCTGGCGATCGGTCCGCTGCCACGCAGCCGTGGATCGAGACCTACGATCGCGACAGATCCGCGAGCACCTGTGGATTGGCGTGGCACATGCGATCGTTCGTGTCCGCCGGCTTGGTGTCCGAAGCCTCCAGCACCAGTGCCTTGGCCAGAGCGGCGGCGCAGGCGCGGTCGATGCCGTTCGGGCTATGGCAGAGGAATAGCGCCTTGGACACGGTCGTGGGGGTGACAGCCGTTTGCTTCTGAGCCGGCTGAGCCGTCAGCGGCAGGATCGCGGCCCAGAGCGCGATCAGTCCGAGTACCATTGCGGCGGCAACGATGAACTTGCGCATGACGGTCTGTCCTAGCTACTGGCCGAAGCGTTACGTTGTCGCTTCACGCGTCGCCCCACTCTGGCGACAGGCATCCCGGGGATGCGATGAAGCGCATCACAGACTCAGGACCAGTGGCCGGGCACCCAGTAGCTGCCCTGCCAGTGCGCCGGGACCCAGACGCGGGCCGGCGGAGCGTAGTAGGCAGGCGGCGGATAATAGGCGGGCGGCGGCGGTGCCACGACGACCGGCGGAACATACGCGCCGGGGCTCCAACCGTATGGATACCACCAGGCGCTGGCGGGTCTGGACGTGGCGGCGGTTCCGATCACGGCGAGACCCAGGACGGCACAGGTTGTCGCGATTTTGCGTGCGGCTGAGGCGGTCATTGGCTGCTCCACCGGTTGCTGTTTGCCACGACCCGACGCTAGGCCCGGCGGATGGTCCGCCGATACAGGAGACATGCCTCGCCGGTTTTGCCGAAAACTGCCGAGGTTTTTCCGTGGCTTTGTCGCCGGCTGAACCGCTCAGGCTTGCGACTTTGCCAGCGCCTCCCGGTTGGCGCGGATCACCAGCATGCGGCGGATCTTTTGCGTCGGCGTCAGCAGGCCATTCTCGACGGTGAACGGCGCGACGATGGCGTGCCGGCGGATCCGCTCCGTGATGGAAAGCCGCAGGTTGACCCGGTCGACCGCCAGCGCGATCGCCATGTCGTCGCAACCGTCCGCCGGCACAACCAGCGCGGTCAGCGAGGAGCGGCCATCGCCCGCCACCACGGCCTGGGCGATCTCCGGCTCCGCCATCAGCATGCCCTCGACCTTCGCCGGCGAGACGTTCTCGCCGCCGGACAGCACGAGCAGGTCCTTCTTGCGGTGTGTGATGCGCAGATACCCGGCATCGTCGAGCGCGCCGATGTCGCCGGTATGCAGCCATCCATCGCGGATCGCCTGCATGGTGGCGTCCGGCAGGCCCCAATAGCCGTCCATCACCAGGTCGCCATGCACCAGGATCTCGCCATCCGCGGCGATGCGCAGATCGACCCCTTGCAGTGGGCGGCCCACGGTGTCGATGCGGATGGCGTCCGGCGGATTGGCGCTGATGACCGGGCCCGCCTCGGTCTGCCCATAGCCCTGCATAAGCGACAGCCCGAGCGCGAGAAAGAATCGTCCAACGTCCGGCTCCAGCCGCGCTCCCCCTGACATCACAGCCTTCAGCCGGCCGCCAAAGCGACTGCGTACCCTGGCGCGTACCAGCCGGTCGAGCGACAGATCGAGCAGATGCTCGCCGAGGCTCAACTGGCGATGATCCAGCGACTTCAGTCCAAGCCCAAGCGCATGCCGGAACAGCCGCTGCCGCCAGGGCGGCTGGCGAGCCACCTGGGCCAGTATGCGGGCCCGGATCACCTCCAGTACCCTTGGCACGGCTGTCAGGATCGTCGGACGAACCGCCAGCATGTCGGCCGCCAGGTGCTCCACGCCGCGGCTGTAGACGATCTCGGTGCCGATACTGGGCAGGAAGAACAAGCCGACAGTGTGTTCATAACTGTGCGATATCGGCAGATACGACAAGTAAACCTCATCGCACAATCGCAACGGACGCAACAGTTCGAATGCGCCGCGGCAGTTCGAGAGAATCGAGCGATGCGGCAGCATCACGCCTTTCGGCGCGCCGCCCGTGCCGGACGTGTAGATCAGACATGCGAGCGTGCTGCCGCCGATCGCCGCGGCCTGCAGGGCGACATCGTCGGGGGGGGCGGTATCGGCCACGAGAGCGCTCCAGTGCATGAGCCGCGGTGATCCGCCAGCATCCTCTGGCGGGCCGTCCATCACGACGAGCAGATCGAGGCCATCGGCCAACCGTCCGGCCTCGCGGAGCGTGCCGGCAAGAGCAGGGGTAGAGACGATCACCGCGCGCGCACCGGAATCGTGCAGGACGTGCGCGTGGTCTGCCACGGTGTTGGTGACGTAGGTAGGAACCGGAACGGCGCGAATCGCCATCAGGGCGGTCTCGGCAACCGGGTACTCCGGGCGATTTTCAGACACGATCACCACCCGATGGCCAGGCGAGACGCCCGCGCCGCGCAGGTGCCGGGCGCAGGACGCCGCCATCCGGCCGAACTCGCCCCAGGTGACACCGTGCCAGGCACCGTCGCGAAACGCCCGCAGCATCGGCCTGTCCGGCCAGGTGCGTGCCAGGGCAAAAATCATCGCCGGCAGGTTTGGCCAGATCGGATACTGCTCCACACCCACTCCCCGTTGTCCGGTCTGCGTTGAGCGCAACCCTTTGACCCCCGCTGCTGCTATCTTACATGAATACGCATTGCAGCCTCCGAGGACGCCATGACGCGCCAGACCGCCCCGGCCGATGCCGCCGCCAGCCAGACAGCTCCGCAGGAGCTGCCGAGTTGGGACCTTGGGGACCTATACCCCGCCCCCGACAGCCCAGCCGTCGAGGCGGACTTCGCCAGGGCGGACCAGGCGGCACGCGCATTCGCGGCTGGGCTGCAGGGCAAGCTTGCCGGGCTGCCGGGTGACAGGCTGGCCGCGGCAATCGGCGAGTACGAGCGGATCGAGGAGGTGCTGGGCAGGCTGATGTCATATGCCCAGTTGCTGTTCTCGGGCGATTCGACCAACGCCGAGATCGGCCGCTTCTACCAGACGGTCAACGAGCGGGTCACCGCAATCAGCAGCCACCTGCTGTTCTTCGCGCTTGAGCTGAACCGGCTGGACGATACGGCGCTGGAGAAGAAGCTGGCCGATCCGGCCTTGACGAAGTGGCGGCCATGGCTGCGCGACCTTCGTGTGTTCCGTTCGCACCAGCTCTCGGATGAGTTGGAAAAGCTGCTGCACGAGAAGGAGGTGACCGGCCGCGGTGCGTGGAGCCGGCTGTTCGACGAGACGGTGGCCGGGATGCGTGTGCCGGTGAAAGGCGAGGAGCTGACGGTCAGCGCGGCGCTGAACAAGCTGTCCGATCGGAACCGCCCGGTACGCGAGGCGGCCGGGCTTGCGATCGGCGCGGCGTTCGACGACAACGTCAGGCTGTTCTCGCTGATCACCAACACGCTCGCGAAGGACAAGGAGATCGTCGATAGCTGGCGGCACTACCCGCGTCCGGGCAGCTATCGCAATCGCTCCAACATGGTGGAAGACGAGGTGGTCGATGCGCTGGTATCGGCGGTGCGGACGGATTTCCCGCGGCTGGCGCACCGCTACTATCTGATGAAGGCAAAGTGGCTCGGCTTGCCCAAGCTGATGCACTGGGATCGCAATGCCCCGCTGCCCGACGATGATGATCGCACGATTGAGTGGAACGATGCGCGCGAACGGGTGCTGACCGCCTACCGCGCGTTCAGCCCCGACCTTGCCGCGGTCGGCAGACGGTTCTTCGACCAGCCGTGGATCGATGCGACATTGAAGCCGGGCAAGGCGAGCGGAGCGTTTGCCCATCCGACGGTGCCGTCGGCCCATCCCTACCTGCTGCTGAACTACCACGGCCGCACGCGCGACGTGATGACACTGGCGCACGAGCTCGGTCACGGGGTGCACCAGATGCTGGCGGCCGAGCAGGGCTATCTGATGGCGGGAACGCCGCTAACGCTCGCGGAGACAGCGAGCGTGTTCGGCGAGATGCTCACATTTCGTGCGCTGCTCGATGCGGCTGACCCGAAGCGGCGCCGCATCATGCTGGCCGCGAAAGTGGAGGACATGCTGAACACGGTGGTGCGACAGGTCGCGTTCTATCACTTCGAGACGCTGCTGCACGATGAACGACGTTCCGGCGAACTGGTGCCGGATCGGATCGGCGAGCTATGGTTGCAGGTGCAGACGGAGAGCCTGGGGCCGGCATTCGAGTTCACGCCGGAGTACAGCGTCTACTGGGCCTATGTGCCGCATTTCATTCATTCGCCGTTCTATGTCTATGCTTATGCATTTGGGGATTGTCTGGTGAACGCGCTGTATTCCGTGTTCCAGTCGGGACACCCCGGTTTCCAGGCCAAATATCTGCAGATGCTGCGCGCCGGTGGGACCAAGCGGCACAAGGAGCTGCTGGCTCCGTTCGGGTTGGACGCATCCGATCCGGCGTTCTGGAAGCAGGGGCTCGATGTGATTGCCGGCTTCATCGACGAGCTGGAGACTACGGCGTGAGGGAAGGGCAAACGAAGACCCCCCCTCCCCTTGCGGGAGGGGGGCGGGGGGAGGGGGAGGCACCGCAATCGCTGCTGTCCCACGCTCGCGCGCTGCGCCGCGATGCCACGCCGGCCGAGCGGCTGCTGTGGCAAGGACTGCGCAATCGCTCCGTCGGCGGGTTCAAGTTTCGCCGCCATGTTCCGTTGGGGCGGTACATCGCGGATTTTTATTGTGCCGCGGCCAAGCTGGTGGTCGAAGTCGATGGCATTTCGCACAGCGACTCGCGCGGCGATGCGGTCCGCGATGCATGGATGGCACGGCAGGGTATTCGCGTGGTTCGTGTTGCCAATCGCGATGTGCTTGGGAATCTGGAAGGTACGCTGATCGCTATCGCGGGGATTGCGGCGGCACTCCCTCCCCCCAACCCCCTCCCGCAAGGGGAGGGGGGGTCTTTTTCTTCCTCTTCCCGATCCCCTTCTCGTTCTCCTTCTGGCTCCTGCCCTACCGTCATCCCTCTCCATGTCTGACCGCGGCAATCTGCTCGGGGAGTTGCGCCGGATGGCGCGGACTTCCGGCGCGGTCGGCGGCATCGCGGCGCGCGTGGCGGGCGAGCGGGTGTTCGGCATCAAGACCGACCGCGCGGCGCACGCCGAGGACCTTCGCACCATCCTGGGCGGACTGAAGGGGCCGCTGATGAAGGTGGCGCAGTTCCTGTCCACGGTGCCGGACGCGCTACCGGCCGAATACGCCGCCGAGCTCGCGCATCTGCAGGCCAATGCCCCGCCGATGGGTTGGAACTTCGTGCGCCGGCGCATGGCCAGCGAACTGGGCAGCCAATGGGAAACCAAGTTCGCCGCGTTCAGCCATGAGGCGGCCGCGGCCGCCAGCCTGGGGCAGGTGCATCGCGCGCGGCTGCACGACGGCACGGATGTGGCGTGCAAGCTGCAATATCCGGATATGCCGAGTACTGTCGAAGCCGATCTTCGGCAGCTCCGTCTCGCGATGGCGATCTACCATCGGATGGACAATGCCATCCAGCATGAGGAGGTGTACAAGGAGCTCACCGAGCGCCTGCGCGAGGAACTCGACTACGAACGCGAGGCCGCGCAGATGCGTTTGTATGGACAGATGTTGGCCAACGACCCGAAGGTGCATGTGCCTGCGCCGATCGCCGGCTATTGCACCAGGCGGCTGCTGACCATGACTTGGCTCGATGGCCGTTCGCTGCTGCAACGCCTGGCCGAAGACCCGCCGCAGGAGGAGCGCAATCGCATCGCCGAGGCGCTGTTCCGGGCGTGGTATGTGCCATTCTATCGCTACGGGGTCATTCACGGCGATCCGCATCTGGGGAACTACCAGGTCCGGCCGGATGCATCGGTGAACCTGCTTGATTTTGGGGCGATCCGCGTGTTCGGTGCGAAGTTCGTGCGGGGCGTGATCGATCTTTATGAGGCCGTGCGCGACAACGACGATGCCAAGGCACACCACGCCTATGCGACCTGGGGTTTTATCGATCTGTCGAACGAAAAGATGGCGGCGCTGAACCTGTGGGCGCGCTTTCTCTATGAGCCGCTCTGCGATGACCGCGTACGGCGCATCCAGGAGACGGACGATCCGCAGTTCGGCCGCGAGGTGGCCGAGCGGGTGCATGCCGGGCTGAAGCGTACCGGCGGGGTGAAGCCGCCGCGCGAGTTCGTGCTGATGGACCGTTCCGCGATCGGGCTGGGCGGCGTATTCCTTCGGTTGAAGGCCGAGTTGAACTGGAGCCGGTTGTTCCA
>DATBKQ010000506.1:0-12223 GCA_036555825.1 Acetobacteraceae bacterium | reverse complement strand
CTCGTATTGCCGCGTTTCGCCCCCGGTATGCGGGGTAATGAATACGTTGGGCAGTCTCCACAGGGGTGAGGCCGGCTCAGGCGGTTCGGGATCGGTTACGTCGAGCGCGGCCCCGGCGATGCGTCCAGCCTCCAACGCCTCGATCAGGGCGGCTTCCGCCACGCACGGCCCGCGTGCGGCATTCACCAGGAACGCCGAGCGCCGCATCATCCCCAGCGCCTTGCCATCGATCAGCCCTCGCGTCTCCGGCACCAGCGGACACGTCAGCACGACGAAATCGGCTTGCGGCAGGAACGCCGGCAACTCGGTCAACAAGTGCACCGCGTCCGCCGCGCCGCGCCCGGACGCGGGATGGCGGCGGAACCCGATCACCTTCATCTCGAACGCCTTCGCCAACTGCGCCAGGCGCCCGCCGATCCGGCCGAGACCGACGATCAGCACGGTTTTGCCGGTCAGTTCGTCCTCCCGCTGGCTCAGATCGCCGATCATCCCGCGCCAGACCCGACGCGCCTGATTGTCGCGTGCCTCCGGCAATCGGCGGGCGAGCGCCAGGATCAGCGACATCGCGTGTTCCGCAACGGCGCGGGAGTTGACGCCCGCCGCACTTGCCAGCCGGATTCCTCGCTCCGCCAGCGCCTCCTTGTCGAACTGATCGGTGCCGGATCCGATCGACTGAACGAAGCGCAGCCTGCTGGCCAGCGGAATCAAGCCATTGTGCCACATCCCGGAGACCACGATCACGTCCGCCTCGGGCGCACGCCGCTCGAACGCGTCGTTGTCGCGCAGTTCGAAGTTGCGGATACCGGTGCCGAGGGCGTCGAAGCACGCCTTCATCTGATAGGCGGCATGCGCGAAGCACACGGTGAGCTGATCCTTCGGAGGCAACATGGCAGAGCGCCTTTGGCGGTTCAGGGCAAACCATACCCGCGGATTGGCGTGGGACAACCCGCGCGATCGGGTGCTGCGCGAGCCGCTTCGCGGCACCTGCGTATCAAGTCTGCCCGGATACGCTTCGTAACATCAAAGAGACTTGACCGCGAAACCGTGTCGCTTCGCATCCTCGTTACGGATAGCCGGCCATAATGGCATGCTACAAGCATGAGCATCGCATCGGGCATCCAGCGGCGAGGAACTTCGTGCCATGCTCACCCTTGGGATCGCGGGCCTGGCCGATGTCGCCGGCTTCTTGGAGCGCCGGTACCCGGAACAATCGAATGGCGAAAGCCGCATCGTCCAAGGCATGGATGCGGCTGCCGTGTTGCTGTCGAACGGCAAGGTTACGGCGGCGGTCTCGCAGGAAAGGTTCGACCGGATCAAGAAAAGCCCGGCCTTCCCATATGACGCGATCCGCTATTGCCTCGATGCCGCCGGCGCCCGGCTGAGTGATGTTCAGACAGTCTGCTTCAACTTCAACTTTGGACGTTACCGGCCGATCTTCGCGACGTCGGCCGACGCCCGGCAATATTGGGAGCAGTGTCTGTCGCCAGATGCGCTGCGCACCATGTTGCGCACCGGTTTCCCGGGCAGCGACGCCGTGACGATCCGGCACATGGACCACCATCTGGCCCACTTCCATGCCGCACTCGCCAGCAGCGGCTTCGACCGCTGTCTCGGTGTGGTGATGGACGCAGCGGGCGAAGTGACATCGACGTCGGTCTATGGCTACGACAGCGGCACCGTCAGCCAGCTAGCCCGCTATCCCGTCAGGCAATCGCTTGGAATCTTCTATTCGCTGATCACCCGGTTTCTGGGCTATGCCTTCAACGAAGACGAATACAAGGTCATGGGGCTCGCGAGCTTCGGCGACCCACAGCGTTATGCCGAGTTCTTCCGGTCGGCAGTCTTGCTGCGACCTGAAGGGCAACTTGAAATTCCCTGCCTGGCCCTGAACCGGGACGTCGCGGACGGTTTGTTCTTTCGCAAGAGCGCCGAGGCAATCGTGCGCGGGCTCGGCTTCGATGGCGCGGACTGTTCCATGGAACAACGCGCTGACGTAAGCGCAGCGTTGCAGCAACGATTCACCGAGGCGCTGTTTCACGTCTGCCGACATTTCCGCCGGCAGACGGGCATGCCGAATCTGCTGCTGAGCGGCGGCTGTGCCGAGAACTGCGCCGCCATCGGCCTGCTGCGTGAAGCCGGCATGTTCGACCGCATCCACGTCGCCTACGCCTCGGGTGACGAGGGGACCGCGCTGGGCACCGCCGCCGCGCACGTCTTCGCCCACGGCGAGCCGTTGCGTGTCCTCGGCGAAATGCCGTTCTTCGGCCCTGCCCCGGAAGCGGCGACGTTGCTCCCGCTGATCGAACAATTCCCGGGGCTGCAACTGCACGAATTTTCCGGACAATGGCCAATGCTGGACGCGGCGGCGGCCGATATCGCGGCGGATCGCATCGTTGCGCTGTGCAATGGACGAATGGAGTACGGCGCCCGCGCCCTGGGCAACCGCAGCCTGCTCGCACTGCCGTCACGCGCCGCCAACAAGGAACGCATCAACCTCGCCATCAAGAAGCGGCAAAACTATCGGCCATTCGCTCCGGCGGTAACCGCCGAGAGCGCGCATCGCTACTTTGCCCTGAACGCCGGCGAGGAATACCCCTACATGACCATGCTCACCCGTGTGCGCGAGGAGGCGATCCCGCGACTTCCCGCGATCACCCATGTGGACGGAACGGCCCGGGTGCAGACCGTCAATCGACAACACAACCCGACGTTTCATTACCTGTTGAAGAGGCTTGAGCTGCTGACTGGCGTCCCTGTGGTCCTCAATACCAGTTACAACGTCAACCACCAGCCGATCGTCTGTTCGGAATTGGAGGCGGTAAGGACTTTCGTCGATATGGGTATAGACGCGCTGTATATCGCCAACGCAAAGGTGACGCGCCGGGCATGACTCACGTGCAGCATCGGCAATCGCTGGCGGCGCAGCAGGTCTTCCCGCCGGCCCATCCGGCCGCTCCGTGGGATGCCGCGACACTGGCCGAGCTTGTGCTTCATTCCGCCGCCCGTCATGGCGACCGGACAGCTCTATGGGTGGACGGTTGCTCGGTATCCTACCGGGAACTCGCGGCGCTGGCTTCGCGGATCGCCCGTCCGCTGCTCGAAGCTGGCCTTGTCGCGGGCAAGTCCCGATGCGCGATCCTCGGTAACCGCAGCCTGACGGCGTTCACCGGTATCGTGGGCGCGCTCCTGGCAGGCTGCGCCTATGTGCCGCTCAACCCCGCTCACCCTGCCAGCCGCCTTGCCGGCTTGCTCGAGTCAGCCGACATTGATGTACTGATCGTCGACGACAGCGCCGTTGAATGCGCCGCCCATCTGCTACCCGCGTCCCGGCGTCTTCTCGTCCTGCTGCCTCAGGCGGCATTTGTGCCGGACTGGGCGAAGCGTGCCCCGCAGCACCGCTACCTCTGCCGGCGCGATCTCGAGGGGCACGATTTCATCGCCAGGGTGATCGGTGACCCGGATGACGGTGCATACCTTCTGTACACCTCGGGAAGCACCGGGCTGCCGAAGGGCATCCTGGTCCGTCACCGCAACGTCATGGCCTATCTCCGCAACGTCGCTGATCGCTACGCGCCGACACCGGATGACCGGTTCTCGCAGTTGTTCGATCTCACCTTCGATCTCTCGGTGCATGACATGTTCCTCTGTTGGGGAGCGGGTGCAGGACTGTACTGCCCGCCTGCGCGCGCGAGGTTTGCCCCGCGCGACTTCGTTCGCCGGCATGAGCTGACAATGTGGTTCTCTGTGCCATCAACCGCGGCGATGATGCAGGGCTTGCACATGCTGCGCCCGGGCGACTTCCCGACCTTGCGGCTCAGTCTATTCTGCGGCGAGGCGTTGCCGAAGCAGATCGCTCGCACCTGGGCGGCGGCGGCACCGAACTCGCTGGTCGAGAATCTCTACGGCCCCACCGAGGCGACCATCGCCATCACCGCCTTTCGCCTGCCGGCCGACCCTCCGGCACTCGACCGCCTGCCTGACGTGACGCCGATCGGAACAGCGCTGCCGGAGCAGCACACCGTTCTGATCGATGCCTCGGGCTTGCCGGCGGACGAGGGCGAGCTTTGCCTGGCAGGTAGCCAGGTCACTAGCGGCTATTGGCGGCAGGGTGATCTGACCGCCCAGCGCTTCGTTCGCTTTCCCTGGGACAACCGCATCTGGTACAAGACCGGCGACCGCGCACGATCGAGCAGCGACTACGGGCTGCTGTTTCTGGGCAGGCTCGATCGGCAGGTGAAGATTGCTGGCCATCGTATCGAGCTGGACGAGGTCGAGGCGGTATTGCAGCGCATCGCCGGCACCAACGCCGCGGCAGTCGCCTGGCCCGTCGGCGCCGATGGTCTCGCCCGAGGTATTGTCGCCTTCGTGCAGGAGGTAGAGCTTTCGGATCAGACTATCCTGGATGAATGCCGCCGGCTGCTGCCGTCCTATGCAGTGCCGCACGCCATCCGCCGGATCACCCAGTGGCCGGTCAACAGCAATGGCAAGACCGACCGCGCGCGCCTGCTTGCAACGACGGAGTGAGCATCGCTCATGGAAGCCAACCCAGTCGGTGACAGCGAATCGATTCTGCTCTTGCTGACCAATATCCTCCGGCGGCAGCTCGGCAAGGGCGGCCGCGCGCTTCGCATCGAGACCGATGTGGACCTGATCGAACGCGGAATGCTGGATTCACAGGGATTCCTCGACCTGATCCTGGAGGCGGAACAAAAGTCCGCCCGCATATTCGACGCCGAGCGCATCGATTTTGAGAGTGGCGGCATGACATTGCAGAGGATCGCGGCGGCGTTCGCATGAGTGCCACGCGCAAATTCGCCAACTGTTCACAGGTTTTTTCCACCTGTCCCCAGTCGAAGGACTTTCCCGCCGGCGAGTATCCACGCCAGGTCGAGCGCGTCGCGCGCTGGAGCGACGCGGCAGGCTGCGCCGGCATGCTGATCTACACCGACAACAGCATCGTCGATCCCTGGCTGGTGGCACAGTCCGTGCTGTGCTCAACGCGTCACCTGTGCCCCCTGGTCGCCGTTCAGCCGATCTACATGCCGCCCTACACGGCCGCCAAGATGGTCGCATCGCTCAGCTTCCTGCACGGGCGGCGCATCTGGCTCAACATGCTGGCCGGCGGCTTTCGCAACGACCTGATCGCACTCGGCGACGAAACGCCGCACGACGAGCGATACGCGCGCACGATCGAGTATTCCCTGCTCATGCGCCGGTTGCTGGAACGCGACGAACCGATCAGCTTCAGCGGCCGGTACTATGCGGTGCGCAGTGTGCGGATGACGCCCAGTGTGCCGGCTGAGTTGATACCGGGTTTCCTGATCTCCGGTTCTTCGCCGGCCGGCCAGGCCGCGGCCGCCGCGATCGGTGCCACCGCGGTCGAATACCCCGGCCCGGCCGGCTTGCAGGACCGGCGCGGCGAACCAGGTCCGGCGCCGCCCGCCCGAGGCATCCGCATCGGCATCATTGCCCGCGACAACGCCGACGAGGCCTGGCGCGTGGCATACGACCGGTTCCCGGACGACCGGCGTGGTCGCCTCTCGCATGCACTGGCGATGAAGACCAGCGATTCCGCGTGGCATCGCACGTTGTCGGCGATTGCCCGCGAACGCTCGGCGGACAGCAGCCCGTACTGGCTGTGGCCGTTCGAACACCACCAGACCTTCTGCCCGTATTTGGTCGGCGATTTCCCCACTGTCGCCGGTGAGCTGGCCCGCTACCAGGCGCTGGGCTACGGCAGCTTCATTCTCGACATTCCGCGGGAAGCCATCGATCTGGAAACCGCCGCCGAAGCCTTCCGGACGGCGGCCGATCGGCCCGCCGCGCTCAGCCCTGGCGCGCCTTCATCCGCGGGTTCTTCTTGTTGATCACATAGACGCGCCCATGGCGGCGCACGACGCGGCAGTTCTTGTCGCGCACCTTGGCGGCCTTCAGGCTGTTGCGAATTCTCATACCGGGCGCCTCGTGAAGAGCGGCGCTGGATAAGGGCGCCGGCACGGCGTGTCAACCGTCAAGCGCGCGCCGCTGCGATCAGCCCGGCCTGCGGTCCGACGCCGTCCACCTCGACGATCGTATCCGCCGGCATGCCGAGCCTCTCGGCAGCCGCGCGAATGGCAGCGGCGCTTGGCGCCTCGTAGAGGCAATAGGTCTTTCGCTTGTCGGCGCTCAGAAACGAGAACAGCCACCGAATGCCGATCTCGTCGTTGACCTGCTTGACCGTGGCCTGGGTTTCCGGATCGGTCGGCACCAACTCGGCAAATTGCCGTTCGATAAGAAACAGCGGCATGGGAGGTTCCTCGCGCTCGGCTGCGTGGTCGGCTTCCAGGTCAACATGGTTCGGAACCGGCCCGCAGTGCAATGGCCGGCCGAATCCCTTTCGCCTCCCTGGCGATTGCGCTTGCCTTGCGGCTCCGACGCGGGTCAGGCTGGTACAATAAGAGGGCCCTCAGGGGAGGCCATATGGCAGCGCCGGCCGGCAGGTTCGTCGGACGACTGCGGGAACTGGAAACGCTGCGCGGCACGCTCGAGCAGGTTCTGGCGCGGCATGGCCGCATCGTCCTGCTCGCCGGCGAACCCGGCATCGGCAAGACACGTACCGCGCAGGAGTTGGCACTTCTTGCCGAACACCAAGGCGCGACGGTGCTGTGGGGTCATTGCCCGGAAGAAGCCGGAGCGCCGCCGTATTGGCCGTGGGTGCAGGTCATTCGCGCCGCGCTGCGCACGGCGGACCCGCGCGCACTGCTCACGCATGTTGGCTCCGCCGCGGGCGACATCGCCGACATCGTGCCGGAGATCCACGATCTGCTCCCCGGGCTGGAGCCGCCGGTACGGCTGGAGGACGCCGCGCAGGCGCGGTTCCGGATGTTCGAGTCGATCCGGCATCTGCTCACCAGCCTGTGCGACCGCCAGACCATCATGCTTGTGCTGGACGATCTGCACTGGGCCGATGCGCCGTCGCTACGCCTGCTCGAGTTCCTCGCGCCGGAGATTGCCGACGGCAGGCTGCTGCTGGTTGGCACTTACCGCCCGACCGAGTTGTCGCGCCAGCATCCGCTGTCGGACGCGCTGGGAGCGCTCGCACGCGCACCTCACGTTGCACGCGTGCACCTGGGCGGCCTGACGGCCGAGGAGGTGCACGATTTCATCGCCGCTGCCACCGGGACGCCACCGCCGGCTTGGCTGGCCGCGTCGCTGTATCGACAAACCGAAGGCAACCCATTGTTCCTGCGCGAGATCGTGCGGTTCCTGGAGCAGCAGGGGCTGTTCGGCGCAGACCAGGCCACCGCTCCGGCCTCGCTGCCGGCGGCGATCCGCATTCCCGAAGGCGTGCGGGAGGTGATCGGGCGCCGGCTCAACCTGCTCTCTCCGTCATGCAACGAGGTATTGGCGCTGGCGGCCGTCATCGGGCGCGGGTTTTCCGACGACCTGCTGCTGCGCGCCGCCGGCGGGGACGACCGGAAGCTGACCGACACGCTGGACGAGGCGCTCGGTGCGCACATCATCGAGGAGCGGACGGACGGCCGCTACCAATTCGCCCACCACCTGATTCGGATGACGCTGTACGACGAACTGCGGCCGGCGCGTCGCCGACAACTGCACCGTGCGGTGGGCGGCGCGCTGGAGGCGTCGCGTCGCGGCGATCTCGACGCGGCGCTGCCGGAACTGGCACGCCATTTCCTGGCCGCCGGCGACCTCGACCGGGCAACAGACTACGCCACGCGTGCCGGCCAACGCGCCGAAGCGCTGCTGGCCTTCGAGGATGCGGTCCAACTGTTCCAGACCGCGCTCGACGCGCTCGAACAGCGTGGTAATCCGGATGAAGCCGAGCGCTGCCGCCTGTTGTTGCTGCTCGGCGAGGCGCAGCGAAAGACCAATGCCTTTCCACAGGCGCTCGCCACGCTCTGCGACGCCGCCGCGCTCGCCTTCATTCTAGGCGACGCGGAGATGTGCGCGCGCGCTGCACTGGTATACGAGCAAGTCGCCTGGCGCTATGCCACGCCGGTCGATCGACCCGCACGGCAGTTGCTGGACCGCGCCCTCGGGCTGCACGACACGGCTCCGGCACTCCGCGCGCAACTGACAGGAGCGCTGTCCCGCGCCCTGCTGCATGAGGGTGCCGAGGACGAAGCCAAGCGCGCGGGCGAACGCGCCATCGCCATGGCGCGCCAGCTCGGCGACCCGAGCGTCTTGGCGACGTGCCTGGACTGCGTGATCGATGCCATGGTCGCTCGTGACACCGCGGACTTGCTACGGTATGCGACCGAGGCATTGGCTGCCGCCAACCAGAGCGGCAACCTGGAACTCGCCTACCATGCCCGTGCCTGGCGCTTCCTGGCATTCATGGAACGCGGCGACATTGCGCTGGCCGAAGCCGAGCTGGACACCACTGCCCGCCTCGATGCGCTGCTGCGGCAACGGACCTACGCGATGGCGGTGCTGCTGAATCGCATCATGCTCGCGCTGATGCGGGGCGAGTTCACCGAGGCCGAGCGGCTGATCGTTCGGGGGATGGCGCTGCAGAACATGGCGGCCCATGCCGACCAACTGAGCGTGCAGACCTTCACTCTGCGTCGCGAGCAGGGAAGGCTTGGCGAACTGCGGCCCGTGCTTTCCGCATTTCTCCGGCAGAGCACCGCGGCGTCAATCTGGAGTCCGGGACTCGCCCTGCTTCACCTGGACATCGACGAGCGCGACGCTGCGCGCGGCGAGTTCGAACAGATCGCCAGGACAGGCTTGGCCAGCATACCGCGCGACGGAAGATGGCAGTTGTGCATGGTCTATCTCTGCGAAGTCTGCGCCGCGCTTGGCGACGCTTCCAGAGCTTCGGAACTCTATGACCTGATGTTGCCATATACCGGGCGCATCCTCGTCGGCGGCAATCTGATCTTTTTCGGCTCTGCCGATCGTTATCTCGGGATGCTGTGCGCTGCAATGTGCCGCTGGTCCGAGGCACAGCGCCACTTCGACACGGCGGTAGCGACCAACATCCGCATTGGCGCCCACACGCCGCTCGTGCACGCGCAGCACGATTACGCGGCCATGTTGCTGGCCCGCGATTCGCCCGGTGACCGGCAGCGCGCGGGCGCGATGTTGCGCGATTGCCAGGAGCGCGCGCGCCAACTCGGCATGCGTAGCCTGGAGGAACGCACCACTTCCTTGCTGGCGCATCACGCGCAGCCTGCGGCAAGTCTTGGCGCAGTTGATGACCTGACCTTGCGCGAAGTCGAGGTGCTGCGCCTGATCGCCATCGGCCGCAGCAACGCCGACATCGCCATGGTGCTGGAGATCAGCCTCAACACAGTGGCGACGCATGTGCGCAACATTCTCGGCAAGACCGGTTGCGCCAACCGCACCGAAGCGGCCGCCTACGCCATGCGGCGCGGCGTAACCAAGGTCGCGCAGCAGACCTGAGGCGAAGGCGGGCAACCCGTTGTGATTTCCGGGCGGGCCCAGGCTCACCTACTGTCCTCGCCTAAAGCGGGGAGGAAATACCATGAGTATCTTTGGTTCCATCCTGAGCAAGATCCTTCAAACCGGGGCCGCGGCGCAGCCAGCGGCGGATGCCGCGCCTGCTCCTGCTTCGGCTGGAGCCCCCGCCGCGGCGGCGCCCGCTCCTGCCCCGGCCGCACCGCCTGCGTCGGCACCAGCCGCCTCCGCCGCAGTGCCCGCCCAACCGGTGGATGTCGAGGCGGTGCTGACCGCGATGGCGGCACCCAAGGGCGGCGGAGGCAACTGGCGGACCTCGATCGTCGATCTGCTGAAACTGCTGGACCTCGATTCCAGCCTTGCGGCTCGCAAGGAACTGGGCGGCGAGCTGAACGTGCATGCCGGGGCTGACGGCTCCGCCGAGCAGAACGTCGCGTTGCACAAGGCGGTGATGCATAAGCTCGCCGAGAACGGCGGCAAGGTGCCGGAAAGCCTAAGAGGATAGGGGGGCGCTCGGCTGCTCCTGGGCGGCTCACCAGTTCTGGTGATCCGGTCTCGGACGCGGGCGCCGCGCTCAGTTCGTCGGTTCAGACGATTTACTCGGCCGGTGGACGTTCCCTAGGGTCCGGCCCACACAAACACGTGGGGGGTCCTATGGCATCCGATCACTACGTCCTGTCCGACGCCACGTTGCGCGGCTTCGCGGAGCGCTGCGGCGGTTACGACCGGGAGAACCGCTTCTTCCAGGAAGACTTCGACGAGCTCCGGCGCGCCGGCTACCTGACCATGGCGGTACCGCGGGAACTCGGCGGGGGCGGGCTGACGCTCGCCCAGTGCTGCCGCGAGCAGCGCCGGCTGGGCTACTACGCACCGGCGACGGCGCTCGGCATCAACATGCACCTGTATTGGGTCGGACTCGTCGCCGACCTATGGCGCCAGGGCGACCGCTCGCTGGAATGGCTGCTGCAGGAGGCGATGGCCGGCGAAGTGTTCAATGCTGGCCACTCCGAGCGCGGCAACGACCTGCCGGTCCTGCTCTCGACCAGCAAAGCGGAGCGGGTCGAAGGTGGCTTCCGCTTCAGCGGCCACAAGATGTTCGGAAGCCTCGCTCCGGTCTGGACCCGCTATGGCATGCACGCGCTATGGGCCGACGCCCAAGGTGGCCCGAAGATCGTGCATGGCTTCCTGCCCCGCAGTAACGATGGTTACCGTATCGTCGAGACCTGGGATACCCTCGGAATGCGCGCCACGCGTAGCGACGACGTGGTGCTGGATGGCGCCTTTGTACCTGACAACTACATTGCGCGGATCATATCCCCCGGCGGGGCCGACGCGTTCATATTGGGCATCTTCGCGTGGGCGCTGCTTGGCTTCGCCAACGTCTACCACGGCCTCGCGCGGCGAGCGATGGATCTCGCACTGCCGGCACTGAAGCAGAAGACGTCGCTCGCGGTGACCCGGTCGATGGCCTACCATCCGGGGTTCCAGCACGCCGTCGCGGAGATGGCGCTGACCTTCGATCCCGTCGGCCCGCACATCGACCGGATGGCCGAGGACTGGTCGAACGGCGTGGACCATGGCGCCGAGTGGCCGGCGAAGATCGTGTCCGCGAAGTACCACGCGGTCGAGGCCTGCTGGCGGATCGTCGATCTCGCGATGGAGGTCTCCGGCGGCGCCGGCATGTTCCGCACGAGCGAGTTGGAGCGGCTGTTCCGCGACGCACGCTGCGGCCGCTTCCATCCGGCGAACACCTTCCTGGTGCACGAGATCGTCGGCAAGACGGCACTCGGCATCGACCTCGGCGAACAGCCACGTTGGGGATAGGCGCCCAAGGCACGCCATACCGAGCGGGGCAGTCCGATCACCCCGCAGCGATGGCGTGCCACCGCACCAGACGCAGCCGGCTGGCGCGCATCAGCCGGAAGCGTGCCAACCAAAGCTCGGCCTCGCGCACCACCAGCGATACCTGGCGCAGCGCCGGATGCGTGTCTCGCATCGCCTGCACCGCGGCACTCCACCCCTGCAGCGCCTGTTGCATCTGCCGCCGCGATACGTCCTCGACGATGCGCACGTCGAAGCCGAGACGTGCGAGGCTGCGCGTGATCGCAAGCTCGCCCGGCAACGTCTCGGCGCGATGATCCAGCCGGGTCCACGTTTCGACGCTCGGTTCCGCCGGGTCGAGTGGCTGGTCCGCCACCACCTCCTCCAGCACGAATTGCCCGCCTGGCTTCAGAGCCTTCGCCACGGCAGCCAGAAGCGCTTCAGGTGGCTCGCCCCGTAGCGGTTCGAGTCCGATTCCACCGTGGAAGTAGCGCGGCGGAAACTTCGGTTTCCGGCGATCCCAGCTCTGGACCTCTGCGCGGCGCCCCAGCCCCGCGCGCTGGTTCCGCTCATTGGCCAGCGCCGCCAGCCGCGGGTTCGCCTCGTATCCGCTGACCCAGACCCCGAGTTCCGCGGCGATGTGCCGCGGCGGACCGCCCGTGCCGGCGCCGATCAGCAGCAGGCTGGAAGCGGCGGAGAGCCCCAGGGGTTTGGCCAGGCGCACCACCTCCTCGCCGCCGCCGGGGAGCAGGAACCCTTCTCCCCACAGCGCCTCGGCCACGGCAATTCGCGCACTCGGCCAGACCGGATCATCGTCCTCCTCCAGCGCGGCCCCTAGAGCGGTCTCAGCTTGGCTGGAATCGCATTGGAGGGATTCCGGCACCGCCACGACATGTGATTCATAGGCTTCCGGCATTGGCCGGAGGCGGGGATGGCATGGCGTCGGGGGCAGGCATACGGGCAGGATTTGCGGGAT
>DATBKQ010000505.1:0-6705 GCA_036555825.1 Acetobacteraceae bacterium | reverse complement strand
TTTCAAAAGTAGCGGACAGGACCGGTTCGACGTGGTGAAGCTCGCGAACGACGCGTCCGGGAATGCTGAGTCCCGGCGAGCGCTCGCCGCGCGCGGCTTTCGCGAGCGGCTGCGTCTTATGATCGGCGGCGACAATCTCCTGGAGCCTATCGCCGATTTCGTTACCGGCGGCGTCATTCGCGATATCGGTTACGAATACATTGCCTCCACCCTGCTGGGTTCAGGTCTGTACGACCCGGGGCGCGGCGGTGGGCTCTGGCTTGGCGACGATTACGGCGCGGGCGTCTGGAAGCACAAGGCAGGCACTTGGCATGGCGCGCTTACCGGCGGTGGAGCGCGGAGCGCGACGGCGGGATCACTGGCTGCGCTGCTGTTGCTGCTCGCCACCAATGAACTCGTGGACGCGCAGGCCAGCGCGGAGATCCGCGACTTCATGCAGCCGGATCTGCTCGACGCGGTCCGACACTACGCCGGCTTCAAGGAAGGTCTGGTGCAACTGCCCGATGCAGGTTCGGTTACCAGCATCGCGAGCATTGGCGGTTTCACGGGCCGTTTCGCCGACGATGCCGCCCTGATCGAGCGCAGTCTAGGCACCGACAAGCCGACCTTGCGTTATGTCGCGGTGGGCCTGCGTGGGCACAGCTCGAAGGACCTGATGACGCTGATCCTCGAGCTCGACAAGTGCGTCCTCGCCAATAACGGCCTCGCCCCAACGGACGGCGGCCATACCCACGAAATCTGGTCCGAACACGAACAACGGTGGGACGAAACCTCTGATCCGTCATCGGAACATGAAAGCGGCGACCCGGGCGTGGCGTTGACCGAGGAAGAGATCGGCCATTTCGGCCAGGGGAGCCGTACGCGGGTTGTGGATACCACCAAACGGCCGTTCCGCTGGGTCTGCCAAATCCTCGCGACCCGCCGCATCACATCGGCGGCGGGCAGCGAGCGTCACGCTGGATTGTCACCCGTCGGCTCCGGGCTGCTAATTTCACCACGGCATGTTCTGACCGCGGCGCATGTGCTGCATTGCGTGGACGACAGTCAGGAGGAACAGGCGGAAACCGTTTACGTCGAGCCCGGCCACGGCGATGAGTCCGGCAATCCGTTCGGGCGGATCGAAGTGCGCTCGTGGGTATTGCATCCGAAATGGCGACCCACAATCGCCGGCCGCAAGGGCGAGGCGAGGCACGACTACGCGCTAATCACGCTCGACAGCCCCGTCGGGGACAAGATGTTCAAGGCCCTGGGCGGCGACCCACTGGGCTTCTGGGGCAGCCCGGCTCAGGGCGGCAACACGGTGCTGGACGCCGTTCCCACGCCGGTCGCGGTAGGCCTCCTAGGCGGCACGATCGTCACCGGCGGATATCCGGGGTCCGCCAAAGGTGCGATGTGGTGCTTCACCGGCAAGGCGACGACCGGCACCGCCGAGGTCGACACCCGGCTTGCCAGCAGCGGACAGGCGAAAACCTGGGTGGAGCGGAACGGCACGTTCCACCTGTTTGCCGATGCGGAACGCGGCCAGAGCGGCTCCCCGGTCTGGATGCTGACCGACAGCAAGCGTCGCTTGGTCGGCGTTCTGGTGGACGCGGGCGACAAATTCAACACAGCTGCGGCGCTGACGGATGACATGGTCCGCCAGATACGCACCTGGATTAATGAACCTGAGCATGAAACCGAAGCATGGCCGGACTATGCGCCGGAAGCGGCCGGTGAGGACGGATCCGAGCCAGAGATGCCGGAACCGGCACTGCAGGCACTCCTGGAGGCGCAGGAATCATTGGCGCGGATGCCCAGCCCAGTCCACGCCTGGGACACCGAACCCGGCGCGATGGAAGACGAGATACCGATGCCGTCCGGCGCTTCCCGGTTCCGGCATTTCTTCCAGCCAATGAAAGCCAGCGGTGCGACATGGGTGCCGGATGGCGAGATTGTCCAGTTGAACCCCATTAATCCAGGGTTCGTGGACGACAAGGACAATCTGATTGAAGGCCCGCTGCAACAGCCGCTCGCCGACTTACTGACTGGCTCGGATGACTTCAAGCCATTCCTGACCGCGGAAACCGTGCGCACCGGCAAACCGCGGGTCGGTGACAAGATCCAGGTCGCATTGGTCGATCTGACCGGAGGCAAGCTGACCAAGCCGGAGTTCGCCGGCTTCGGATCGACGGTCGGGATAGAGGTGGGCAGTGCCGCCAAGGTGGGTGCACTCTACGCCGCTTTCCAGTTGCTCGCCGATCTCAAACATATCGCGGCGATCAAGAGCATCAACACCGTGGCCAGGCTGGTCACCGAGGCGGCCAGGCAATGGAGGGGAACGGCGCACGGAAGCGGACCGGACGTCGCGACCTTCCTGAACGGCGCGGCCGACCCACCGGCTCTCGCCTTCAGTGCGGACATCAGCAGGGCGGTGGCCAATATCATCAACAACAATGAGTCCGATCCCGACAACGCCAATGTTTCCGCCGACAGGCTGTTGCGGGTTATCGGGTTTCCCTACGTCGCGTCGTTGATGTGGCAATCGGGACTGCGGCACGCAAAACGCGGCGGGCTATGGCTGCGATGGGGGTTCGATCCAGAGCACGTGCTTGCCTGGGCGGACCCCGTGCTGCCGCCCCCGGGGCCGTTTAGCGGCGGCCATGCCGGTAACGCGCTATCGCTGGCGACATTCTTCACCTTGTTGGCGCAGGGCCGGCTGGTGGACGCCGCCTCATGCGCCGAAATGAAAAACCGCCTGTCGACCGCCAGCTTCTTCGAGCCGAGGTACTGGCCGGCCACGCCCATTCCGCACGCCGCCATTGCTTCCAAGGTGGGTCTGGTCAACCGATGCACCAAATGGCTTCCGAAGCAGAAGGACGGCAGGCCCAAATGTGATAAACACTCATGGGTGTCCACCCTCGCGAACGAGGGTGCGCTGATCGAGAATGGCAAGCTGCGCTACGCCGTGGCGGTCATGACGGAAGGTATCGACCACGGCATTACTGTGCTCCAGCAGCTGATCGGCCCCCTGAACAATATGATAAGCACTCAGAACCCTTAAGGGGGTTACCAGAAGATCTATTCAAAATCGTGCGCTCAGCGAGAATGATGTGATCCAGTTCGATCACCGCGGTTGACCCATCTTCAACATTTGTCAGCGCTCATAGGGGCTGACACATAGGACGTCCTCGACGGAGGCCGACCTGATCCATCGTTGCGAAAAACAGGATGTTTGCCCATGCGGGCAGCGATAGCACTCCCACGGACTTTACGGGATAACCGTCTATCCGTGTTCCTCAGCCAAATTCGAGTCTAATATGATCGTTAAGGGAGCGCCATCCTCGCGTTCTCCGCGGTGTATGGGCCACCCACCAGACAGTGGCGTAGGTCACAGACCTCCCAAGCCGGCTCTGGCAAGGTAAGCGTGGCGAAGAAAGAGACGCGGGACGTGTCGAGGAGTGAAGGCCATGCACTGCAAGATACTCATAGCGCTAGCTTGTGCTGTAATCGGTGCTCCTGCATTTGCGCAGAGCGGCGATGATTTTCTCCAGTTTGCCCAACTTACTCCGTGCCCCCATCAATTAACCTACCACCAGACGCCGTGCTCAAACTTGGAATTTAATTCGTCCCCGCCCCCAGACCTCAGCATCCACAGTGAGCCTAACGGCTGGACGGGCCCCGATTACAGGTGGGCGCAGCGCTTGCCTGAGCGGCCCTCGTCTAACATTCAACTCCCTAGCGGTCCTGTCGTACACGGTGGAATGAGTGGGGGGACAATCGGGGGGTATGAATGGAAACGGTGACGGCTTTGAACCTGCCGCATCTTGGGGTGCCATCTGCCCTCGCGCCGGGCAAGGCGTTGGCGCTTGTTTTGCCAAGGTGCAACACGAAGGCGATGAACATGCATCCTGGCGGAGATCGCCAGGTTCGCACGCCGTGCTCCTCGTCGACCAAGCGGGATGGCACCTGTCGCATCAGCTCATTGTCCCGCCGAGCATAAGCATTGTGCCACTGCCGCCGAAGTGTCCTGAGCTCAACCCGGTCGAGAATGTCTGGCAGTTCATGCCAGCCAAAACTGGCTGTCGAACCGTGTCCTCCTATCCTACACAAATATCGTCGATTACTGCTGCGATGCCTGGAACAAGCTCATTGCACAGCCTTGGACGATCATCTCCGTCGGCCTTCGCAACTGGGCCTATGGGTTCTGACCAACGAGTGCTGGTATAAGTTCGGCTTACCGGTTTCGAGATCGACCGGCACGGAAACGTGTTCATGAGCGACGAGCCAGTTACCATTGATCTTTCGATACGCATCCGTGACGCGCACGACCAGTTCGAGTGGCGCACCCTTCGCATCGGTCCCACTCAGACGTTGGATCGAATGACCGTAACCGAGATTGCCATCGGTGATGATCGCTAGATCGCTGATCTCGAAATTCACTGGTCCCTTGAACGTCGCAAACAAGCTCTGCCAATCCTTACGATAGGCGTCGGCACCGACATACTCGCGCGGCGGGACCACATCGAAGACCAGCACATCAGGGGCATAGACCTTCATAATCGCGTCCACGTCCTTCGCATTGAACGCAGCTACAAACCGCGATTCCAGGTCGCGGATCGCCTGTTCGTCGGCACTATCGGCGCGGACGCCCGACATGACCAGTAGGCACGCGCCAACAGTCAACCCAAGGGCTTTTGCGTTCATAAGAACCCCCTGCTTTTTCGGCGCCGTGGGGCGCACCCGTTGGCACGCCCCACACATCAGCAGTTGATCAGTTACGTCACTCGCAACAGTACCTCGCCTTCCTGAACCTGCATGGTGCTCATAGTGTTCGGCGCATTCTTGCCCAACCATTCTTTGGCGACCTGCATGCTCCGATCGCAACCTGCCTTATCTTGGCAAATAGTCGCCGTCATGCAGGTATTGCCAGTCCTGATCAGGGCCCAACTGACAACCCTGACACTTCACGGATGAGCTTCTCGACTTCATCCTTGTGGCGAAGGAGGATGTCGGCCACCTCTGCGTTTGGGTGGCTTCTCATGACTACGTGCATGCTGGTATTCTCCCTGTGTTGCTGATGAGAATCGCCTAACCATCTTGTTGCGATATCGGTGCGACGAGACGCTTCGCGTTCTCGATCGCCTGTCCGTAGATTACCGGGTTCATCAGAGGGGTGAACGTTGGCTCGCCGCCAGTGAACCACGTCAAGGCATACATCAGTTCCGCCATCTGGAGCGGCGTGTCCAGGTTCACCACCATAAGAATCTCACGTGCCGAGGGGTTGCCGTATATCGCCTCCGGCTTGAACCGTTCCGCGATCTTAGCAAAGGTCGGCCCTGGGCCTTCGCCAGCATCGATCATGTTGGCACGTTGCATCGATGGACGCGAATCGACCAGATAAAGCATTGCAAACCTTCCTGTTATTGGTCTTTCGGTGATCACCGCGACAAGCATCTCCAGAAGCGGTGCGATCTCGTCAATCCATCCATGCATGCATGGGCTCCCGGAGAATCCAAATACCCGGTCTGGTGACGGAAGCAAAAGATTCCGCGGACAGCCCATAGTTGTTGCGTTTGCGGGCAAATCGCAAACGGCCCGCCCTTGTCCACCCATAAAGGTTCGCTATTTCATTACGAGAGGAATTGTGCGTTACAAAGTGTGCGGTCGCAGCTCCCGCGCCAGCGCGGTGATCCGCGCGTGCTGCAGCGTGCTCATAATGACCGCCACCACTCAACGTGGCTCATCCTGCCGGGCAGTGTTCCTTGGTTCGGCAACAGCCGCCGTTCCTTCGTCCCGGCCGCAACTCTGCTCCGCGCGGGTTTGAGCCCGGGGTCAAGGATCGCCAAAGGCGACCGGCGCAGCCGGCGCGCAGCGTCCTTGAGGCCGGGTTCAGGACGGCGCGATGCTCGGTCAGCACGGGACGGTGTTTCGGGCCGCCTCATGCCGCGGCTTGCACCAGCAGCGTGTCATAAACTGCGAGCGAATGCTGGTCCCCGAGGACGGCCTTGCGCACCCCGTTGGTGTCGCGGTTGCGCGGTTGCGTGCCGATTGCCCGCCATAGGCAGCAGGAGGCATCTGCAACCTGGCAGGCTGCCGTGAGCAGGCGCACAGCCGGGACCTCCCCGGTGGTCGCGTGCACGCGCGCGTTCGCCACCTCGCGCAACCAGCGCGAGACCGCAGCATTGGCCGCATGCTTGTCGGATGCGAGCCCAAGCTGCCGCGTCGAGGCGACGAACGGCACCCAGAAGCTGCCCTTGAGGTAGCCGATGAGCCGCTCGACTTTCCCCTTGGTCTGGGCCCGACACGGTTGGCACAACCGCGGCAGGAAGCCCGCGTGCTTGGCGTAGCCGAGGAACCCAGCGTGGAAGCGGTGCACACCGAGGCCATAGGTGGTCCGCTCCAGCACCACAGTCTTCATGTTGTCGAACAGCACTTCCCGCGTCACGCCACCGAACGCTGCAAACGCGTTCTCGTGACACCGGATCAGCGTCTCGACGCGCTCGTCATCGCACAACTCGATATAGGCCATGCGGCTCCAGCCGAGCGTCGCAATGAACACCGACAGACGCTCCGCCCCGCGCCCGACCGTGGCCCAGTCCGCCTGCATCTGCTCACCTGGCTCCGTCTCGAACCTGACAATCGGTTCAGGGACCGGGGCTGGCACGAGCGTGCGTACGAACTGCTTCACCCGTGTCTCACCGCCCTGATATCCCCGCTCTTTGATCT
>DATBKQ010000504.1:0-8887 GCA_036555825.1 Acetobacteraceae bacterium | reverse complement strand
CACCAGCAAGAGCCCCATGGTGCCGACGAACATCCACATGGCGCGCACCGGATCGACCACCGGCCATTGCGGGAACAGCGACCTGCCTTGCGGGAAATAGTCCGGCTGGACGAAGCGCGCCTGCACGGCGATGAGGATGCCCACGAGGATGAACAGCAGCCACAGCGGCGCGGTGATGTAGGAACCGATGCCGGTGAGCAGATGCAGCCGGCTGATCGGATGCAGGCCGCGCGCCGGCAGCACCGCGGCGTGCTGCAGGTTCCCCTGACACCAGCGCCGGTCGCGCACCGCGAGGTCGGTCAGCGTGGGCGGCACCTCCTCGTAGCTGCCGGGCACACCGGGGACCATGTGAACGGCCCAGCCGCCGCGCCGCAGCAGCGCCGCCTCGACGAAGTCGTGGCTCATGATCGGGCCGCCGAACGGTTTGCGGCCCGCAAGTTCGGGCAGGCCGGCGCATTCGGCGAAGGCGCGCGTGCGGATCATCGCGTTGTGGCCCCAGTAGTTGCCTTCGGCGCCATGCCACCAGGCGATGCCGTGCGCGATCAGCGGGCCATAGACGCGGCTGGCGAACTGCTGCACGCGGGCGAACAGCGTTTGGGCGCCGGTGATGATCGGCAGTGTCTGGATCAGGCCGACGTCGGGATGCCGCTCCATCGCGCCGGCGAGGCGGACCAGCGTATCGCCGGTCATCAGGCTGTCGGCGTCGAGGATCAGGAACTGCTGATAGGCGGCGCCGAAGCGGGTGATCCATTCGGCGATGTTGCCCGACTTGCGCGCGATGTTGCGGGGGCGGCGACGGTAGAAGATGTGCGCGTGATCGCCGGTGCGCTGTCGCAGGGCGAGAAAGCCTGCCTCCTCGGCGATCCAGATATCCGGGTTGGTGGTGTCGCTGAGAACGAACCAATCAAACTGTTCGCCGGCCCCGGTCTGATGCAGTGATTCCCAGATCGCCTGCAGTCCAGCGAAGATGCGCGCCGGCTCCTCGTTGTAGGTGGGCATCAACAGCGCCGTGCGCGTGGACAGGAGTGGCAGCGGCTTATCGGTCCGAATGTCCAGTCGGCCGCCGCCCGCGAGCAGCGAGCAGAAGCCGGCGAGGCTGCTAGTGAACGACAGCGCGATCCAGCCAAACAACGCGAGGAACAGCAGCAGCATGACGATCGCCAGCGGTGTGACGCCATTCCCTGCGAACACGAGATACATCTCGTGCGCGCCCTCGATGGTGAGCGCGACGGCGGCGCCGATCACCACGAGCCGGCGCAATGCCATCCACGGTGGCGCACTCGGCAGCCGGCGTTTGCGCGGCGGCGCGGCGCGCAGCGACTGCACGGGCATCGGCGATGGCGCTTCGTCCGGCAGTCCGCGGAACGTAGTGGCGGTTATGTCGTCCACCGGTACAGCCAGGTCTCGGTCAGCGGGTTTTCGCCGTCCATCAGCCGGGCGTGCATCTCGACCAGCTTTTCGCCGCCGGTGTCGAGCTGAAAGCTGAGCCGCATGCCGCCGGTGGCCGGGTTGGGCTGCACGACGGGATCGACGATCTTGCCCTTGCTGGAGCCGATATCGATCGTGGGCAGCGGGTCGGCGGGGCGCCCCTTCAGTGCGCCGCCGGCGAAATCGACGACGAACAGGCGGTTCTTCTGGTCCCACGACAGGCCGCAACGTGTGGCGGCGACCAGGGCCAGCTTCGTCCCGCCCGGCAGCGACCAGCACCAGTGCAGGCGGTAGTTCATCAGGTATTCGCCCTTGGCCTTCAGCGGGTCGTGCGGCCGCCAGAACGCGACCATGTTGTCGTTGATCTCGCGGTTGGAGGGGATCTCCACCAGTTCGACGATGCCCTGCCCCCAGTCGCCGACCGGTTCGACCCAGAGCGTGGGGCGGTTTTCGTAGTGCGCTTCCAGGTCCTGGTAGCCGGCGAAGTCGCGGCCGCGCTGCATCAGGCCGAAGCCATGCGGGCCGCCGTCGGTGAAGGCGCTGATCTGCAGCGATTGGGGGTTGGCGAGCGGACGCCAGACCTGCTCGCCCTTGCCGGTCAGCAGCAACAGGCCGGCGGAATCGTGCACCGCCTCGCGGTAGTCATCGACGCGGGTGCGGTCATTGCTGGCGAAGAAGAACATCGATGTGAGCGGCGCGATGCCGGCGGCAGCGATGTCGCTGCGTGGGTAGAGCGCCATCTCGGTGTCGAAGATCGTCTGTTGGCCAGGGCGGATGGTGAAACGATAGGCACCGGTCGCGCTCTGGCTGTCGAGCAGCGCATGCACCACGATCGCATCGCTGTCCTTGGCCGGCCGCTCCAGCCAGAAGGTGGTGAAGCGCGGGAACTCCTCGCCGCCCGGGTCGGCGGTCTTGATCGCCAGCCCGCGCGCGGACAGGCCGTAGCCCTGGCCCTTCGCCACCGCGCGGAAGTAGCTGGCGCCGAGGAAGGTGCAGACCTCGTCGTAATAGTCCGGGCGGTTGAGCGGATAGTGCAGGCGGAAGCCGGCGAAACCGATGTCGCCGGTGGGGGGTGTCACCTTGCCGAAGGTGAACAGCGCCGGGCTGTAGTGGATCTCGCTCGCGCGGCCGTCCACGACCTCGAAGATCTTGACCGGCTGCTTGTAGAGGAAGCCCAGGTGGAAGAACTCCGCAGTGAAGCGCAACCCCTGCCCGTGCCAGAGCGCGTGACCGGGATCGAAGCGGATCGAGCGATATTGCTGGTAGTCGAGGTTCTTCAGCGAATCAGGCAGTGTCTCGTTCGGTGCCTGCCAGGGGTGCTGTGCCAGCTCACGCGCCATGGTCCGCACCGTCGAGGTGTCGAACGGCGAAGCGTCGGACGGCGAATCATCGGCACGCGCGCTGGAACCGAGCACGGCCAGCAGCGGCAGGGCCGCGCTTTGCAGCAGGATGTCGCGCCGATGCATCGCGTCTCCTCTGGACCTTCGATGCATGCGGTGTAGTCGGCCGATTGGGGCGAGATGATGCCGTTCAACCCGAGTTGATCATGCCCGGCGAGTACTCCCTGGCCCGGACTTCGCATGCCGGCGGCGCCCCTGCGCCAGTGCTGCCGGCGCAAGAAGCAAGGTCTAACGCGAATGACCGCAAATGGCCGCGGATGAACGCAAAGCCACGCCGTGAGGGATGACGGCGACGCCTCACTGCTGGCCGGCGACAGCCGCGTCTTGCGCAGTCATGCGCCAGCTGTCGTTACCAAAGACATTGCTAGAGGAACCTAAGCGCCAGGAAGCCGCCCACTATGCCGGCGGCGAGCATGCTGGTGACCAGCGTCAGGCGCCGCTCGATGAAGTCGCGCACCGGGGTGCCGAAGATGCGCAGCAACGCGGCGACCAGGAAGAAGCGCGCGCCGCGTGTCACCACACTCGCCGCCATGAACACCGGGAAACTGAATTTCGCCGCACCGGAGGCGATGGTAACGATCTTGTAGGGGATCGGCGTCAGACCCTTGATCAGGATCACGGCAAGTCCCCATTGGGCGTACCACGCCTGGAATGCGCCCAGCGGGTCCGGCCCGAACAGCGCATGCGCGAGCGGCAGATGCATGATCTGGTCGAACACGAAGAAGCCGATCGCGTAGCCCAGCGCGCCGCCGGCAACGCTGCCGACGGTGCAGACCGCGGCCAGGCGCCAGGCGCGGTCCGGCCGCGCCAGCACCATCGGGATGAGCAGCGCGTCGGGCGGGATAGGGAAGCAGCTTGCCTCCGCGAAGGCCACGATGGCGAGCCACCAGGGTGCGCGCGGCGAGGCAGCCAGCGCGAGCGTGCGCATGTACAGGCGGTGCAGCATGACGGGCCTCCTAGCATCCCGGTGGCCCCTGGTCACTGATTGACGCGCGGCTTTTCTCTGTTTGAGCGCGCGATTCAGACCTCCGGACGGTTCCGCCTCCGGTCATCACGCACTATCGTGCCGGCGCAACCAGCCCAGGAGCCTGCATGCGCCGCATCGCCTGTGTGTTCGCCTTTCTCGCCCTGGCGTGCCCGGCGCGGGCGCAGATGCAGAGCAACCTGCCGCCGCATTCCTGGCTGTTCGGCGCCTGGACCGGCGGACTGTTTCCGCCGCCAAGCGTGCTCAGCGCGCAGGAGTGCCTGGCGATGCCGGTGGTGATCTTCACCCGCGACATCGTGATGCGGGCGGTGATCACCGACCAGTTCTACGCCCAGCGCCTGGTCGAGACGGCCCGGGTGACGCCCGAGGGCGTCGAGTTCCGCTTCGCGCCCGCCCCCGCGACGGCGCCGCAAAGTCCGTTCAATCCAACGCCGGACGGCACCGGTGTGGTGGGCTTCGGCTGCATCGGCCCGGATATTCTGCGCGTGCAACGCCGCACCGAGAACGAGATCACCTTCCCGGATTGCAAGGACTTCCCCTACCCGCTGGTGCGCTGTCCGGCGCGCTGAGATACCAGGAGACGCCGAGATGACCCGTTCCGTTGCCCGCCTGCTGGCGGAAAGCCTGGAGGCACACGACGTCGATCAGATCTTCTGCGTGCCCGGCGAGAGCTATGTCGGGCTGATCAACGCGCTGACCGACATGAACTCGCTGCGGCTGATCGTGTGCCGCCATGAAGGCGGCGCCGGCTTCATGGCGGTGGCGGACGGGCGGCTGCGCAATCGTGCCGGCTGCTGTATCGTCTCGCGCGGGCCGGGCCTGTCCAACGCGATGGTGTCGCTGCATTCGGCGTACCATGACGCGACGCCGGTGGTGATGCTGATCGGCCAGGTGGAGCGGAAGGACTTCGGCCGGATGGCACTGCAGGAACAGAACTACTCGCGGCTGTTGTCGGATGTGACCAAGTCGGTGATCGAGGTGATCGATCCGGACCAGGCGTCGGAGGCGATCGCGCGAGCGTTTCATCTGGCGGAAAGCGGCACACCAGGGCCGGTCGCGGTGATCCTGCCGGAGGACCTGTTCGACGAGGAGACCGATGTGCCGGTGGACCAGCCGCGCCCGCGCGTGCTGTCGGGTGCGCGGCAGGAGGACCTGGATCGGCTGGCGGAGATGCTGGCGCGGGCGGAGCGCCCGCTGGTGCTGGTGGGCGGCGCGCTGTTGGCGGATTCGCTGTACGAGCACGCGGTCTATGCCGATCTGCGGCGGCTGGCGGAGGAGTGGGTGCTGCCGATTTCGCCGACGCATCGCCGGCCGCAGTTGTTCGATGCGACGCATCCGAATTACGGCGGCTATATGGGCATCCGCGTGCCGCCGGCGCTGATCGGCGAGATGAAGAAGGCCGATCTGATGGTGGCGATCGGCGAGCGGCTGACCGACACTGTCAGCCAGTCGTACAGCTTCCCCGCGGCGCCGCAGCCGCAATTGCCGCTGGTGCATATCTGGCCCGATGCCAACGAGGTGGGACGGGTATGGCGGCCCGATCTCGGCATCGCCGCCGATCCGTACGAGGTGGTGAAGGCCTTGTTGCAGCGTGGTGCGCCGGCGGGAGCCGAGAAGCGGCGCGGCTGGGTCGCCGGGCTGCACGCGCTTCATCGCAGGCTGCTGGCGAAGGAATGGGACCCGACGCCGGACGGTGTGAACTTCGCCGCGATCGTCTGCGAGGTCGACAAGCACCTGGCGCCGGATGCGACGGTCACCTCGGATGCCGGGAATTTCGGCAGCTTCATCCACCGCTATATCGGCTTCAAGCCGGGACAGATCTTCCTGTCGGCGGTAGTGGGAGCGATGGGGTCCGGCATGCCGATGGCGGTCGCCGCCACATTGCGCCGACCCGGCAAGCAGGTGGTGGCGTTCATGGGCGATGGCGGCGCGCTGATGGCGGGCAACGAGATCGCCACCGCCGCACAGTACGGCGGTGCGCCGATCGTCATCATCTCCGACAACCGGATGTATGGCACGATCGGCATGCACCATCACGTGCGCTATCCGGGTCGGCCGTTCCAGGAATCGATGAAACTGACCAATCCGGACTTCGCCGCGTGGGCGCGTTCGTTCGGCGCGGAGGGGATTACCATCCGCGAAGAGGCGGAAGTGGCGGCTGGGATCGCGCAGGCGTTCGCGGTGAAGAGCAGGCCGGTCGTGGTGCACTGCCATACCTCGGCGGTGCAGATGAGCGCGTGGCGGCGGTATGAGCCGGGATAGGCGGCGCACCATGCAGCGCCCCCTCCCCGGCCCTCCCCCGCTGCGCGGGAGAGGGAGCTTCTCGCCATGACATTGCCGCTTGATCACAAGCTGCAAATCGGCATTCAGACAATCCACCGTCGGACCGAGCCGGCACACGGGCCGTGGCGGCCGGCGATCGACGAACTGGTGGCATTGGTGGAGCTGGTCGAGCGCAGCGGTTATGATTCGCTGTGGGTTGGCGATCATATCTCGTTCGCGGTGCCCGTGCTCGATCCGTTGCTGCAACTCGCGCAGGCGGCGGTGGTCAGTCGGCGGCTGATCCTCGGCACCTCTGTGTACCTGCTGCCGCTGCGTCATCCGGCGCCGGTGGCGAAGCAGGTTGCCACACTGGATCATCTGACCGCAGGGCGCCTGGTCTTCGGCGTCGGTGTCGGCGGCGAGTTCCCGCGCGAATACGAAGTCTGCGGCGTGCCGCGTAACGAGCGCGGCGCACGCCTGACCGAGGGCATTACGCTGCTGCGGCAGTTCTGGAGCGGCGAACCGGTGAGCTACACGGGCAAATACTATCCGCCGTTCACCGACGTGCCGATGCAGCCGCCGCCTCGCCAGCGCGGCGGGCCGCCGATCTGGTGCGGCGGCCGCTCCGACGGCGCGTTGCGGCGCACCGGGCGGCTCGCCGATGGCTGGCTGTCCTATGTCGTGACGCCGGAGATGTATCGCGCGGGGCTGGAGAAGATCGAAGCCGCGGCGCATGCGGCGGGGCGCAAGGTGGCGCGGTTCGCCACCGGCCACCTGCTGTTCACCCGGATCGACGACAGCTACGACAAGGCGCTGGATGCGGCGACCGAGACGCTGAGCGTGCGCTATGCGATGGACTTTCGCCGCGCTGCCCAGCGTTACTGCGCGCTGGGGCGACCGGACCAGGTGGCGGATCGCATCCGCGAATTCCACGCCGCCGGCGTGCGGCACGTGATGTTGGACCTGCTCGGGCCTTACGAGCAGCGCGATGAACAGATTGCGCGGTTCGCCGCGGAGGCGATGCCGCTGCTGCGCGACCTGAGATAGAAGGACACATAATGACGCGCGACCTGACTGCCATGCTGCGACCGCGCTCGATCGCGCTGGTCGGTGCCACCGACCGGTCGCGCTGGTCGCAGAACACCTTCGACAACCTGATCAACCGCAAGTACCCGGGCGAGGTGTACCTGGTCAGCCGCCGCGGCGGCACCGTGCACGGCCGCAGTGCGGCGATATCCTGCGTCGCGGTCGGTGCGCCGATCGATCTGGCGCTGCTGATGGTGCCGATGGCGGCGGTCGATGAGGCATTGGCGGATCTCGCGGCGGCCGATGTGCACAACGCGGCGATCCTGACCTCGGGTTTCGCCGAGACCGGGCATGAGGGTGCGGAGCATCAGGCGCGGCTCGCCGCGCTGGCGCGCCGGCATGGTGTGTCGTTGCTGGGACCGAACTGCCTGGGCTTTGTCAACTTCATCGACAACGTGCCGCTGTGGACCGGCGGGTTCCGCGCGCCGAGCAAGCCGGGGTCGATCGCCGTGGTGACACAGAGCGGCGCGAACGGCAGCTTCATCTCCAGCCTGGCGGCACAGCACGAGATCGGCCTGTCGCATATGGTGTCGACGGGCAATGAGGCCGACCTGGACTGCGCGGATTTCATCGACCACCTGATCGACCTGCCCGAGGTGCGCGCGATCGCACTGTTCGCGGAGACGATCCGCCATGCCCCGAGTTTCGCCGCGGCGGCGCAGCGGGCGATCGCGGCGGCGAAACCGATCGTGGTGCTGAAGATCGGACTTTCCGAGGTCACCGCGCGGTCGGCGCAGGCGCACACCGGGGCGCTGGTCGGCGATGATCGCGTGTTTGATGGCGTGTGCCGGCAGCTCGGCATCGTGCGTGTCGGATCGATCGAGGACCTGCTGTATACCGCCGACGTGATCGCCCGTACCGGCGTGCTGGAGCCCGACGGACTGGCGGTGGTGTCGATCTCCGGCGGCGCGTGCGAGATCGTCGCCGACCGCGCGCAGGTGCTGGACGTGCCGCTGCCCGCGCTGTCGGAGGCTGCGTCAGCAGAGCTGCGCGCGGCGCTGCCGAGTTTTGGCACGCCGCACAATCCGCTCGACATTACCGGCGGCGCGGTGCTGCAGCCCGACCTGTTCGAACAGGGGCTGCGCATCCTGGGACAGCAGCCGGAATACTCCGCGCTCGCCTGCCTGTTCGATGTGCCGGTGTCCGAGGAACAGGCGACGGAATTCGTCCGCTCGGCGCTGCGGCACATCGCGGCGGGATTGGGTGCGGCGCGGATGCCGGCGCTGATGGTGAGCCACACGGTGAAGCCGGTCACCGACGTCTCCGCACGGATCATCGAGGAGATCGGCATCCCGTACGTCAGCGCGGGACTGCACCATGGCATGAACGCACTGGGCAGCGCATTCTGGTGGTCCGAGCAGTATCGGCGTCTGTCGGGTGTTTCTGCATCGATTGCCACGATTGCCGCTGCCGGCGCGCGGCCGCGCTCGGAACGCGCCACGCTGGAGTACCTGGCGCGATGCGACGTGCCGGTGGTTCCGGCGACGCTGGCGCAGGATGCGGCGCAGGCCGTGAAGGCGGCGCGCGCTATCGGTGGGCCCGTGGTGCTGAAGATCGCCTCCGACGATATCGCGCACAAGAGCGATATCGGCGGCGTCGCGCTGAACCTGGCGGGCGATGAGGCGGTGGCGGACGCCTTCCGTCGGATCTTGGCCGTCGCTCCGGCGGGCACGCGGGTCGATGGCGTGCTGGTGGCGCCGATGCGGGCGGGCGGGCTGGAGCTGTT
>DATBKQ010000503.1:0-2847 GCA_036555825.1 Acetobacteraceae bacterium | reverse complement strand
GCGGGCTCGGGCTTCCTGGAGATCGTCTCCGAATGGGCGCCCGATCCGAAGGCGGAGTTCGACATGCTGCGCCGCGTGGTGGAGCGCTGCGGCCGGCCCTGCGTGTTCACGCTGACGCAGCGCCACGCGCGCCCCACGGTGTGGCGCGATCTGCTGCGCTACGCCGACGCGGCGATCGCCGACGGTGTGCCGATGCGCCCGGTGGTGGCGCCGCGCGCGATCGGTATCCTGATGGGGCTGGAAGGCAGCCAGAACCCGTTCTCCGGGACGCCTTCCTACAAATCGATCGCGCATCTGCCGTTGGCGGAACGCGTGCGGCGGATGCGCGATCCAATGTTCCGCGCGCAACTGCTGTCCGAGGATCCCAGGAAGGAAAGCACGTTTGTGCTGATCAATCGCGTCTCCTATGCGCAGATGTTCCACTTCGGCGATCCACCCAACTACCGGCCGCGGCGCGAGGATTCCTTCACCGCGATTGCCGAGCGCGAAGGCCGCACGCCGGAGGAGGTCGCGTATGACGCGCTGCTGGAGGACGAAGGCCGCGCCTTCATCTACATGCCGCTCGGCGGCTACGCCGACTTCGACTTCTCGGTGAGCGAAACCACGCTTGCCGATCCGAACTGCATCATGGGCCTGGGCGACGGCGGCGCGCATGTCGCGTTCATCTTGGACGCGGGCTACCAGACCTGGCTGCTGACCTACTGGGGCCGCACGATGCGGCGCTGGCCGATGCCGGAGCTGATCCGGCGGCTGACCTCGGACACCGCGCAGGCGGCGGGGCTCTCCGATCGCGGCGTACTGGCGGTCGGCAAGAAGGCCGACGTCAACGTGATCGACTGGGACCGGCTGGGCGCCGACAAACCTTACGTGGTGCACGATCTGCCGGCGGGCGGCAGGCGGCTGATGCAGAAGGTGCATGGCTACGAGGCGACGATCGTGTCGGGACACGTGACCTGGCGCGAGGGCGAGCGGACCGGGGCTTTGCCGGGACGGCTGGTGCGCCAGCAGCAGAGGTGACGCGGATCACACGACTCAACGGCGCGGCGTGGTAGCGAACGCCTGAAAGCGCTTAGAGCGGCCAGGCGGCAGAGAGCGGCGGCCATCGCTCCGAACAAGGCGCGATCCTTGGAGGAGGCGACGCATGGCGACTGCACCGCGGAATTATTGCCGGCTGGAAGGCAGCGAGCTACGGCACAGGCATGGCGCGCGAATGCTCGGGGCCGCTGCGGAAACCGAGATGCTGAGCGTCAGCATCGTGCTGCGCCGGCGACCTGACGGAGCGCAAGTACCCGGACCGGCGCATTTCCTGCGCACACCGCCCGCGCAGCGCCCGCGCCTCGCGCAACCGGCGTTCGCCGCGCGCTATGGCGCCGATCCGGCGGATATCGACAAGGTTGCCGCGTTCGCGCGCAGTCACGGCCTGACGGTGGACGAGACCAATGCCGCGCGGCGCATGGTGGTGGTGTCCGGCACCGTGGCGCAGTTCAACGCGGCGTTTCACGTCGAACTGCGTACCTATGAGCACGAGGTGCAGCGCTCCGCGCGTTCCGCGCGGCAGACGGAAACCTATCGCGGTTATCAGGGCTTCATTCACGTCCCCACCGAGCTCGCCTCGGCCATCGTCGGCGTGTTCGGTCTCGACAACCGCCGCATCACCAAGCGCAACGCCGCGGACCCGCCGAATACGGTACCGATTCCGATCGGCACCGCGACCGCTGTGTATGACTTCCCCGGCAATCTCGCCGCCGGGCAGACCATCGCGATCTTCTCCGAGGGTGGATATCTGGCAAGCGACATCGCCGCCAATTTCGGCGGCAGTCCACCGTCGGTGATCGACATATCGGTGGACGCGTCGAATGGCGGTTTCGCCGATTTCGAAACGACGCAGGATATCTTCATCGCGGCGTCCGCCGCGCCGGGTGCGCAGGTCGCGGTGTATTTCACCACGTATTCGCAGCAGGGCTGGGTGGATCTGATCGCGCGGGTGATTCACCCGAACCCCGGCGATCCGATTTGCTCGGTGCTGTCATCCAGCTTTTATGTGTCTGACGGAGACGACGCCGCCACGCTGATGATCGAGGGCGTGCCGAGCAGTTGGGTCACCGCGGTGTCGCAGATGTTCGAGGACGCGGCGATCCAGAACGTGACGATCTGCATCGCCTCGGGCGACACCGGCGCGCAGTCGAAGCTGTCCGACGGCAAGGCGCATGTGCAGTACCCGGGCAGCGATCCGTGGGTGCTCGCGGTCGGTGGTACAACCATTGGCAACGTGGTCGGCACGACCGCCGATGAATGGGCGTGGAACGACAACACCGGCGCCTCGGGCGGCGGGATCAGCGATTACTTCCCGCAGCCCTGGTACCAGGTCGATGCCAACGTGCCGGTCTCGGTCAATGACGGACATCGTGGGCGTGGCGTGCCGGATGTGTCGGCGAACGCCAGTCCGAACAGCGGCTATCCGTTCATCATCAACGGCGCACCCTCGCCGTTTCCCGCCAATGGCACCAGCGCCTCGGCGCCCCTATGGGCGGGGCTGATCGCGGTGCTCAACGCCGCACTCGGCGAGAATGTCGGTTTCATCAATCCGGTGATCTACGCGCTGAACGGCGCGGGGTTCCGCGACATCGTTTCTCACCCTGGCGATACCGATAACAGCTTCCTGGGCGTCGGCGGGTATCCGGTCACGTCCGGATGGGACGCGGTCACCGGATGGGGCAGCCCGCGCGGCGTCGCGCTGCTGAACGCGCTGAAGCACTTCTATGGTCCCGCGATCGCCGTGAACCTGCAGGACGATCTGCATTTCGGCACGGTCTGCCACGGGCCGGCGTATCGGGTGATTCGCGTCTA
>DATBKQ010000502.1:0-2148 GCA_036555825.1 Acetobacteraceae bacterium | reverse complement strand
AGTGGAGGGCGTCGAGGACCGCGCCGCCGCCCTTGCGCCGTTCCGCATCGCTCGCGTGATCGAGGCGGTCCAGCACCCCAACGCCGACCGCCTGCGCGTGTGCACGCTCGACACCGGCGATGGCACCGCCACGGTCGTCTGCGGCGCCCCGAATGCACGCACGGGCATGAAGGGCGTATTCGCGCCGCCCGGCAGTTTCATCCCGGGCACCGGCGTCACGCTGAAGGTCGGTGAAATCCGCGGCGTGCGCAGCGCCGGCATGCTGCTGTCCGAGCGCGAGATGGGCATCAGTGACGAGCACGCCGGCATCGTCGATCTGCCCGAGGATGCGCCGGTCGGCACAGCCTATGTGGCATGGGCCGGCCTCGACGATCCGGTGATCGATGTCAGTGTCACACCCAATCGCGGCGACTGTTTTTCGGTCCGTGGCATTGCGCGGGATCTTGCCGCCGGCGGCATCGGCACGCTGAAAGCATGGCAACCGGCGAACATCGCGGCAAGCTTCCAGGGCGGCCCTCGCTGGCACATCGAGTACCCGGCATACTGTCCCTGGATCCTGGGCCGCACCGTCCGCAACCTGCGCAACAGCCCCAGCCCGCAATGGCTGCAGAACCGGCTGTTATCCATCGGCCTGCGGCCGATCAACACGCTGGTGGATATCACCAACTTCTTCACCATCGACCTGGGCCGTCCGCTGCATGTATTCGACGTGGCCAGACTCTCGGGCGACGTTTTGACGCTGCGTCCGGGTCGCGGGGAAACCTTCCGCGCGCTGAACGGCCGCGACTACACCGTCGCCACGGAAGACTGCGCCATTGCCGATGCCGCCGGCGTTCAGTCGATGGCCGGCGTAATCGGCGGCGAGGCTACCGGCTGCGACGAGTCTACCACCTGCGTTTTCATCGAGTGCGCGCTGTTCGATCCGGTGCGCGTCGCACTGACCGGCCGCCGTCACGCCGTTGTCTCCGACGCGCGGCAGCGCTTCGAGCGCGGCATCGATCCCGCGCTGATGCCCGCCGCGCTGCAAGCCGCCACTGCCATGGTGCTGGAGCTTTGCGGTGGCGAGCCAGGCGAGGTCATCGAAGCCGGCGCTCCGCCCGAGTGGCGGCGATCCGCCACGCTGCGCTTCGAGCGGATCGCCGGTCTCGGCGGCTCCGACGTCTCGGATGACGAAGCGGTCGCCTCACTGGAACATCTGGGCTTCCTCGTCCAGCACCGCGACGCAATCAGGGTCACCGTCGCCGTCCCGTCGTGGCGCAACGACATCGCGGCGAAAGTCCAGCTCACCCAGGCCGAGACGCTGGAGCCCGCCGTCGCGGCCAAGGCTGCCGAGGGCTGCGCCGAGATCGAACCGGAAGCCGACCTGGTGGAGGAAGTGCTGCGCCTGCGCGGTCTCGACGCGGTTCCAAGTGTGTCGCTGCCGCGCGCCTCGCCGGTGCCGCTCGCCACGCTGACCGCGAAGCAGACGCGCACCGAGCTGGTACGGCGCACCCTCGCGGCCGGGGGCCTGACCGAGTGCATCACCTTCAGCTTCATGCCGCAGGAGACGGCGGCGCTGTTCGGCGCCGCGCCGGAGGCGCTGCGCCTGACCAACCCGATCGCGAGCGATCTCGACCAGTTGCGGTCCACGCCGGTTGCCACGCTGGCGCTCGCCGCGCAGCGCAACGCCGCGCGCGGCTACCCGGACGTGGCGCTGTTCGAGATCGGCCCCGAATTCGCCATCGATGCGGCCGAGCGCCAGCGTTGGATTGCGGCCGGCCTACGCGCGGGTGCCACCCCGCGCAATTGGCTGATCCCGTCGCGACCGGTCGATGCAATGGACGCCAAGGCCGACCTGTGGGCGGCGATGGCGGCGATCGGCGTCCCGCTCGACGCCCTGGTGCTGACCCAGGACGCGCCCGGCTTCTATCACCCCGGCCGCTCCGCAACGGTGCGGCAGGGACCGAAGACGCCGATTGGCAGCTTCGGGGAATTGCATCCGCGCGTGCTGAAGGCGCTGGATCTGACCGGACCGGCCGCGGCGTTCCAGATCGACCTGGACGCGCTCGCCGAACCGAAGCACCGCCGCAAGCCGGCCCCCGACCTGCCGCCGTTCCAGCCCATCCGCCGCGACTTCGCCTTCCTGGCCGACGCCGACGTCACCGCCGA
>DATBKQ010000501.1:0-4309 GCA_036555825.1 Acetobacteraceae bacterium | reverse complement strand
CAGGCCTACTCGATCGAAATCATCGAGCCGCTGGGCAAGGCGGTCGGCCGGATCTTCGCGCCGCTCGGCTATAACAATGTCCATACACGCGTGGGCGACGGCTACTACGGCTGGCCCGACGTGCAGGGCGGCTTCGACATCATCATCGTGACCTGTGCCGCGCAGTATGCGCCGCCGGACCTGTTCAAACAGATGAAGCCCGGTGGACGGATGGTGATTCCGATCGGGCAGCCGTTCAAGCGAGGCCAGGTGCTCTACATCTACACCAAGGACGCCGAAGGCAAGGTCCATTCGAAGCGCGACATGGGCGTGTTCTTCATTCCGATGACCGGCGCGATCACCCGGGCGCCGGCGCCCCACAGCGCCGCCGCGACCCAGCCCGCGCCGGCGAGCGAACCGGAGAAACCGGCGAGCGATTAGTCGGTTCGCGGGAATGCCGCTGAACCTGCTCTTCTACCCAATAGGTGAGCCGCCTAAGTTGGACGAATCCCGCGACGTATTGGGGGCTAGGTGACGCCGCGTGAAGTCATGAACCGGCTGCGGCGAGAGGGATGGTTGGAGCGGCCCGGCAAAGGGGCGCATGTTATCTTCAGTAAGCCACGTCGCAGGAATATTCCGGTTTCCCGGCATGGTGGGGACCTTCCGACTGGCACGCTTCGGTCCATCTGCCGCGATGCGGGCTGGGAATGGCCGCCACAGCGGTGAACGGAGAGGGGTTGCGGTGCATTACTATGCGATAGCCGAACGCAGCGCGGAAGGCGGCTGGTTCCTTACATTTCCAGGAGCCGCCGGCTATTCGTTCGCGGACAGCGCCGAGCAGATCGTCTCGGAGGCACAGGATTGGCTTGCGACGGTCGCGATGGGCGGTGACCAATTGCCACAATCGATCGAAGACGGCGCCACGCCCCCGAGCGACCTGTCCGACTTTCAACAACCGACCATGATCGTGGTCATCCCGTTCTCCACCCCCGTGACGCGGGCCGCCGCCGAGTAATCGCTGGCGATTTGTTGTTGACGACCAGCGTAATTGGCGGCCGCGGCGACACGGCCCGCATCAGCGAGCGAACCGGAGAAGCCGGCGAGCGACTGACCTCCATTGTCATTGCGAGCGCAGCGAAGCAATCTCGTCGGCGCGCGCGGGAATGGAGGAGACCATGGGCTACGAACACATCCTGACCGAGATGGAGGATGGCGTCGGCACGATAACGTTGAACCGCCCGGACAAGCTGAACGCAATGAACCGCAGGCTGTCAGCCGAACTGCACGACGCGGTCAAGGCGATGGACGCCAACGAAGCGGTCGGCTGCATCGTGATCACCGGGGCCGGCAAGGCATTCTCGGCGGGGGGCGACATTCACGAGCAGCGCGAGGACGACCGCCGCTACAACTTCGAACAGCTCGAGGCCATGCGCGAAGGCCGCCGGGCATACGACATCGCCGGCTCCGCCAAGCCGACGATCGGCATGATGAATGGCCTGGCCTATGGCGGCGCGGCCGTGCTGGCCTCGTCACTCGACATGCGCGTGGGCTGCGAGGACACCAAATTCCGCTTCCTTGCGGCGGCATATGGCCGGATCAACAGCACCTGGTCGCTGGGCGCGCAGATCGGCTGGCCGATCGCCAAGGAACTGCTGTTCACCGCGCGCATCGTCGAAGCCGCCGAGGCGTATCGCATCGGACTGCTGAACCATCTCGTGCCGCGCGAAAAACTGCGCGACAAGACGATGGAGCTCGCGCGGATGGTTGCCGGCAATCATCGTGGCGCGGTGATGGGCGTGAAGCAACTGCTGTTGGAGCAGAAGGGCGAGAGCCTCGAGCGCGCCTATGAGATCGAGCACAACTACACCACGCATGTGATGCGCGGCGCCAAGGCCGAGGACGCGTTCCCCGATTTCATCGCGCGCAAGGGAAAGGCACTGACCTGATGGCGCTGAAATACGAGAAGCGCGATGGCGTCGCCTACATCACGCTGAACAACCCGGCCAAGGCCAACATCTTCGACAAGGAGACCTCGGACGAGATCTCCGCGGCGTGGATCGACATGTGGGAGGATCGCGCCATCCGCTGCGCCATCCTCACCGGCGCGGGCGACCGCTATTTCTGCGGCGGCCACAATCTGGCGCCGCGCGAGAACATCACCGAGGAGGAGCGCGAGTACCTGCGCACCCAGCGCATCTTCTGGCCGCTCGCCGGCACGGTGCACGGGCAGAAGACCGGCGTGGACGGACGCTTCGGCGATCACTATCCGCGGGTGTGGAAGCCGGTGATCGCTGCGGTGAACGGCTGGGCGGCTGGTGCGGGACTGTATGTGCTCCTCTCGTCCACCGACATCCGCATCGCCAGCGCCGAACATGCGCGCTTCAAGTTCTCGCTGCTGTCGCAGGGTTGGATCGGGCACGGCCCGGGCGCAACACTGCTGATCCGGCAGCTTCGCTACGCCGATGCGATGAAGATCCTGTTGACCGACGAGCCGTTCGATGCAGAGGAGGCGCGGCGCATCGGATTGGTGAACGACGTGGTGCCGCACGCGCAGCTTATGGAACGGGCGGAGAAGTATGCGCGGCACATCGTCAGGCTGCCGCCGGTGGCGGTGCGCATGATGAAGGAATTCGTGGTCCGGTTCGGCGATCTGCCGACCGACCAGGCCTGGCACGTGCAGAACCTGATCAACAACCTGTTGATCCAGGTCACCATGGATGGCGAGGAAGGCCGCGCGGCGTTCAACGCCAAACGGCCGCCGAACTTCACCGGCGCGCTGCGACGCCGCGGCGAGGCCTGGGAGGAGCCGTCGGAGGAGGACGCGAAGCGTCTCGACGAAGCATATCGCAGCGGGGAATTCTAGCGCCACGTGACGGACCCGCACCGCCGTGGCCATCGTGAAGGGATTACGCCATGCCAGACCGCATCGCCGAGGGGGTAACGCGCGACGTCAATACGTTCCTGCCGTTGATTGTCGCCAACGGACTCAATGTCGTCGGCGCAATTGCCATCCTCATCATCGGCCTGTGGCTGTCGGGAAAGGCTCACACGCTGGTTGCCAGGGTGCTGAGCCGGACGCCGCATATGGACCAGATGCTGATCGGCTTCTTCGGCGCCATCGTCCGTTATCTGATCCTGACCGTCACGTTTCTTGCGGTGCTGTCGCAGTTCGGTATTCAGACCACCAGTCTGATCGCGGTGCTGGGCGCCGCGGGTCTGGCCGTCGGCCTGTCGCTGCAGGGCACCCTGTCGAACCTGGCAGCCGGCGTGATGTTGCTGATCTTCCGGCCATTCAGGATCGGCCACTCCGTGCAGGTTGGCGGCATTCAGGGCACGGTGAGGGAACTCTCGCTGTTCTGGACCGAACTGGTAACGCCGGACAACGTGCAGATCATCGTGCCCAACGGCAGTGTCTGGGGCCAGCCGCTGCGCAATTTCAGCTTCTATCCCGTGCGCGGCATCGAGCTCCACTTTTCGCTCGCCGATACGGTGGACCTCGACCGCGCCCTCGCCTCGGTACGGTCCCTGCTTGAGTCCGACGCACGCATCGTTGACAACCCCGCGCCGTCGGCCGCGCTCGACCACGGCGCCACCGACAACTCCCTGCAGTTGGTCGTGAAGGTCTGGACGTCGGCCGGGAACGTCGCCGCGGTGAAAACCGACCTGATCAGAAGCGTGCGAGAGACACTCGGCTCCGAATCAGTCAGGGAACATACCAGGGCGGGCTGACATCAACGCGCCGCACGACACGGCGCGTTACGGAGGCCCCCAGGCAGATAGGGTCCAAGGATCCGTTCGATCTGGCACGTGGAATACGGATGCCGCGACCGAATCGCCGGCTGCCGATGCACGTTGATCAAGGCCTCTCTGCCGCCGGACAGCGGTAGATGCAGCGTGCCCATGCGCACCGCGCGCACATAGAGCGGCACGCCCTTCAGGGTCCCATGCAGCAGGTCCGCGCCGATGATCGCAACCCGGTCTCGGTATTCGGCTGCGAGCAGCGCCGTGTGGGAGTGGTAGAGCCCGACCGCGGCATCCCAGCTTCCCGACGCTTCGCCGTGGTACAGGTCAACCAGAACGCGTGCCGCATAGTCCGCGTTCAGCACGGGATCGAATGCCTCCTCCAGCGACCGGAAGGCATTCGGATGGTAGTGCAGATCGACCTGCAGGCAGCCGACGTCCACCAGGCTGTGCCGCGCGGACATCAGCTTCATCCATGCGATTGCCGCCGGCTTGCTGTCGACGAAAATGCCTGTCCCATCGGCATCGATGGTCCAGGGCCACGGGCGTATATCGGTGGGCGAGGCGATCGGCCGTCCGCTCTCCGCCT
>DATBKQ010000500.1:0-9734 GCA_036555825.1 Acetobacteraceae bacterium | reverse complement strand
CGCGCGCTCGCGCCGAAGCTGGGCGCGGCGCCAGGGGCGCTGGTGCTGCGCAGCGACGAAATCCGCAAGCGCCAGCACGGCGTGCCGCCCGAACAGCGCCTGGCGCAGCCGGCCTACAGCGACCCGGCGAGCGAGGCGGTGTTCGCCGAGCTCGCCGGCCTGGCCGGCGAAACGGCGCGCGGCGGGCATGCGGCGATCGCCGACGCCACGTTCATCGACCCGCGGCACCGCGCCATGTTGGCCGACGCCGCCTGCGCGGCCCGCGTCCGCTTCGTCGGCCTGTGGCTGCGGGCGCCGCTGCCCGACCTCGAAGCGCGCATCGGCGCGCGTCGTCACGACGCATCCGACGCCACGGTCGCGGTGCTGCATGCCGCCAGCCAGAGCGATCCCAGCCCCGGCGACTGGATCGCGATCGACGCCGATGAACCGGCCGCCACCGAGGCCCGGGCGCGCCGCGCCATTGGCGCGTGATGACCCGCGGCCCCCTCTCCGTGTCCCTCAGTGGTCCTCCGCCTTCTCCGTGTGAAATGGAATCGCGCGAACGACACCGGCGGCACCAAGGGGGACTCATCCGTTGCCGTCAGCTATCCGTGCCGACGAGTTGCTGCAGCTCCTCTTCCCGCGTCACCGTAAGCTGCGCCCGCGCCCCGTCGTAGATCACCAGTCCATCGGCACGCCACGCATTCAGGATGGTGATGATGCTGCGCGTCGTCGCGCCCAGCAGATCGGCCAGATCGCTCTGGCGGAACCGGCCGGCGAGTTGCAGTCCCTGTTCGGTGCGCCGGCTGCCGCGACGGGCGAGATACAGCACCTGGCGCGCCAACCGCACTTCCAGGCTTTCGAACGTCGCCTCGCGGAACAACATCGAGGTCCGGCGCAGCCGCGCGGCGAACATGCGGCAGAGGTTGGCCCCCAGCATCGCGTTGCTGTTCAGCGCGTCCAGAAACACCCGGGCGCCGATGCGCAGAAGCTGGGTGCGCCCCTCGGCGACCGCGTCGGCGGTTCGTTTGCTGCCGTCGATCACCCCGATCTCGCCGAAGATGTCGCCGACGCCGAAGATCTCGATCATCAGGCCCTTGCTGCTCTGGTCCAGAACGCCGATGCGGATGCGGCCGGTGCCGCCCACCACCGCGTACACCGCGTCCGGCTCGTCGCCCTCGGCGAAGATCCGCGCGCCGTCGCGCGGCTCCACGATGCGACTCGCCGCCTCGATGCGATCGAGTTCCTTGCCGTCGATCCCCTCGAACGGGACGACTGAGAGCAATGCCGTCATGACTGCCGCCGGACTGTGAACCGCTTCAGCGCGGAAGGAAACAGCGCCAGGCAAACTGCCGCCGCGGACGCGGAGGAGGCCGTCATGCTGATCACATTCCTTGTCGCCATGCTCGCCCTGGTCATCGCCGTGGCCGTCCGCGCCGTACTGGACCCCGACTACCATGCAGACCCCGCGGAAAAGGAGAACGCGGTCACAGCGGACTGGGAAAGCAGCATTTGATGCGCTTGCGGCGGAAGCCTGCTAGAAACGCAGCCCTGACCTGCAAGCGAGGAGCCATGCCATGGCCATCCGCAAGCTGCTGCTGCCGCTGACCGGTACCGCCGCCGGCGAGGCGGCCCTGTCCACCTGCCTGATGATCGCCCGTCTGTGGAATGCCCACGTCACCGCGCTGCACGTGCGCGTGGACAGCCGCGACGTCGCCCCGCTGGCCGGCGAAGGCCTCTCCGGCGCGATGATCGAGGAGATGATGTCCGCCACCGAGAAGGAGAGCAACGAGCGCGCGCATGCCGTGCGCTCGATGTTCGACCGGTTCGTGCTGCAGCACGACGTCATCCTGTCGGAGCCGCGACCGGGCGCCGAGTGCGCCACCGCAAGCTTCGCCTCGGTCACCGGCCGCGAGGAGGACCTGGTCGCGCAGCAGGCACGGCTGGCCGACCTCACCGTTGTGCCGCATCCCGATGCCGGCGAGGACGTATCCTCGTCCGATGCGTTGCACGCCGTGCTGTTCGACTCCGGCCGCCCGGTGCTGATCTCGCCGCAGACGCCGCCGACCACGATCGGCACCCGCGTGTGCCTGGGCTGGAACGGCACTGCCGAATCGTCCTCCGCGGTTTTCGCCGCGCTGCCGTGGCTGCAGCGCGCCGAAGCGGTGCGCATCCTGTCGGCCGAGGGCTATCAGCGGCGCGGGCCGGCAGCGCCCGACCTGGCGGCCTACCTGGCACTCCACGGGGTGCACGCCGACATCGTGATGTTCCACTCGGTCGGCAACTCGGTCGGCGCCGGCCTGCTCGCCGCGGCACGTGATTTCGGCTGCGACCTGCTGGCGATGGGCGCCTACTCGCATTCCCGGCTGCGCCAGCTCATTCTCGGCGGCGTGACACGGCACGTGCTCGAGCGCGCCAATCTGCCGGTGATGATGAACCGCTGACGCGTGGCCGATCAGCGCGTCGCCGCGGCACTGGACGCATACGTGAAGCTGCTGCGGGCGAGCCGCGCGGTGCTCGCGCGCGTGGAGCCCCGGCTGGCCGCGGCGGGACTGACCGCGACGCAGTTCGGCGTGCTGGAGGCGATCCTGCACATCGGGCCCCTCAGCCAGCGCGAGCTCTGCCTGAAGGTGCTGACCAGCCCCGCAAACATGACCGACATCGTCGACAAGCTGGAAGCGCGCGGGCTGGTGCACCGGGTTCGCCAGCAGGCCGACCGGCGCGCGGTGCAGGTGGAACTGACCGCCGCCGGACGGGCGCTCGTCGAGCCGCTGTTCGCGCGCCACGCCGGGGACATTCGCGACGTCATGGGCAGCCTGAGCAGGGAAGAGCTGCGGCAACTGGCGGATTTGCTGCGCCGGCTTGGCCTGGCGGCCGAGGCAGGCCTTGAAGTCGCGGGCCCTGCGCACTAATTCGCCGCCTGATAGTTCATCAGCGAACTACACCTGCGTCAGGAGGTCAACATGATCGAGGTAAGGCCGTTCGGCGGCCTCGGCCGCTTCCAGAACGAGTGGCTGAACGCGCGCCACCACTTCAGTTTCGGTCACTATCACGACCCGCGGCGGATGGGCCTCGGGCGCCTGCGCGTGTGGAATGACGACGAGATAGCCGCGGGCGCCGGCTTCGATCCGCATCCGCATCGCGACATGGAGATCGTCACCTACATCCGCGAGGGCGCCATCACGCACCGCGACGACCTTGGCAACGAGGGCCGCACGGCGGCCGGCGACGTCCAGGTGATGCATGCCGGCACCGGCATCGTACATGCCGAATACAACCGCGAGGCCGCGCCGACCCGGCTGTTCCAGATCTGGATCCAGCCCGACCGCCACGGTGTCGCTCCGGGGTGGCAGACACGGCGGTTCCCGCGCGAGGGCGGCCTCGCCGTGCTGGCCAGCGGGCGGGCGCGGGACGAGGGCACCGCTGGCTTGCCGCTGCACGCCGATGCCGCGGTACTGGCCGGCACGCTGCGCGCCGGTGAAACCGCGAAGGTGCGAATCGAGGCTGGCCGGCGTGCCTATCTGGTTCCGGCCACCGGCTCGGTCACCGTGAACGGAACCCGGGCCGGAACGCGCGACGGGGTGGCGATCAGCGACGAGAGCGAGCTTGCCATCGTGGCCACCGAGGATAGCGAGCTCGTGATGGTTGATGTGGCGGCGTGACCGCCTGCCGCACTATCGTGGACGGGCAAACTTCGGAGGAGGGCCGCGCGTGCGCCCTTTTGGTCTTCTTGCCCCCGCTGGTCTTATTGCGGTGTCCGTCCTGCTGGTCGGGCCATCGGGCGCACGCGCCGACGAGATCGGTCCGGCGCAGGCTCAGGCGTTGCAGCAGCAACTCAGGGACTGGGTCGCGGGCCTGCTCGGGCCATCGGCGAAACTGCCCGAGCCGCCCTGGCAGGTCAGCGCCGAGAAAGACCACTTCGTCATCGCCTGGCCGATCCCTGGATTGACAGTACCCGCCGGCAAGCCGGAGGTAACGGCGAACGCGCGCCCGCTGGATGGCGGCCGCTGGTCGGTTGACCAGTTGACCGTCCCCGCCGCCGGCAGCTTCACCGTGCCGATGCCGCAGGACGAACCGCCGCTCAGCGCCCAGTTCGGCATCGCGCGTCAGGACACGCACGGCGTCATTGACCCCAGTTTCGCCAGCGCATCGAAGCTGCACAGCGAGCTCTCCGATGTATCGGTGAAGAGCGAGGGCGCCAGGCAGAAGCAGGAACAGCGGTTCGACCGCTACCTGACGGACATCAGCCTCACCCCGGCCCAGGACGGGCGGCTCGACCTGGCGATGGAAGGCACGGTCGATGGCTGGAACTCCGCCTCGCAGATCAACGGCGGCAAGCCGGTCGCGGTGGGCATCCGGACCATCCACGCGGTTGGACGGATAAGCGGCGTGAACCGCGACCGGGTCGCGTCGTTGCTGGCCGCGGCCGGCGGCGCCATGGGCGCTCTGCCGCCTGACCTGGCGAACAAGCACGAGAAGACCGATCTGCCGCCCGCCGTGCGCGCGCAGGCGCGCCTCGCCGTCGAATCGCTGCAGGACATGCTGTCGAGCGTGCGCCTCGAGGAAACGCTGGACGGCGTGCAGGCGGAAATGGCCGGCCTGGGCAGCCTCTCGATCAAGCGCGTTATGATGGGCATGGGAGGCGAGGCGACGGACGGCAGGCTGCATGCCTGGATCGACCTCGCACTGGACGAGCTGGCCAGCCCAAGCCTGCCGCCGAAGGTCGCCGCCTACCTGCCGCGCCACGTGGCGATCAAGCCGAGTTTGTCAGGTGTCCAGACGGCCGATCTCCGCAAGCTGGCGCTCGATGCGACCGAGCAGGGCGCGAGCGATGACCGGTTCGCGTCGGACCTCGCCGCGATATTCTCCCATGGCGGCATCGAGCTCGGACTGGAGACGCTGTCGTTCGACCTGGGCGGGGCCAGGATCGGGGGTACCGGCAAGATCACCGTCACGGCGCCGGATGCGTGGCATGGCGTGGCGCATCTCGAGGCGATCGGTTTCGATGACCTGACCGCACAGGCACGCACCAGTCCCGAGCTGCAGTCGGCGCTGCCCCTACTCGTCATGCTGCGCGGCCTGGCAAAGCAGGATGGTGAACGGCTGGTGTGGGAGGTCGCCAGCGACGGCACCAGCACCACGGTGAATGGCCTCGACCTCTCGAAGCTGGGCGGCGGCGACAAGCCGAAAACCAGGCCGCCCGCGACGCGCAAACCGGATCAACCGTCAAGTCGGTAAAGCGTGACCAGCCGTTCGGTCCGGTCCTCCAGCTCCAGCGTCGTCGGCACCCGATAGCTGGCGACGGGGCTCAGCCCCTCGCGCGGCAGGTAGGCGCGTCCCGGATCGGCCACCCACACCTCGGCCCGGCGCGCCATGCGGCGCAGCCACGGCAGGATGCGCCCGGTCATCGGTGCCTCGTAGCAGACGTCGCCGCACAGGATCAGCTCCCACCGGCAGGCCGCGCCGACGATATCGCCACCCGGCAGCGTGACCGATACGCCGTTGGCCGCGGCATTCAGCGCGATCGCGGCGCGCGCCAGCGGATCGATCTCGGCGGCCTCGACCGAACGCGCGCGGGCAAGCGCGCAGGCAATGGCAGCGATCCCGCCGCCGGCGGCAAAGTCAAGCACCCGCCGGCCATCGAGCCGGGCGGGATGGTCCAGGATGTGTCGCGCCAATGCCTGCCCACCCGGCCAGGCGAATGCCCAGAATGGCGGAGCCAGGTTGCGTTCGGCGAGCCAGTCCTCCGTCGCCTGCCAGATCGGCGTGATTTCGCTGGCAAGGTGCAACGCGATCTCGGGCACCAGGGGCGCACGGCCAAGCGTGGTCTGCGCCCGCACGAAGCCCTCGGCGTCGCCGGCGGCCGGGCTCACCCCGCTCCGATCCATCCGGCCAGGATCGCCGCCGCGACTGCCAGCCCCACCTCGCGATTGGCCCTGAACAGCCGCAGGCAAAGCGCCGGATCGTCGATGTCCAGCGCCGCCACCTGCCGCACCAGAAGCAAACCGGGAACCACCAACGCCGGATAAAACCAGCCGCCCAGCCCCGCCAGCCCGCCGGCCAGCGCCAGCAGAACGAGCATGCCGCCATAGCACGACGCCAGGAACGGCGCCGTCCGCTCGCCGAACAGCCGGGCGGTGGACTTCACCCCGACCAGCGCATCGTCCTCGCGGTCCTGGTGCGCGTAGATCGTGTCGAACCCGAGGTCCCACAGGATCGCCGCGCCGTACAGCGCGGCCCAGGCGGCGTCCACCCGGCCCGCGCCGGCGGCATAGCCCAGGGGGGCGCCGAAGCCGAAGGTAAAGCCCATCATCAGTTGCGGCCACCATGTCACCCGCTTGGCCAGCGGATACAGCCCGACCAACACCAGCGACGCCACGCCAAGCGCCTGCGTCAGGGAGTTGAGCTGCAACAGGATGGCCAGGCCGAGCAACAGGAGCACGGCGAGAAACACCACCGCCTGGCGCGGGCGCAGCATCCCCGATGCGAGCGGCCGGCCCGCCGTCCGCGCCACCTGCCGATCGATGTCGCGGTCCCACAGGTCGTTCACCACGCACCCCGCGGCCCGCATCACGCAAGCGCCGGCGGCGAACAGCAGGACCAACCGGAGCGCCTCGAACGGCGCTGGCCGGGACAGCAGCACACCCCACGATCCGGGCAGGAACAGCAGCCAGATGCCGATCGGGCGATCGATGCGCGCAAGCAGCAGGTACGGCAGCCACGGTCGCGGCAGCCGCGTCACCCAGCCGGTTGCCGCGATGTCGGTGTGTGTCGGCATGCCTGCTACTCTGGCCCGCATCATGCCAGGGTCAATCCGCCTGTATGTCTCTGCCGCCCTGACCGAAGGTGGCACGATCGACGCATCGCCGGCGCAGGCTCGCTACCTGACGAGCGTGATGCGACGCGGCCCGGGCGATCGGGTGCTGCTGTTCAATGGGCGGGACGGCGAGTTCAGTGCGCGCATCGAAACCACTGGCCGGAGCCTTGCCAGACTGCGCGTCGAACAGCGGACGCGCCCGCAGGCAGGCGATCCGAACCTTTGGCTGGCATTCGCGCTGTTGAAACGCGACGCCACCGACCTTGTGGTACAGAAGGCAACCGAGCTGGGCGTGGCAGAACTGCTTCCCGTCATCAGCGCGCACGGCAACACGCACCGCATGAACGCCGCGCGGATGACCGCGATCGCCATCGAGGCCGCCGAACAATCCGAGCGGCTGACCGTGCCGGCGGTGCATTCGCCACGAAAGCTCGCGGCGCTGCTGGCCGACTGGCCGGCGGAGCGCCGCCTGTTCGTGGCGATGGAACGCAGTGCCGCCCCGCGCCTCGGGCCGGCCGAGGGTCCGCGCGCACTGCTGGTCGGGCCCGAGGGCGGCTTCGCCCCGCCGGAACTTGACGTGCTGTGCGCGCATCCCTTTGTAACGCCGGTGTCGCTGGGCCCGCGCGTCTTGCGGGCCGAGACCGCCTGCATCGCCGGGCTGGCATTATTGCAGGCCGCTGACTGCCGCTAGTACCATGAAACCTGACCCGATCCACCTGGGAGCCGCATGTCCAATCCAGGAGACGCCGACTCGACGCCGATCACGTCGCTGCGGCAACTGGCCGACTATATCGCCGCCGGCTGCAAGCCGGCGCAGCAGTTCCGCGTGGGTACCGAGCATGAGAAGTTCGGCTTCCGGCTCGCTGACCTCGTCGCCCCGCCCTATCGGCCGGCCGACGATCAACCCGGGTCGATCCGCGACCTGCTGGAGGGACTGCAGGAACGTTTCGGTGGGGTTCCGATCGCCGATGCCGGCAATATCATCGGCCTGAAGCAGGGCGAGGCGGCAATCTCGCTGGAACCGGCCGGCCAGCTCGAGCTGTCCGGCGCACCGCTGGAAACGCTGCACGAGACGGCCGCCGAACTGGCGGCGCACTACGACCAGGTGCGCGCGGTATCGCGCGAGCTGCAGATCGGCTTCGCGCCGCTGGGTTTCCATCCGACCGCGACCCGCGGGCAGATGCCGTGGATGCCGAAGGGGCGTTACGCGATCATGCGGCGCTACATGCCGTCGGTCGGCACTCTCGGTCTCGACATGATGACGCGGACCTGCACGGTGCAGGTCAACCTCGACTACGCATCCGAGCAGGACATGCTGCGCAAGCTGCGCGTATCGTTGCTGCTGCAACCGGTGGCGACCGCGTTGTTCGCCAACTCCCCGTTCACCGAGGGGCGGCCGAACGGGTTCCTGTCGTATCGCGCGCATTGCTGGACCGATACCGACAATCAGCGCTCGGGCATTCCCCGAGTGATGTTCGAGCCCGGATTTGGCTTCGAGCGGTATGTCGAATGGCTGGTTGACGAGGTCCCGATGTATTTCGTCTATCGCGACGGCCGATATATCGACGTCGCCGGGGCGTCGTTTCGCGAGTTCATGGCCGGGCGGCTGCACAACATCAGCGGCACCGTCGCCACGGTCGGCGATTTCGCCGATCACGTCACCACGGTGTTCACCGATGTTCGTATCAAGCGTTTTTTGGAAATGCGCGGCGCCGATGCCGGACGCGCCGAGATGATGGTCGCGCAATCGGCATTCTGGGTCGGACTGCTGTACGACGAGGCGGCGCTGCTGGCGGCCGAGGCGCTGCTGCGCGAGGCGACCTGGGAAGACGCCGTTGCGTTGCGCGCCGCGGTCCCGCGCGAAGGGCTGGGCGCGCACTGGCGTGGCGGCAGCCTGCGCGATCTGGCAGCCGACGCGGTCGCCATCGCAGCCGACGGGTTGCGTGCGCGCGGGCGGCGTAATTCGGCGGCTGTGGACGAATCGATTTATCTCGCGCCATTATTGTCAATTGTGGCTGGCGAGCCAACCCAGGCAGAACACTGGCTGGCGCGATACCATCAGGCGTGGCAGGGTGATGTCCGGAGAATCTACTCGGAGGCTGCGATCTGAAAGGTGGGTGTAAGCGTTGACATGCTGAAGCCACGCCTTGGCAGTCGAGCATCACACCGATGACGCAATGATGGTTAGCGCGCCCCACCGATCTTCGGCCCATATCGCCGCGCCCAGCCCCGCCGGTCAGGTGGTGGTCCGGCTGCGCCTGATCGGTCAGATGGAAGCCTGGACGCTGACCAGCGAAAACGTGCTGCCCGCCGGACGCAAGACCCGCGCCCTGCTCGCCGTGATCGCCCTGTCGTCGCCGCGTCCGGCGCTGCGCGGCCGGCTCGCCGAACTGCTATGGAGCCGCCGCCCGGAGGAGCAGGCCCGCGCCTCGCTGCGGCAGGAAATCCATCGGCTTCTGGAATGCCTGATGCCGGCGGGGGCCGAGATACTGATCGTCACGCGGGACCACATTTCGCTCCGGCCGGGCGTGGTCTGGGTGGACGTGGAAGAGGTGATGCGGGCGACCACCGACCAGCCGGCCTCGCTCTCGCTGCTGGACGGCGACCTGCTGGAAGACCTGGACGGCATCGATCCCACCTTCGACGCCTGGCTGACCACCGAGCGCGAACGGCTGCGCGACCGGGCGCGAACCGTCGCCGAAGCCCTGCTGCGCGAGCAGGTGGAGCCGGAGGCGGCGATCCCCGCCGCGCAACGCCTGCTGCAGATCGACCGGGCGCATGAGGGTGCCTGGCGGGCGCTGATGCGCGCGCACGCGGCGCGCGGCGAACGCGGGATGGCGATCCAGGCCTATGACCGCTGCCGCGCCGTGCTGGCCGATCTGCTGGACGCCTCGCCCTCGGCCGAGACGCAAAAGCTGCTGGCGGAAATCCGCGGACC
>DATBKQ010000499.1:0-3161 GCA_036555825.1 Acetobacteraceae bacterium | reverse complement strand
ATCGGCCGTACCGTGCCGGGCGACATACTCTGCTTCAGCCCGCCGCTGATCATCACCGCGGCGGAGGTGGACGAAATGCTCGACCGCGTCGGCCGCGCGCTCGACGAGCTGACTGTACAGCTCCGGCGCGAGCAGATCGCCGTGGTGCGGTAGCAACGGGAATGCGCCCGCTGGCAGTGGCGGCGGCGCTGCTGCTGGCGGGTGCTGCCGCCGCCCAGCCGGCGCCCGACAACTTCGACGCGCTCAGGGCGAGCGCCGACATCGCCAACAGGTTGGCTCATCGCGACCTCGATGGCGCGGCACAGGCAGCGTCGGCATTGATGGAAGGGCCGACGCCGGCAAAGATGAAAGACGTGTTCCAGCTCGTGCGCGGGCTCGGCGACGGACAATATGCCGATCTCGTCTATGCGCGCGATTACGGTCGAACCGAGAAGGACATCATCTACAAGATCGATTTCGCCAAGGCGTTCCTGTTCGTGCGCTTCCTCTACCACGTGGACAACGGCGCCTGGCGGCTGATCCACATCGATCTCAAGACAGAGAACGACGAACCGTTCCCCAAGGAGTGGGTGCATATCTATCCGAGATGAGACTGCCCCGCCTCAACGCACACGGCTGACGGTGTAGTCGGTTACGGCGACCAACGCGCGCCGCAACGCGCCTTCGGGGAAGCAGTTCAACGCTGCCTTGGCGATCGCCGCGAAGCCGCGCGCCCGCTCCAGGGTGAGGCCGATTGCGTTGCTGCGCTCGATCAGGCGCAGGGCACGGTCGAGATCCTCTTCCTTCTGCTCGCTGGATTCGATGGTTCGGCGCCAGAAGCCTTGATCGGCGGCATCGCCCGCCCGGTAGGCGAGCAGCACCGGTAACGTGATCTTGCCCTCGCGGAAGTCGTCGCCCACGGTCTTGCCCAGCACAGTCTGGTCCGCCGCGTAGTCCAGTGCGTCATCGACCAACTGGAAGGCGATGCCCAGATTGAGGCCGAACTTGGCCAGGGCGGCGGCCTCCGGCCTCGGACGGTCGGCGACGACGGCGCCGACCTCGCAGGCAGCCGAGAACAACGCGGCGGTCTTGCCGGTGATGACCTCCAGGTAGCGCGCTTCGGACGTGGACAGATCGTTTTGCGTCACAAGCTGCAGCACCTCGCCCTCGGCGATGGTCGCGGCGGCGCGGGAGAGGATGCGAAGGACGGCCAAGGAGCCATCCTCCACCATCAACTGGAAGGCGCGCGCGAACAGGAAGTCGCCGACCAGTATCGGAGCCTGATTGCCGAATACCGCGTTGGCGGACGCCATGCCGCGCCTGAGCAGGCTCTCATCCACCACATCGTCGTGCAGCAGCGTGGCGGTGTGAATGAACTCGACACAGGCCGCCAGCTTGACGTGGCGCTCGCCTTCGTAGCCGCACATCCTGGCGCAGGCCAGGGTCAGCAGCGGGCGGAGCCGCTTACCGCCGGCGGCAACGATGTGCGCGGCGAGCCGCGGGATCAGCGTCACTGGGCTGTCCATGCGGGTGACGATGGTGCGATTGCACGCTTCCAGATCGGGCTGCAGCAGCGCTACCAGGGCGGTCAGCGCATCCTCGCCCGTGTGCTGGGGCGGCGCCGCGCTGGGCTGGGACGGACTGGTCACAGCGTCCAAGCTGGTCTCCTGGCTGGCATGTCTGCTAGGCACAGGCACCATATCGGCGGCCCGGAAATAGGGTCAAGCAAGGGTGGGCCAAGCGTGCGCGTACTCGCAACATCGAATGATCCGGTGCGGCTCTCCTTCCTGACGGCGTTGCTGGCCGATGCCGGGGTCGACGCGTTCGTGCTGGATGCGCACACCAGCGCGGTCGAAGGCAGCATCGGCGCCATTCCACGCCGCCTCGCTGTCAAACAGGAGGATGAGGCACGTGCCCGGCGGGTGCTGGCCGAGGCGGGAGAAATCTAGCCGGCCACCGGCGATCAGCGTTGTATCCAAGCCACCACCGAAAGTGGTAAAAGGCGTAGCGATGGATGTGCTCGCGCCACTGAACCCGCTGTACACGCTGGCCGGCTTCTTCGTCGGGCTCCTGGTCGGCCAGACGGGCATGGGCGGCGGCTCGCTGGTTACACCTATCCTGGTCCTGGTGTTCGGTGTCGCCCCGGCGACTGCGGTCGGCACCGATCTGCTCTACGCCTCCATCACAAAGGCAGTGGGGACCGCGGTCCATGGTGCGCACCACACGGTGCAATGGCCAATCGTCGGACGCCTGGCGGGCGGCAGCGTTCCCGCGACGCTGGTGACGCTGCTGGTGGTCTCGCACTTCAACCTGACCGGCCGGGCGGCATCAGGAGTGATCACGACGATGCTCGGCGTGATGCTGCTGATTACCGCGGTCGCGCTGGTGTTCCGCCGGCGCCTGCTGAGCCTCGCCGGCGGTTGGCTGGGATCGATGCCGGAACGCCAGACAAGGATGGGCACGGTCATTGTCGGCGCGGTACTCGGCGTGCTGGTCACCATATCATCGGTCGGCGCCGGTGCCATTGGCGTGACCGTGCTGCTGTTGCTTTATCCGAGACTGCCGATGGCACGCATCGTCGGCTCCGATATCGCTCACGCCGTGCCGCTGACCCTGGTTGCCGGACTGGGGCACCTGATGTTGGGTTCGGTGAATGTGCCGATGCTCGTGTCGCTGCTGATCGGCTCGATCCCTGGCATCGTGCTGGGCAGCCTGTTCGCGGTACGTGTCCCCGATGCGGTGCTCCGCCCCGTGATGGCGGCAACGCTGGCGCTCGTCGGCGGCACGTTGGTGTTCTGAACGGGAAAGGCCGGCGCCACCGGGCGCGCTTGCGAATTGTCGATCTCGTGGCGAGCAGGCTTGACGGCGCGCAGCAAACATCACGTATTCGGTGCAGCGCCATGCCACCCGATGCAGCAATCGTACAGGCGGCCGACTACTCCGCCCGCCATTGGCTTTGCCTGGAACAAGGGCCCCTGAGCCCTGGGACAGAGGCGCACAGGCGCGCGGTCTGTACAATGTTCCAGGCAACGTTCAACCCCTACAAGCCTTCGGTCATCGATTGGCCGAAACTGGACCCGGCAGCGCATGCCCGGCTGCTGAGCCTGCCGATCTGGGACATTGCCGTGCAGACCGAGGGCAAGGCTGGGCTGCGCATGAAGACCTACGCCGCGACGCTGGCC
>DATBKQ010000498.1:0-10743 GCA_036555825.1 Acetobacteraceae bacterium | reverse complement strand
AGGCCGCCGCGGGCCAGCGCCTGCCGATCCAGCGCAACCTTGAACCCGGAGCGCCCGGGGCGCGCGCGTTCGACTGGCTGCGACGCAACCTGTTCAGCTCCCCACTGAACAGCCTGCTGACCGTGGTTGTCTTGACGCTCGCCGCCCTGATCCTGCCCCCGTTGATTCGCTGGAGCATCACCCAGGCCACGCTGAGCGGCCTCTCGCGCGCCGCCTGCACCGGCGACGGCGCGTGCTGGACCTTCGTCCGCGTGCGGCTGCCGCTGTTCTTCTACGGGCGTTATCCCTCCTACGAGTACTGGCGCGTCGATCTGGTCGGCGTCCTGCTGGCCATATTCTGCATTCCGGTGCTGCGCGAGCATGTCACCCAGCGCTGGGTTTGGGTGGTGCTGCTGCTCACGCTGTTTCCCGCGCTCGCGGCGGTGCTGCTATGGGGCGGCATTTTCGGCCTCGACTACGTCGATACGACGCTGTGGGGCGGCCTGATGCTCGATTTCATCGTCGCCTTCGTCACCGTCGCCGGATCGCTGCCTCTCGGCATCCTGCTCGCACTCGGCCGCCGCTCGCAATTGCCGATCGTGCGCACCCTGTCGATCGGCTACATCGAGCTCTGGCGCGGCGTGCCATTGCTCACCGTGTTGTTCATGTCGGCGGTGCTGGTCCCGCTGTTCCTGCCCCAGGGGGTCTCGCTCGACCGCCTGGTGCGGGCGATGGCAGCGCTTGTGTTGTTCAATGCCGCCTATATGGCCGAGGTGGTGCGCGGCGGCCTGCAAGGCGTCGACCACGGCCAGGAGGAAGCGGCGCACACACTGGGTCTGCACTGGTGGCACGTTCAGGCATTCATCGTGCTGCCGCAGGCGCTGCGAATCGCTGTCCCCGGCATCATCAACACCGTGGTCGATCTGTTCAAGGACACCACGCTGGTGACCATCATCGGACTGTTCGATCTGCTTGGCGCGGTGGAACAGGCGTTGAAGGACCCGGCCTGGCTTGGCTTCGCAAAGGAAGGCTACGCCTTCTCGGCGCTGATATTCTTTGTGTGCTGCTACGCCATGTCGGCCTACGGCCGCAGCATGGAACGGCGACTGTCCCGGGGTCAGTGATCCGCCCGCCCCGTGCACACGAAGTGCGGATTCTCCCAGCCGGGCTTGCCGTAGCGCAGTTGCTCGCCATCGAAGGTCCGCACTGTTCCGCCGGCTGCCTCCAGCACCGCCTGCGGCGCGCAGGTATCCCACTCCATCGTGCGGCCGAACCGCGGATAGAGATCGGCGACGCCTTCCGCAAGCCGGCAGAACTTTATGCTCGACCCGAAATTGATCAGCTTCGCCACGCGCCTGTCGCGCAGGAATTCGTCCAGCCGCGCGCTGCTGCCATGATAGCGGCTGGCCAGGACGGTCAGCCCCTCCGCGGGTGGTAGCCGCGCGCTTACCGGTGTCTGCCGCGAGCCGACCCGCTTCCAGGCACCGCGGCCGACAATCCCGCCGAACAATTCCCCGGTCGCGGGAATTGCCACCACCCCAAGTACCGGCCTGTCCTCGCGTACCAGCCCGATGTTCACCGCGAATTCGTCATTGCCGGCAGCGAACTCGCGTGTGCCATCCAGCGGATCGACGAGCCAGTAGGTCGCCGCCGGCGCCGTGATGCGCCCGGCCGCCACCTCCTCCTCCGCGATCACCGGAATGTCCGGCATGGCTCCGCGCAACCCGGTAGCAATCAAGGCCTCGGCTGCACGATCCGCCTCGGTGACTGGCGAGCGGTCTTCCTTGCGCTCGACGTCGAAGCCACGCCGGCGCACGTCGAGGATCGCCGCCCCGGCCTCGAGTGCCAGCATCGCAGCAAGCGAGATCAGCTCATCGTCGCCCATGCAGCGCTCTTACCGGCCACGGGTCGCGGTGGCAACGCGCGGATCGCCAGCTAGCCGGCCGGCACTGCCGAGACCTGGCGTTTCCGGCTGCGGCGCACCTTGGGCACCGGCTTTGGTCTCGTCTTCCGGGACGGTTCGGCGGTTGGCTCAACCAACCACCGTTCCACTCGGCGGCCCAGCAGCAGTTCCGCCACTTCCAGCACCGCCATCGGTTCCAGCCCGTTCATGCAGGCGAACCCGCGCGGACAGTCCTCCAGGCGCGCCAGATAGCAGGGACTGCACGACATGTTGCGGCGGACCGCGACGGAACGCCTGCCGATCGGCCCCCATTCGACCGCATCCACCACGCCGGAATGGATGCCGATGGTCGGCACACCAAGTGCCGCCGCGATGTGCTTCGGCCCCGAGTTGTTGCCGACATAGAGCGCGCACGCCTGCAGCAACGCCGGAAGCTGCTGGAGCGAGGTCTTGCCGATCAGCGATGCCACGCAACCGCGGTTGCCGATTTGGCCCAGCACCTCGCCGGCCAACTCGGCCTCCTCGGGGCCACCGATCAGCACCGCGTTGACCCCGTCGCGCTCGACCATCAGGTTGACCAGCGAAGCAAAATGTTCCGCCGGCCATTGGCGCATGGCGTTCCCCACACCGGGATGCACGGCAACCACCGGCTTTTCGAACAAGGCCCGCACGTCCTCCGGCAGGAAGTCCGGTGGCGCGGCAATCGAGAGCCTCGTGCGTTCGGCGGTCCCGGCCGTACCGATCGCTTCCACCAGATTGATCAGGTCGTCCGTGACATGGCTGCGCTTGCGCTGTAGCTGCCGGTCACCCTCCCACTCCAGCGCGATGTCCAGGTATGGGAACTGCCCCATGTGGTCGTACCCGGCAAGGAATCGCGCCGGGGTATGGCGCAGCACCTCGCGTGTGTCGGGGTGCTTTCGCAGATCGACGGCGATATCGAAGTGATACGGCGCCAACCGCTCGCGCAATGCCTGGTAGTCCTCCTTGCCGATCTGTTTCTGTCCCAGGCCGGACACCGAGTGGAAGAACTCGAACTCGATCAGCTCGTCTATACAATCCTCTACCGCGACAAATGCGCGGGCCGCGCGGCTCGCCAGCAGGTGGATCGAGGCGGATTGGAAAATCCGCTTCAGCCGGCGGATCGCCGGGATTGCCGTAACGAAATCGCCGATAAGATCGACCTTCACCACCAGTATCCGCTTGATGTCGGCGTGGCGGAACAGCGGGTGTCCGGGAAATATCGTCTCGATCGGCTCATCGTCGGGCCGATAGTCGTCTGAATGCCGCGAAAGCCGCGGGCTGAAGTAAGGATCACCCGCCGAAAACAGCGTGTTCCAGCGTGCTTCGAACTGACCAAGATCGAAGGTGTCCTCCAATCGATCACGGCTCGCCGCCTCATGGTGCACCAACGAGGCATACGGCGTGAAGATGATCCGCATACCGGCCCGATGCGCCCGAAGGCAGAAGTCCAGATCGTTGTTGATGATATCGTGCGCTTCCTCGAAGCCGCCCAGCGCCTCGTAGACGCTGCGCCGCATCAACATGCATGCACCGGTCACCGCGATCACATTCCGCTGTGTCAGCGCCAACCCAAAATACCCAGGCTCGTCGGCCGCGGCGAAGCGAAACGCATGGCGCGCGGTCCCGCGCTTTGCCAGGAACATCCCGGCGTGCTGGACCTTGTTGTCAGGATACAGGAGCTGCGGCCCGATCACCGCCACTTCTGGCCGCCGGGCATGCTCCAGCATTGCATCCAGCCATTCCGGGCGCAACACCTCGATGTCGTCGTTCAGGAACAGCAGGAATTCGCCCTTGGCATGCTTGACGCCGCTGTTGTTGAACCGCGACCAATTGAACCCATCGGGCATTGGCACGATCGTGTCGGCGTTCTGTTGCAGCCACAGCTTCCACGCCACCTGCTGGTCCGGAATATTGTCGACGCAGACAATTTCGAAATCGCGGTATGCCGTGCATTGACGCAGCGACTCGATGCAGCGCTCGATGAATCCTCCCGACCCGCACGTGGGAATGATGATAGAGACCAGGCCGGAAGCCGGCTCTGTCCGCCGCAGGCGCCAGGTGCCGGACACGGCGCCGGCAGAGACTTCCGCCGCAACCCCGAGCCGCGCCGCCGCTCGCGACAACGCCGCCTTCTCCAGCGTCGCGTCATCGATCTGCGAAGGCCCACGCCGGCACAGCAGGTCCGGAACATGTTGCACCTGCCTGGCCTGTTCCGCGCATCGCAGCAGCGCGTCGTACTCGCCGTGTTCCAACAGGTCGCACCGCCGCACCCCGGAGCTGTCGAGCAATCCGGCGGCAGCGAACCAGGGGCGGCCGATGTAGTTGGTCGATAGCAGCAGATCTGGCGAGAAGTCCGGCTTGAAGAATGGCTCGCGCTCGCGGCTGGCCGGGCTGATCCGCACCTCGTCTGCATATAACAGGTCAGCGTCCGGACGCAGTCCACTGGCCAGCGCGATGCGCAGCAATGCGTCGCAGCCCAACCGGTCGCCTGGCAGGAGGAAGCAAATCAACCGCACCGATAAACCAGCGCCATCGCCGCCGCCGCTGCCAATCGGTTGTTCGAGCGCATCGCGCTCGACAACGGAGATACGGTCGCACAGGTCGGCGGCTGTCTCGGCAAGCAGTACGCGCACTTCGGCAGGAGCCGCCCGGCCCGAGACAAGAATCTCCAGTTGCCAGTCGCGGTAGGCTTGATGTCGCAGGGAGTCGATCGTCGCCAGTAGCGCCACCGCATCGACCTCTGTGTCCTGGCGCAAGACCAGGTGAAAGGCCGGCCGATGGCCCAGGCTGCTCAACAGGTCCTCCCCGACGTCCATCTCCACCTGCGTGACGCGGCGGCGGATCGTCAGCCCTTCTTCCGCTTCCTCGGACTTCCGAACCTGTATGTTGAAGCGATGCTCGAGCACCTGCCCGCTGCGCGCGCGCACATGGAGCTGCACGACGTGCTCGCCATTGCGCAGGCTGCGCGGGGGGCAGTGAAACGCGTAGCCGCTGCGCACCGAATCCTGCCAGTCCGGGAAGGCGATGCCGACATCCTGCCGCGCCAGGCCATAATGCGCCTCGCCCAGCCGCTGATCGTCAAGCAGCACCTCGATGCCGGCAACACCCGAGCGGGCTAGCGCCCACCCCTCGATCGTGAGCCGCCCGGTTACCGGCTCGACGGCAGAGCCCGCGACCACCGTCGGTGTGTCGATCTCGAGCCGGAACTCCGTGGCTGAAGCGGGCACGGGCGGCGGCGGAGCCCGTTCGATGACAAGGCTCCGAACCTCTTCCTCGACGTCATCGAGACTGTTGCGCAGCAGGACGCGGATCGTATGTTTGCCCGAAGGCAGTGCGCCCAGCGCCTTGACAAGGCGAAACCCCGAATAGCGGGCCATCGGGATGTGCCGGTATTCCTCCCCCACGTCCTGCCGTGGCAGGCCCAGCTCCGCTTCGCCGACCGGCTCGCCGTCCATATGGACAACGATCGCGGCGATGCCGACGGCACACGCCGCCCAGCCAATGGCACGGAGGTTGCCCTCCGCATCGATCGCCAGCTCATCGCAAAAGAAATGGATGTCGCGCCGGCCGTCCGTACCCCTCGTTGGCACCATCGACGAAGCGGGCAGCGGCCCCGGAAGCGGCGTCGGCAGGTCAGGCGCAATGCGAAAGCTCGCCTCAAGGCGATATGACGGTGGCTGCAACGTCGGCGACCAGGAGACCGTCGCCGCGGGCTCGGGTGTCGCCTCGACCGGCTGACCTGCTGCCAGCACGCGCACCCGTTCCACCGGCAGAATCACCTCGTGCATGAACCCGTGGCGGCTGATTGCCTGGACCCGAAGTGTCGTCACGGCCTCGCTCGGAATGCTGACCGCCTTCGAAAGCGTAAAGCCTGCGTGCCGCGCGTTCGGATAGACCGGGAAGGCTGTGCCGATGTCGTCGCGCCGTCCGCCGAGCTGCGCCGCGCCGATGCGCTCGTCCTCGACGAACACCTGAATGGTGACCATGGGGTTCAGCGACACGGCCCAGCCATGCACCAGGACCTGCCCCTGACCATCCATCGCCGCCCGCTCGACATACAGGACCACCGGTGGACGCGCATGCGTGTAGGCGTGCGACGAGCTCGTCGGTCCGGAGATCACCGTGACAGGGAGCGGACCGGCCGGGTCGATGGCCAACTCGTACGTTTCCGACCGTACGTTACCGGTCTGGGTCCGTGCGGCTACCACGCACTGGCACGTGCGGTTCGCCTGCGCACGCGGCAGCGGCACGTTGATGTGGAATACGTGGAGGATCCCACTGTCATCGTCGAGCTCGAGCTGATCCGCCGCGCCGAACTGCACACGACCCACGGCGGCGCCCTCGAGACTGATGGCAACCTCTTCGAGCGGCGCACTCGAGACAGCCCGGCCGCGAATCGACAGGTCGTAGCGCTCATGGATGAAGCCGGCGCTGACCACCGGATCGATGTCGATCGCAATTCGCGCTGCTTCCGCTGATGCCGCGGCGTGTTCCGTGCCTGTGCCGGGCCCGGCGGCCGGTTCGTTTACCACCAGCGGCATGTTGCGCCGGCGTCTCGCCGCTTTGCTCTGCGAGTCTACCCTTGGCGCGCGGCTCATGGCGCGGCACGAGCCCGTCGGATGCGCTCGCTATCTGTCGCCGGCGGCAGATCCGAACCACTCATAGCGGAAATGGCCGGCGCCCCTCGCGATAGCCGTCCTCAGCGAAGTGCTGATCGGCCGATCCGACAAGGCCTTTGCGGACGCTCTCGGCCACATCGGGATATTGTTCCAGGTACCATCGTTCATTGACCGGGATCGGGAACGGCAGTCTGCCTTCGAAGTAGCCGTCGTCGATAAAGTGCTGCCTTGCCGACGCCACGGCTCCGCTCGCCACCGCTCTGGCAATGTCCTCGTGCGTGGCGAGGTACCATTTCTCGTCCACCTCCACATTCGAAATTAGCATCCGCAGAATCTTGACGAAGTCATCGTAGGAAAGGCTGACGCGCAGCTCGCCGCGCACTGTCGAGACTTCCACCATGCGCCTAATCAGATCGAACGGTGGAAGATACTTCACGGTGCCTCCGTCGGGTAGAGTTGGTTGTGCCAAGTTATCCGCCACAACTCCCGGAGGGAACCCGTTTTCCGCATTCACGCGAAAATACCGCGCCGGTTGTGCAGCCCTCGGCCGGAATGTGCTATCGGTTTCAGGTATGCTTCGCCGGAACGAGCCATGGATGCTGCGCCTGTATTGAGCGGCGATACGGAACTGGCCCGGTTGGTCCGCCGCTTTGCCGAGGCGCGCGTGCTGGTTCTGGGCGACGTCATGCTGGACCGCTATGTCAGCGGCAGCGCCAGCCGCTTGTCACCCGAGGCCCCAATCCCGGTGCTGCGGCCGAGCGTCAGGCGCGCCACGTTGGGCGGCGCGGCCAACGTAGCGCTCAACATCGCGACATTGGGTGGCCAGGCGTCACTCGTCGGGGTGATCGGCGATGACCCCGAGGGGGCGGAACTGAAGCGGCTGTTGGATTCCAGCGGCATCGTTCCGCACCTGGTTGTCGCGCGCGGCCGGCCGACGACCGCCAAGACCCGTTTCATGGTCGGCACCCACCAGCTGCTGCGGTTGGATGAAGAGATCACCGCGCCGGTGGACGCGGCGATCAGCGATCGTCTGCTGGACGCCTTCGCCGAGGCAGTGCCGACAGCCGATGTCGTCGTGCTGTCGGACTACGCCAAAGGCGTGCTGAGTGACACTGTACTCGCCGGCGCGCTGGCGCGGGCACGGACGCTTGGCCGGTTCGTGATCGCCGATCCGAAGCGCCCCGACCTCGCCGCCTATCGCGGGGCCACGTTGCTGACACCAAACGAGCACGAGGTGCGCCAGGCCACGCGGATCGACGCGGCCGAGGATGCCGAGGCGGCACGGGCAGGCCGCCGGGCCCTCGAGGATACCGGCTGCGAGGCGGTGGTGGTGACGCGCTCGGCCAACGGCCTGACCCTGGTACGCCGCGATGAACCGGCACTGCACCTGCCCACCAGGGCGCGCGAGGTCGCCGACGTATCCGGCGCCGGCGACACCCTGGTTGCCGCCCTCGCCGTGGCCCTCGGGGCCGGTGCTGCCCTGCCCGAAGCCGCCGCACTGGCCAATCTCACGGCCGGAATTTCCGTCGGCAAGCCGGGTACAGCGACGGTCGGCCGCGAGGAGCTGCTCGGCGTGCTCCACCTGGAAGACCTGGTCGCCACCGATCGCAAGGTCGTTGAGCGCGCCGAGGCGGTCCAGCGCGCCGCGGCTTGGCGCGCCCAGGGACTGCGCCTCGGATTCGCCAACGGCTGCTTCGATCTGATCCATCCCGGCCACGTCCGGCTGCTGCGTGAGGCGCGCGCCCGTTGCGACCGGCTGATCGTCGCTCTGAACACCGATGCCTCGGTCAAGCGCCTGAAGGGGCCGGCCCGCCCGCTGCAGAACGAGACCGCGCGGGCTACCGTGATGGCGTCCCTGGCGCCGGTCGATCTCGTCGTACTGTTCGACGAGGACACGCCGCTCGAACTGGTCCGGGCCCTGCGGCCCGATGTGCTGGTCAAGGGCGCCGACTACAGCATTGACCAGGTGGTCGGCGCCGACCTTGTGCAGAGCTGGGGAGGCACCGTACTGTTGGTCGAGCTGCAGGCCGGCCATAGCACCACCGGCACGATCCGCCGGATGGCGAGGGCGTGATGACCAGAGGCGGGATCGTCGGAGGTCCGGGGACCGCGCTCAACCAAAGAAGGCTAAAGCAGGGTGAGGTCGACCCTTAAGGAGCTGCAATGAGGCTTCGGGACCTTGCATTGTGCGGCGTCTGCGCCGCGATGTCGGGTTGTGCGGCGGCGCCAGAGGCGACCCAGACGCAAGGCGGCGTGATCGGCTATCGATATCACGACGGCAATCATCAGAACGAGGTCGTCTCGCCCTCGCCGCAGGCCATCGAGAACGCCAGGCGCGGCGTGTGGCTCTGGCCGCCCGCCGGTGCCATTCGGCCGGGTTGATCGAGGCCGCCTTAGCGCGTGATGACCGGAGGCGGAATCGCCGGAGGTCTGGTGAGCGCGTTCAACCAAGGAAGATGAGGTCGACCTCGCCTCATCATGCGTTAGCCAAACTGCCTGGTGAGCTGCGCCGTGAGCCGGCCATAGACCCGGCGCGCGTTCCCCTCGTACAGCTTCGCCTTATCGCCCGGCGACAGCGGCAGTTGCTCGATATAGCGCTTGGTGTCGTCGTAGGGATGCCCGGTCTCCGGATCGATCCCGCGCACCGCCCCGATCATCTCCGAAGCGAACAGGATGTTGTCCGCCGGGATCACCTCGGCCAGCAGCTTCTGCCCCGGCAGGTGGTACACGCAGGTGTCGAAGAACACGTTGTTCAGCAGCAGCTCGGACAGCGGCGGCAGCTTCATGTCCTGCGCGATGCCGCGGAACCGCCCCCAGTGATACGGCACCGCTCCGCCGCCATGCGGGATGATGAACTTCAGCGTCGGGAAATTCTTGAACAGGTCCGAGGTCAGGCACTGCATGAATGCCGCCGTGTCGCCGTTCAGGTAGTGCGACCCGGTGGTATGGAACGCCGGGTTGCATGCCGCGCTGACATGGATCATCGCCGGCACGTCCAGTTCCACCATCTTCTCGTACAGCGGATACCAGTAGCGGTCGCCAAGCGGCGGGTCCTTCCAGAACCCGCCGGATGGATCGGGGTTGAGGTTGCAGCCGACGAAGCCGTACTGCAGCACGCAGCGTTCCAACTCGGCGATGCAGTTGCGCGGCGAAACGCCGGCCGACTGCGGCAGCATGCATACGCCGGCGAAATTGCGCGGGAACAAGGCGCAGACCCGGTGGATCAGCTCGTTGCACGCCGTCGCCCAGGCTTCCGAGGTGGTAGCATCGCCCAGGTGGTGGCCCATGCCGGCGGCGCGTGGCGAGAAGATCGTCAGGTCGGTGCCGCGCTCCCGCTGCAGCCTGAGCTGGCCGTTCTCGATGCTGGCGCGGATTTCATCATCGGTGACCGCGGGACGCGGGGGGGCGGCCCTGCCCTCGGCGTGCGCGGCGATCTGCTCCCCGCGCCATGCCTCGTGCTGACGCGGCGACGTGGTGTAATGGCCATGACAGTCGATGATCATGGGTCCTCCCCGGGTCAGGCCGCCGATTGTAGATCACGTTCGGCTTGCCGCGAAGGTGGCTGCTCGCAGCCAAATGTCGGCGGCATCCCAGCCGATGGATACCGGTTCGAGGAGAATCTTACGTGGCAGCAAACAGTTCGGTTGACCAAATACTGTCGCTCGACACGGGGATTTTTTCGATTCAGCCTGGGCACTACCCTGACAGGACGTCGTTCCTCCGAATCCAGCGATTGGTGCGTGAGTTGCACCCGGGATACTGCTATCTCGAGATCGGCTCCGATATGGGTGGTTCGCTGCTGCCGCATCTGCTCGATCCGAACTGCAGCCTGGCAATATCGATCGATCCTCGCCCCGAAGTGCAACCCGACGAACGCGGGATCGATTTTCATTATCCCGGCAATTCGACCGCGCGTATGGTGGATCAGCTCGCACGGCATGTCAGCGCCCACGAACTCGGTAAACTCTCGACTATCGAGGCCGACATTTCCGCTGTTGACCGGGCGCGCCTTCCTGCCCCTCCGCAACTGGTGCTCATCGATGCCGAGCACACCAATTTTGCAGCCTTCTCCGATTTCATCGCCGTACTGCCCCTGATCTCCGACAATGCGCTGGTGACATTCCATGATGCGAATCTCGTCGGCGACGCGATCCAGATCACCGAACGCTTTCTGGTATATGCCCGGATCCGGCACAGTCTGCTCATCCTGCCAAGCTGCGT
>DATBKQ010000497.1:0-7630 GCA_036555825.1 Acetobacteraceae bacterium | reverse complement strand
CGCCAACCGCGCCTGGGTGCTACTGCCGTCGGGCCGGCGCCTCGATCTGTTCAGCCCGGACCCGCAAGCCTGGACCGACGACGATCTCGCGGTCGGCCTGTCTCGCACCTACCGCTGGGCCGGCTATTCGGCCTGGGAGCTGCCGCTCTCCGTCGCGCAGCACAGCCTCACTGTGCTGGCGATCCGCGCGGCGATGCCAGGTCCGGCTCTCACCTCGTCCGAAGCCCTCCGGGAGCTGCTGCACGACGCGGTGGAAGCGCTCATGGGCGGGTGGGACCCGATCACCCCGCTCAAGCCGCATCTCGGACGCGGCTTCCACGCCTTGGTCAGACGCCTGCAGGCGGCTGTCGATCGGCGCTACCAGCTGCCGCCCTGGTCGGTCGAGGCGCACGCCCTGCACAAGAAGGCCGATCGTCTGGCCGCGGCAAGCGAAGCCTTCCACGTCGCCGGCTGGCCGCGCGAGGCCATAGGCCGGGACCTCGGGATGACACTCGATCCGCTGGAGCACGACCCGCTGTTGGCGCCTGAGGGCATGCGTCCCTGGGAGCCCTGGCCGCCCCGGCTCGCAGTCGGTCTGTTTCTCGTTCGCATGGGCGAGCTGCGAGCACTCGCGTCTGACCCTTAGCCAAGACTGCTCTGATCGCTGCGTACGCGATCGCCGCGTGCAAACACGTCATCGACAAACCGGAAATCAGAAACAGAGCAGCCGCCTGCCGCATACGCTTCCGGCGCCGCAAGGGTGCGGGCCGCGTGGCGGCCCCGTGCTGCGCACGCCCTTGCCCCGCCGTCGCGATGGCGGCTGCGGGACGCGGTCTTCGGAAAAGAAGACCAGAAGGAGATTGGCACGATGTGCATCATCACGCGCGTACTTGGCATCGCGGCAGGAGGCTGCCTGCTCGCGCTATTCTTCTACCTCATACTGGCACTGCCGGGAGTGGTGTCGGATCGAGACAGCATCGTCGCGTCGGCCACGATGCACGGCGCACAGCGCTAGCGAAGCGCCACGCGCGCCTAACCATCCTCGAACCACACGATCCGATATGAGGCGCAGATGGATACCTCCCCAGACTTCACGGCGTACGAGGCCAAATCATCAGCCTTCGCCGCGTTGAGAGCTCAGATCTTTCCCGACAACAAGAGGATGCTATTCGAGGTTCTCGCTGCTGCGGGGATCGACACGGTCATCGTGGAATTCGACGGCTACGGCGACTCAGGCCAAATCGAGTCGGTAACGGCATTCAATGCGGCCAACAAGGAGATCGCGCTGCCGTCGACACCTGTTGATATACGTGAAGTGATGTTCGATGACCTGACGGTTACCGTTGCGACCCAAGCACCGAGCGAAGTCATCGAGGCGATGGCATACGACTTCCTCGAGCAGACGCACTCCGGGTGGGAGGATGGAGACGGCGCCTTCGGCCAGTTCACCTTCACCGTCGCGGACCATTCGATCACGCTCGAGTTCAACGAGCGATACGTTGATTCGAACTACCATCAGCACGAGTTCTGAGGAGATCGCGATGGCCCACAGCTATCATCACGCGGTCTCCTCGGCTCGCAAATGGGGTGGCGCCGCCGAGGACTACCTCGCCATCCACACATGGTTCGACCGCAGCAAGGAAATCGTCGCCGACTTCAGGCACCGCGCACTGCGCCATCATGCAGAAGGCATCTTCCTCGCGGAGCGGCTTTTCGGTGTGACCATCACCAACTCCTATGGACGCATCGTTCCCGTCCGCCTGATCGGCGAACAGCACGTGCGGGAAGACCTGGGCCGTGTTCCGTCTTTCGCAGATTGGATTCGGCACATCCGCCCGGAGCCATGGATGGGCCGCGTGGGGATTCTAGAAGCCGGTGCGAGCGGCGCATTTGTGGAGACCGCCAAGGGCTGGCTATTTCTGTCGGTTCTCGTGCTCCCTCGACGTCGGTTCGTCCAAATCGGCAGAGCGGGCCGACGCCATTCGCGGCGAACTGGCGGCTGAGCTCGACCGCCACGAAGGTGCATCGCTTGACTTCGAAATGGAGGTCGACCACGAGACCGGACCTGGCGCTCTTTGGATTCACGCGGACGACAACGGCGAACCGGAACACGTGACGCGCTTCGTGCCCAGATGCGCCGAAGCATTCGACCTCAAGGGCACCTGGGGGCTTCCGCTGGAGCCTCACGTGCATCGAAGCGTTCGGCGGTGGCGGGCTCGCCCTGGATCTTACGAAGCGCGAGGCGGTCGCCAGCATCGACTGCGCCGACAGACTCACTCACTCACCACGTGACCAAGCCCGGTGAACTCGCTGAGCGCCGGCAGTGAGAAGCCACGAGAGAAAACAGTCCGCAATCCGAATAGAGAGAGGATCGATCTACCGCATCACCGCCAGCCCGTCGCAAGGGTCCGGCGCTCCGCGCCCGCGGCACTGCCGCGCCCTTGCCCCGGGCGGACGGGATGCGGGGTGGGGAGGTGTTCAGCCCATGAAAAGGGAAGCACCGATGAACATCCCGGAATTCGCGACTGTGCTGACGGCGGTCATGCACCACAACATGCGCCTGCACGACGAAGGCGCCTCGATCAAGGACTACCTGGTGCCGATGGCGTGGGGCGACCCTGGCCTCGGCAAGAGCGACATTGCCGAGGCGGTCGCGGACGATCTCGGCTGGGAGATGGTCTATGCCGACCTCGCCACGCGCGATCCAGCAGACCTGGGCGGCATGCCATGGGTCACGGACGGCCGCACCGTGCGGTGCCGGCCGGATTGGCTGCCAACCGAGGGCAGGGGGATCCTGTTCCTCGACGAGCTGCCACAGGCAGGCCTCGCCAATCTCAACATCGCCGCAACCCTGATCAGGGAACACCGCATCGGCGAACACCGGCTGCCGCCCACCTGGATGGTGGCATGCGCCGGCAACTATCAACACAATCGCGCCGGCACGACGACGATGCCGAGCCACGTGCGGAACCGTCTATTGCATCTGGACATCAATGCTGATGCGAACGCCTGGGCAATATGGGCGAGCGCCCGCGGCGTCAACCCCAGGCTCATTGCTTACAACCGCTATCGCGCACAGGAGTACCATCACAAGTTCTCGGCGACGGACAATGCCTACCCGACCCCACGGAGCTGGACCGCCAGCCACCAGGTGCTCCGGCTCGATCTGCCGGAAGCTCTCAAGCGCGAATGCACCGGCGGCATGATCGGCGCGGGTGCCAGCGCGGACTTCGCAGGGTTCTGCGACATCTACGCCAGACTGCCGGACGTCAATGCGATCATCGCGGAGCCTGACCATGGGGTCATTCCGAGCGATCCGATGACGAGCCACGCGCTGATGGGTGCGCTCAGCTACAACGCGACGCCTGCAAACTTCGCCGCGATCGTGCAGTATCTCGATCGCCTTCCGGAGCAGGAATACGCCGTCGTGTGCGTTGTCGACGCGACCGCGCGCAATCGCGACCTCATGGTCACCAGTGCGTATCAAAGCTGGGCCGCAGCCCACGGTGACCTGTTAACCGGCCACTGAACCCAGAGCAAAGAGACGTGCCACTGCCAGCCGAACGGCGGCAAGGGTTCGTCACATGCGCTCCCGCGCGCTGAAGAGGCGCGCGCCCTTGCCGCCGTCCGTCCGCCGCGGCCGGCGTGAGGCGTTTCGAGACGAAACATGAGGAGTGGCCGATCCGGTCGCCTCATCCCCCACACCCGTATGCATCGGAGGTCCACCATGGACATCTCTGCGCGCGCCTTGCTGGTCAACACCACGGTCCGGGTCTGGACCGGCGAAAAGCGCGACCGCGCGATCACCCGCGAGATCTGCACGATGAAGGGCGCGGAAGACAACGCGGTCCGCGCCAACAAGAGCCTGCTCGGCGAGCACATTCACGGTGTGCAGGCTGCCGAGCGCGCGGTGCGCCACGCGGTGAACGAGCGCACGCTGCCCTGGATGGACGACGGCACCCGCATTCTGAAGGGCTCCGTGTTCATGGCATTCACCGAGGCGATGGCAGAGCCGATCCGGCAGTTCGACGAAGCGGTCGATGCATTCATCGCCGCCTACCCGGAGATCAAGTACGAGGCACGCCGTCGCCTCGGCAATGCCTATGCTGACTCGGATTTTCCTCCGGAGAGCCGACTGAAGCAGCGCTTCGGGGTCAAGCTGACCTATCTGCCGGTGCCCAGCACCGAGGACTTCCGCGTGAATCTTTCCGCGGATGAGATCGCGGCGGTGCGGCGCAACGCTGAGGAAGCCCTGCGCGGCACGGTGAACGATGCGTTGCTGTCGCTGCTCGACCGTCTGCAGGAGCCGGTCGCACGCATGGCCACGCGCCTGCGGTTGTTCCGCCGCACATCGGCCGGCAAGGTGCAGCATCCATTCCGCGACAGCCTGGTCGAGAATGTGCGGGCGATCGTCCGTCTCGCGCCGGCGCTGAACCTCATGGATGACCCGCGCATCGCGGCGCTGTGCGCCGATATCGAGCGCAGTCTCACTGCCCATGACCCCGAGCAGCTTCGCAACTCCGACGCACTGCGTGAGAGCGTCGCCAACGAGGCCGATGCCATCCTCAAGCGCATGCAGGGCGCGTTCGCGTGAGGCCGCCATGGAACCGCTTCCAGCGATCATCACCAAGGCGCGCGCCCGGCTGCTCGTCCGGGCGCCCTTCATCGGTTCCATCGCGCTTGGTCTCGCATGGGTGAATGCGCCTGACGTCGGCACCATGGCGACAGACGGGCGCAGTGTCTGGTTCAACCCGGCGTGGTGCGAAAGGCACGGTGTCGAGAAGACCATGGGCGTGATCGCCCATGAGGTCTTGCATGTCGTCAACAGGCACCATCTCCGCCGCGGCGAACGCGACGCCGAACTCTGGAATGTCGCTGCCGATCTGCTGATCAATCGGCTGCTCGAAGACGACAAATACGTACTGCCACACGACGGCCTGTTTGATCGGGACCGGCGCTACGCAGGGCTGCCGACCGAGACCATCTACGCGCGCCTGCTCGAGCAGCAGCAACAGGCTCAACAGCCGGACGACCGACGGTCATCGAGCCAGGCGAGCGGTTCGGGCAATGGTCACGATCCGACCGCGTCAGGTCAGACAAGCAGTCAAGCCAAGCCGGATCAGGGAGAGGCCCATAACGGAAACGGCGCGTTCCCGGCACGCCACTGGGGCGAAGTCCGCGACCTGACGAAGCCGAACGGACAATGCCTCAGCCCGACGGAGCGGATCCAGGCAGAGCACGATCTCGATGTCCGGGCTCGCCAGGCCGCAGCGGCAGCAAAACGCGCGGGTAAGTTCGGCACCGCGCTGCGGGAGATGGTCGAGATCGCGACCGACCGCGTGGACTGGCGCGACAAGTTCCGCATGGCCTTTGACGGCGTGCTGCGAGGCGAAGTGAGTTGGGCTCGGCCGAATCGTCGCTTCATCCAGCACGGGATGTATCTGCCAGGCTGGCGTCGCACCGGGGCCGGTCGCATCGGCTTCGTGCTGGACACGTCGGGCTCGATCTCGGCGAATGAGCTGTCGGTCTACACCGCGGCGGTGCTCGGCATTCTGGAGGAGACCGGTCCCGAGGTGGTCGCGCTCATCCAGTGCGATGCACGTGTGCAGCGCGTCGACACCATCCAGCCAGGCGAAAGCTTCGACCGGATCGAAGTGCATGGCCGTGGCGGCACGAGGTTCCAACCGGCCTTCGACTGGATTGCAGAGTCCGGCTTCGGTGCGGACGCAATCGTCTATGCAACGGATCTGAATTGCAGTGACCAGCCACGGGACCCCGGCGTGCCAGTCATCTGGCTGACGCCGATGCACAACCGAATGATGCCGTTCGGCGAGATCGTGCCGGTCAGCGTCTGACGTTCAGTCGCTTCTCTATCGCACGACATCCCGCATCCGCGATCGACCGAGACGACGATACCTGCCGGCATGCGCGCCGCGCAAGGGTCGGGCCGGGCGCTCGCGCGCCTTGCCCGGCGCACCGCCGGCAGGCCGCGAGGCGGGGTTCCGATGAAACAGCAGCAGCAGGAGACCCTGATGCGCAGCACAAGCTCTGAATTCGAATGGGTGGACGACACGATCCGCGAGTTGCGGCAACTCTGGTCCGAGGGGCACTCGACAGCAGAGATCGGACGGCGAATGGGCATCTCGAAGAACGCCGTCGTCGGAAAGGCGCATCGTCTCGATCTGCCGGCACGCCTATCACCGATCCGCACCAGCAACTCGCCGCGTCCGCCGCGCCGGCAGCCTGTCCCGAGACTCGCGGACACCATGCCTCTCGCGTCCTTGCGCGGAGAAAACATCTGCCCAACATTCGAACGCATTGCTCCCTCGGACACACCAGCGCGGCGTGTGGCGGTCGCACCACGGCGCGTTGGTTCGCATCCGTGCTGCTGGCCGATTGGGGAGCCAGGCACGCCGGCATTCCGGTTCTGTGATGAGCCGGCGCCGCTCGACGTGCCGTACTGCGACGAGCATGCACGACTGGCCTACAAGCCCCGTCGCCAGCGCGACGCAACGGATGAAACGCTGCTCGCGCAACTTCAATGAGCATGAAGGCGAATCTGATGTGTGCGGTGCCGCCGAAGCGACGGCCGCCGCAAGGGTCCGCCGCTTGGGAGCACGCGGCGGCCCGGCGACGCCGGCTTCGCCCTTGCCCCCTGCCGCCGCCCGGCAGCGGTCGAGATGGGTCTTCAGGAAGTCCACATGCCGAAGCTCGGACCGGACAGGCACAATTGCTAACCGCAACAGCGTGACGCGCAGACGCGCATCAACGGCGTCCAGCACGGCTCCTCGTAGCAGGCAAACCGCCGCGGCCTGAACCGTCAGGCCCTTCGGCAATCCATCCATCGCGACCGTAACGACGCACCGAGCTGAGCTCGGCGCGCGCGGTCGCTCGTTCTCGGAGAGACTCATGCCTGACGCTGCGCAATTCACCCTCGCCCTGTTCGACAGCACCGGTCTCGGAACGAGCGTGCACGCTCCCGCAAGAGTCCCCGCTGCTGACACAGCGGACCTGCACGAGGCTGACGCCGGGTCACCGCCGCGCGAATCAGGGCCGGTCAGAAACGGCAGCAACTATCGCCTCGACGGCGACCGTCGGCTTGCGCGCGGATGGGTCGCCCGCGCACGCGACAACATCAGGGCGATCCGCCTGTCGAAGGAGATCGAGGCCGCCGGTCGTGCACCGACGCCCGAAGAGCAGGCGCAGTTGCTGCGGTTCGTGGGCTTCGGCGCGACCGAACTCGCCCAGAACTGCTTTCCTCAGCCGGGAATGACGGGATACCGCCAGCGATGGGAAGCGATCGGCCGTGACCTCGCCGACGCGGTGATGCCGGCCGAATATGCGGCCCTGCAGCGGGCGACGCAGTACGCCCACTACACGCCCGAGAGCGTTGTCCGCGCGTGGTGGCACGCGGCGCAGCGCCTCGGCTTCGCCGGCGGTCGCGTGCTCGAGCCGGGCATGGGCACCGGCCTGTTCTTTGCGTTGCTGCCCGACGCGCTGCGCGGCGCAACGCAACTCACCGGCATCGAATATGACCCAGTGACAGCGCGGATCGCTCGCCTCGTCCATCCGGAAGCCCGCATTCGCTGCGAGGACTACAGCCGCAGCAACCTCGCCGGCGCCTTCGACCTGGTGATCGGCAATCCGCCGT
>DATBKQ010000496.1:0-6518 GCA_036555825.1 Acetobacteraceae bacterium | reverse complement strand
TTCCATGCCGGTATTGGCAAGATCCACGATATTGCGGGTCACCTGGGTAAGGTTGTGCACGCGCGCCGACTGGCTAGACATAGTCAAAGTTTTGGCGGGTAAAGTACTCGCGAACGTGCCGGGCGCCGGCGGCGTCGACGCTACGCCTGGTTCGGCCAGAGACGCCGTAACGCAGCCACGCCCGGGCCGGCCTTGAACAGGCGGCGGACACAGCGCCGTCCAGAATGCAGTACGGAAACGCGACAATGCCGGTCAGTGCGGTCAATATGTTTGTGGCCTGCCCGCCTTAGATCACCCTATTTCACCCGCTCCCAAACCAGCGAGGAGACAATCTGCTTGCCATCGAAGGAACTGACAAATGGGACCGACTTATATTGCAGACGGTCGCCATTGACCTCGAAGAACCGCACTTGCTCCGCCCCGACGAATGCCCCGCGAGCGTCAATCTCGCGGTGGATAATCAACCGGTCCCCCTCGGTCTTATACGTACCGGCGAAGGCGTTCATTGTCTGAAATAGCTGAAGCGCTTCGGCATCGGTTATCTTCGGCTGGGCCGGTAGCCTGCGATTGGGGTCGGTTACGATCTGCATCATGCGGTTATCCGCTGTGAACGTTAACAAGCCGTCGGGCTTGTCACCGAACATCTTGCGGACGGCCTTGCTCTCGGTTTCCTCTTCGGTCCAGGACACCAGCCGCCACGTGCCGACGATTGGATCGGCCGCCCGCGCGGCGCTTGCCACGGTGCTGATCGCCAAAGCAATGCAACCGGCGGCAACTATCCGGAAGCTCGCCATCACCGATGTCCTCCATCAACGATTGATGCGGCTGGCCATGTCCGCTAGCGACATGACGTGTGCTGTCGAGGCGGCCAGGATCACCAGCGTTGCGTGATGCACCTGTTCATTTGGCATCGGACCGAACCCGCGGTCTGGATAATCGTAGGTCGCCGTCGCATCCGATAGGAACACCACTCGGTAATCGCGAAACAGCGCATCGCGGGCGGTGGCATGGCAGCAGTTCTCGGTGGTGGTGCCCGAAATGATCACCGTATCGACGCCCCATTGCCGTAAAATGATATCGAGATCAGTGCCAAAGAAGCCGCTGTAGCGATGCTTCTTGATGACATGTTCGCCAACGGCAGGGGCCACTTCGGGGTATATCTCGATGCCCGGGGTGCCGTCCACGACTGCGGTACGATCGGCGACCGCCGGATGCAGGTCATCGAACAGCCCCATGTCGGAGCCATCCCGGCGGTGAACATGGGCAGTATAGATCACCTTGATCCCGGCACTGCGGCAAATCCACAACGCCTCGACCAGCTTCGGCACCATCGCGCGAGCCGCTGGGGTTTCCAATCCACCGCCTGGTGCGACAAAGTCGTTCTGCATGTCCACGACAATCATCGCGGTCTTGGCGGGTTCGATTCTGTCGATCTCCATTTCTCTCCCCTCCCTCAGCTTCAGGTTACAGGTGAACAAACCCCATCGGTGGATTGCCGAAGATTTGCGGAACAGGAACGCGTCGCCATTCAACGAGATCGTCGTTGCCGTCCCCCTCTGCTCTATCGGCGGCTCGCGCCGCGGCTACGCACGGGGCGCCTTGAACAGGCAGAGGACGCGAGGGCCGTCTGCCCTGCCGTCGGTCCAATGCTCGCGCTGGATGCAGGTGACGTAATCCCCGGTGGGGTTGTCGGTCCTGTCCGAGACGGCCTCCGCCGGCACGACCAGCCAGCGGTTGTCGAACAGCACCTGGTACTGGGTCCCGTCCGCGCGCACCGGGTAATGGCGGCAATCCGAGATGTCGCAGCACAGGGCGTCGGCGCCTGGCACGCGCAAACTGCGAAACCATGGTGCCAGGCTCATGTCCGCCCCGGGAGGCGGCGCGGCGAGTGCTGGCTCCGCAACAAGCAGGCAGCCGCCGATGAACAGGCTCCTGGCTATCATGCCGGTGTTCCTTTCGAGCCTGGCTGCGCTAATCCTACCCGAGGCGGCAATTAAGGTCTTTGGTTCAGATCCTTAATTGCGTCATGGTTCGACGTCCCATGACCGGAAGCATCCTCTGCTTTGGCCGGTTCCGCCTGGATCTGGCGCAGCGCCGGCTCCTGCTCGGCGAACGTCCGCTGCGATTGGGAGACCGGGCATTCCGGGTCTTGTGCGCGCTCGCCGGGGCGAACGGCGCGCTGGTCTCCAAGGACGAGTTGATCGCCCGGGTCTGGGCGGGGTCGGGTGTCGAGGAAAACAACCTCCAGGTGCAAATCTCAACCTTGCGCAAGGTCCTCGATTCGGAGGGAAGAGGCGACACTTGGATCGTGACCGTGCCGCGCCGCGGATATCGCCTGCTGGGAGTGGAGGGGGGCGGTGCTTACCCTTACAGACCACCCGCCGAGCCCGCGCCGGCGCATCATCACGAGCTGCCCCAGCTTGCCCATGGGCTGATCGGACGCGAGCGCGACGCGGCCGAGATCGAAGCGCTCCTGTGCAGGCATCGTTTGGTGACGCTGGTCGGTCCCCCCGGAGTGGGAAAGACCAGCCTGGCATTGAAGGTGGGCGCGGACCTGCTGGCGCGCTTCCCGGACGGCGCGCGGCTCGTCGAACTTGCGCCGCTGGACCGGGCTGACCTGGTCGGCGAAGCGGTCGCCGCCGCGTTCGGACTGCCGTTGCAGGGAGAGCGGCTGGCCACTGAGGCGCTCGCGGCCTTCCTGCGATCCAGGCGCGTGCTGCTCATCCTCGACAACTGCGAACACGTGGTTGCGGCCGCCGCCAGGCTCGCCGACGCACTTCTCAAGACGTGCCCCGGTGTGTGCCTGTTGGCCACCAGCCGGGAAGCGCTGTCGGTGGCGGGCGAGCATGCCTATCCGGTGCCTCTGCTCGACGTGCCGCCGCGATCAAAGAGCCTGGCCGCCGCCCAGGCGATGACACAGAGTGCGGTGCAGCTCTTTGTCGAGCGCACCGCCGCGGCACTCGGCCGCTTCTCGCTGACCGACGAAACCGCCCCGGTTGTCGCCGAGATCTGCCGCCGGCTGGACGGCATTCCGCTGGCGATCGAGCTGGCGGCACCGCGGCTGAAGGTGCTGACGCTCGAAGCGCTGTTGGCGCGCCTGAACGATCAGCTTCGCCTGCTCACCGCCGGTCGCCGTGTGGCCGTGCCACGGCAGCAGACGCTGCGGGCCGCCATCGAGTGGAGCTACGCCTTGCTCTCGGAAGCCGAGAGGGCGATGCTGTGCCGGCTCGGGGTGTTCGCCGGCAGCTTCACGCTGGAGGCCGTGACGGCAATCACCACCGGCGCAGCGGTGGAGGAGGCAAACGTCCTCGACGTGCTTGCCGGATTGGTGGGCAAGTCGCTGGTGCTGCCACTCGCAGGCGCGGGCGAGAACCGCTACCGGCTGCTCGAACCGACGCGGGCGTTCGCGCTGGAGAAGCTGGGGCCCAGCCGTTACGCCGAGTTGGTGCGTCGGCTGTGCGAGCACATGACAATCGTGTTCGAGCGGGCGTATCGAACCTGGCCGGCGACCCCGTGGGCCGATTGGCTCACCGCTTACCAACCGGAGCTGGACAATCTGCGCGCGGCACTGGGCTGGTCTCTGCGCCCGGACGCGGACCCTGCCATGGGCGTCGTTCTTGTCGGCTATGCCGATCGGCTGTGGCGCGAACTGGGGCTGTTGCAGGAGCGGCAGCGGTGGTTCGAGCGGGCCCTCGCATTCGTCCAGCCCACAACTGCGCCTTCCATCGAGGCGCGCATCCGGCTCGGTCTCGGGTGGGATTTCTACGGCGGCGACAGGACGCGGCTTTCGCACAACCGCCGAGCCATCGCATTGCTGCGACAGGCGGGCGGCGAGCCTGTCCTCCTGGGCGAGGCGCTGATGCAGGCCGGGCATTCGACCAGCCGCGACGGCGATCTCGCCTGGCAGTCCCATGAAGAAGGGCTTGCAATCCTGCGCCAGTGTGGACGCACGAAGCGGTTGGCCATCGCGCTGCTGATCGCCGCAGGCAACCGCAGGGACGCCGGCGATCTGCGAGCCGCGCGGACCCTGGTCGAAGAAGGGCTGGTCCTGTCCAAGGCGCTCGGCGATGACCGTCTGCGCGACACGTTGGAGGCGCAACTCGCTCTCATCGGCTTCCTGGCCGGGCAGACGGCCGAAGCCATCGACCGCGCGCGACGGGCGGTCGAGGCGTCCCGCCGGCACGGCACTCTACCGGCTGAGTTCGTCGCCTTGCACTGGTTGGCCGGCTTCCTGCTCCTTGGCGATCAGCTCGAGCCCGGCCGCGCCACCGCACTCCAGGCTTTCGAGCTTTCGCGCGCGCTCGGCGCGGACCTCCCAGGCTCCATCGATCGGCTCGCACTCGTCCTCGCCGTCCGGGGCGAGACCGACACCGCGGCGCGCCTCGCCGGTTTCGCGGAGGCCTATGCCGATCAGCATCGGCTGAACCGCGGTGGCCTCGGCATCGCGATACGGAACAGGCTCGTCGAGCACCTCCACCGCGCGGTGAGCCCGGAGAAATGCCAGGCTGCGATGGCCGCGGGGGCTGCGTGGAGCGAGCAGGAAGCGATCGCCGCCGCCGAAGCGGCATGACTCCGTTCCGATCCTTGCGAGGCGCTTTCTCGCCTGATCGAAGGAAGCGATCATGCCGGACGATCGGACTACGCGATGGACCGACGTACGTTCCAGAATACCGGAAAGCCCTCCAGCACGCCGACCAGGTCGTTGCGAAAGGCAGAGTACCAGTAGCTGAGGCTGAGCGGGATGTAGGGCACATCCTGGAACGCCTGGAGTTGCATTTCGCTGGCGATCCGCTTCCGCGTGGCCAGATCCGGCGCCTCCAGCCACATGTCCCGCAGCTCCTCCAGCCGGATGCTGGCAGGCCAGCCTGGGCGCGCCTCGGTGCCATTCCCGCGCAGATAGTTGTTCACCGCCGGATCCCACATGTCCGTTGCGGTCAGGGCGAAGGTGATGCAGCTCCAGCCGCCCTGATCGACAGGATCCTTCTTGAACATGCGCTGTGTCAGCGTGCCCCAGTCCGCCACCTGGAGATCGACCGTCAGCCCAACCTTCTTCATCATGTCGGCCGCAACGTTCGCCCGTGTCAGATTCGGCAGGAGATCGCCAGCGGCGAGCACGGCCACGCGCTCGCCCTGGTAGCCGGCCGCTGCAATCTCCTGCCGCACCCGATCGAGGTCGCGTGGTCCGGTCAGTGCCTCCATCCCGGCAGCGCTCGCCATTGGCGAGAGGGGAGGGAAGTATCCGATGCCCGCGCGCCAGAGCGACGGATCGGCCCCGTCGATTGCGATGGCAAAATCCTCCTGGCTTACCGCGCCGAACATGGCACGCCGGATGCGCGGATTGTCGAACGGAGGATGCAGGTGGTTCAGGCGAAGCAGGTTCACCTGGCCGGGCGGCTCCAGCAGTGCCACTGTGACGTCACGGCTGCGCCGCAACAATGGCAGCACATCTGAACGAGCAAATTCCCACCAGTCCTGCTCGCCTTTCAGCAATGCGGCGGCAGCAGTGGGAAGATCGGGAATGACGGTCCACTCGACACGGGGGAAATGGGCCACCTTTGGTCCCGCCGTCCGTTCCGGCACGCCGCTGTTGCGCGGCTGGTAGTCGGCGAACCGCTCATAGACGGTGCGCGCCCCCGCGACGCGTTCATCCGCCTTGAAGCGATATGGACCGCTGCCGACAACTTCCTTGATCTGCGTGAACGCGTCGGTTTTCGCCAGCCGCTCCGGCAGTATCGCCGGCATGGGCGACGTCAGGGTGCCGAGTGCGTTCGGCAGCAGCGGGAACGGCTTCTTCAATCGGAACACGATGGTCCGGTCATCGGCGGCGGAGAGTTCCTCGGTTGCCGCCATAAGGGTCTGGCCGAAGGGGTTGCGCCGGCCCCAGCGGCCGATGCTGGCGACACAGTCCCGCGCCAGAACCGGCGCGCCGTCGTGAAATTTCAATCCTTCTCGCAGTGTCAGCGTCCACCGCTTCCCATCCGCGTCGGTGACCGCGCCTTCCACCATTTGTGGCTGAGGCTGGAAGCCGTTGTCCGTCCCGAACAGGGTGTCGAAGACCAGGTAGCCATGGTTGCGCGTGACGTAGGTGCCGGACCAGTGCGGATCGAGCACCGTCAGATCGGTTGACGGGATGAACCGCAGCACGCGGTTCTCGCCAGCCAGGCCGATAGTCCCGAGCGGCAGTGCCGCTGCGGCGGCGCCGGCCTGCAACACAGCGCGACGCGAAATCCGGCGCGAACGTCTCATCGCGATTCCCCCTTCTTCTCCGCGTAGCATCATCCGCCTTTGAACAGATGCGCCTCAGCTCTTTACCAGCGGGCAGCCGCCTTCGGCCGATGTGTCGCCGGTGCCGTTCAAAACGCAGATGCAAGAAGATATACGCGGATGCACGCGGATCGCGGAAAGCCTGAATGATCTGTCGGGTGAGTGATCGGCTGCGCGGCGACCGCCCGCGGCTCTGCCTGCCGCTGAATTTCGGCGGTCGCGCCTGGAAATCAAACGCGTCGCCAATAGCCTGC
>DATBKQ010000495.1:0-17244 GCA_036555825.1 Acetobacteraceae bacterium | reverse complement strand
AGCGAGCGACAGGCCGGAGAGGCCGACGCGGGCGCGCGCGCCGGGCGGCTCGTTCATCTGGCCGTACATCAGCGCCACCTTGGAGCCGTCGACGATCTTGTGGTTCTCCATGCGGATCACGCCGGCGTCGATCATCTCGTGGTAAAGGTCGTTGCCCTCGCGCGTGCGCTCACCCACGCCGGCGAACACCGACACGCCGCCATGCGCCTTGGCGATGTTGTTGATCAGCTCCTGGATGATCACCGTCTTGCCGACGCCGGCGCCGCCGAACAGGCCGACCTTGCCGCCCTTCAGATAGGGCGCCAGCAGGTCCACCACCTTGATGCCGGTGACCAGGATTTCGGCCGAAGTCGCCTGCTCCTCGAAGGCCGGCGCCTCGCGGTGGATCGGATAGCGCTTCTGCGTGTTGAGCGGCCCCTGCTCGTCGATCGGGTCGCCGATCACATTGAGGATGCGCCCGAGCGTTTCCGGTCCTACCGGCACGGTGATCGGCCCGCCGGTGTCCACCACCTCCTGGCCCCGCACGATGCCGTCGGTGCTGTCCATCGCGATGCAACGCACGGTGCGTTCGCCGAGCTCCTGCGCCACTTCCAGCACCAGCATCCGATCGGTGATCTTCGTGTGCAGCGCATTCTGGATGAACGGCAGATCGCCGTCGAACTGCACGTCCACGACGGCACCCATCACCTGGGTCACGCGTCCAACGATGTTGCTTGCCATGTCTCGATTGCCCCTGTCAGACGGCTTCGGCGCCGGAGATGATCTCGATCAGTTCCTTGGTGATGTTCGCCTGGCGCGCGCGGTTGTAGTTGAGCGTCAGGCGCCGGATCATGTCGCCTGCGTTGCGGGTCGCGTTGTCCATCGCGGTCATGCGCGCGCCGTGCTCGCCCGCGGCACTTTCCAAGAGCGCGCGGAAGATCTGCACCGCCAACGCCTGCGGCAGCAGCCGCGCCAGGATGGTGTCTTCGTCCGGCTCGAACTCGTAGATCGCGCCGCCGAGGTCGATCGCCTCGCCTTCCGGCGGAGGCGGCGCGGGAATGAGCTGCTGCTCGGTAACGACCTGCGAGATGACCGAGCGGAAGCGATTGTAGATCAGGATGCAGCCGTCGATCTCGCCGGCATTCAGCATCGCGGTGATGCGCTCGCCGATTTCGGCGGCATCCGAGAAGTCGATGCGGCGCTTGCCGGCATAGGAGATGTCGCCGGCGATGCGGCTGGCCAGTTCGCGACGGAGATAGTCGCGGCCCTTGCGGCCGACCGGCATGATCCTGACGGTCTTGCCCTGCGATTCCAGCCGCCGCGCCAGGGTGCGGGTATGCCGGCCGATATTGGCGTTGAATGCGCCGGCGAGGCCGCGGTCGGCGGTGACCGGCACCAGCAGCCAGGTCTGGTCCTTGCCGGTGCCGGCGAGCAGCGGCGGCGCGGTCGGCATGTCGGCGACCGAGGCGGCGAGCGCGCGCAGCATGCGCTCCATGCGCTCGGCGTAGGGTCGCGCGGCCTCCGCCTGCGCCTGGGCGCGGCGCAGCTTCGAGGCGGCGACCATCTTCATGGCGGAGGTGATCTTCTGCGTGGATTTCACGCTGTTGATGCGAACGCGGAGGTCTTTCAGGGATGGCATGGGGACACCCGACTACGTGTCATTGCGAGGCGCAGCGACGAAGCAATCCGGTTGGAGTTGCGCACGCGCAGCTTGACCGAGATTGCTTCGCTGCGCTCGCAATGACACCATTACGCGAAGGTCTTCGCGAAGTTGTCGAGGAAGCCGGTCAGCTTCTTTTCGGTGTCGGGCTTGATCTCCAGGTCGGTGCGGATGGTCTCGAGGATCGACGGCTCGCGCGACTTGATCTCGGACAGCAGCATCTGCTCGAACGCGCCGACGCGGCCGACGTCGATCCGGTCGAGATAGCCGCGCACACCGGCGAAGATCGCCACCACCTGCTCCTCGACCGGCACCGGCTTGAACTGCGGCTGCTTCAGGAGCTCGGTCAGGCGCGAGCCGCGCGCCAGCAACTGCTGGGTCGAGGCGTCGAGGTCGGAGGCGAACTGGGCGAAGGCCGCCATTTCGCGGTACTGCGCCAGCTCCAGCTTGATCCGCCCGGCGACCTGCTTCATCGCGCGCACCTGTGCGGCCGATCCCACGCGCGAGACGGAGATGCCGACGTTCACCGCGGGGCGGATGCCGCGGAAGAACAGCTCGGTTTCCAGGAAGATCTGGCCGTCGGTGATCGAGATGACGTTGGTCGGGATGTAGGCGGAGACGTCCCCGGCCTGGGTCTCGATCACCGGCAGGGCGGTCAGCGAGCCTGCGCCGTTCTCGTCGTTCATCTTCGCCGCGCGCTCCAGCAGGCGCGAATGCAGGTAGAACACGTCGCCGGGGAAGGCTTCACGGCCCGGCGGGCGGCGCAGCAGCAGCGACATCTGCCGGTACGACACTGCCTGCTTCGACAGGTCGTCGTAGAAGATCACCGCGTGGCGGCCGTTGTCGCGAAAATGCTCGCCCATGGTGCAGCCCGAATAGGGCGCCAGGTACTGCATCGGCGCAGGATCCGAAGCCGTGGCGGCGATCACGATGGAATAGTCGAGTGCGCCGTACTCCTCCAACGTCTGCACGAGCTGCGCCACGGTGGAGCGCTTCTGGCCGATGGCGACGTAGATGCAATAGAGCTTGCGCTTCTCGTCACCGCTGGCGTTGATCGACTTCTGATTGATGATCGTGTCGACGATGACGGCGGTCTTGCCGGTCTGGCGGTCGCCAATGATCAGCTCGCGCTGGCCGCGCCCGATCGGGATCAGCGCGTCGATTGCCTTCAGGCCGGTCTGCATCGGCTCGTGCACCGAGCGGCGTGGGATGATGCCGGGCGCCTTCACCTCGACGCGGCGGCGCTCGGAGGCAGCGATCGGCCCCTTGCCGTCGAGGGGGTTGCCGAGCGCGTCCACCACGCGGCCAAGCAGCGCGTCGCCCACCGGCACGTCGACGATCGAGCCGGTGCGCGACACCGTGTCGCCTTCGCGGATCTGCCGGTCGTCGCCGAAGATCACCACGCCGACGTTGTCGGTCTCGAGGTTCAGCGCCATGCCGCGGAGGCCGGCGCCGGGGAATTCGACCATCTCGCCGGACATGCAGTTCTGCAGGCCGAACACGCGAGCGATGCCGTCACCGACGCTCAGCACCTGGCCGGTCTCGGCGACATTGGCCTCGGTGTCGAACGCGGCGATCTGCTTTTTCAGGATCTCCGAGATCTCGGCGGGGCGGATCTCCATATCAGGCGGCTCCCTTCATGGCGTACTGCAGGCGTTGCAGCCGGGATTTGAGTGAGGTGTCGTACAGCCGGGCCCCGACGCGCACGACGAGACCGCCTAGCAGATCGGGTTCCACGGATTCATGGATGTTGACGTTGCCGTAGCCGGCCTCGATCAGGCGGGCGCGCAACTGCTGGCGCTGCACATCGGAAAGCGGATGCGCGGACGCGACGTGGGCGGTGACGATGCCGCGGCGTTCGGCGACCAGATGGGCGAAGGCGGTGACGATGCCGCGCAGGTTGCGCAGGCGGCGATTGGCCGCGACCACGCCGACGAAGTCGCGCACCGGCTTCCCGAAGCCTTCCTGCTGCAGGACCGCGAGCGCCGCCTTCGTGGCCTCGTTCACATCGATCAGCGGCGACTCCAGCAGGCGTTGAAAATCAGGACTGACATCGATCAGCCTGCCGAGAGCCTCCATGTCCGACACCACCCCCTCCAGCGCGTGCTGTTCGTCGGCGTGTGCATAGAGTGCCGCGGCATAGCGGTCGGTCAGCCCGCCGCCGGATGCAATCGTCGTTGCGCCTGACACCAGTTACCGTTCCCTGTTCCGGGGCCGCGCTGCGGCGCGAGCGTGGGTGGAGGGCCGGCGCCCCGCCTTCGCGGGGCCAAGCCGCCGGCGCGGGGCGTCTAGCATGGGGTATGGGAGCGGGCAACAGAGGCACGCAAATGGTGGGGCCACTTACACTGGTCGGTCGACTGGTCTAAGTTTCCCGTATGAACGAGATCACCGAAGCCTCAATCGGCGCCTATGAGGCCAAGACCCGGCTGTCAGAGCTGCTCGACCGGGTAGAAAAGGGCGAGCAGATCGTCATCACCAGACATGGCAGGCCAATCGCGCGGCTGGTCCCCGAGGGCCCTCGCAACGTCGCCCAGGCACGCCATGCGCTGGATCGGATCACCGCCAGACGAAAGCAATTGGCTTTGCAGGGTGTCCGGATCACCCGGTCAGAGATCAGGGCCTGGCGCGACGAGGGACGCCGCTGAAGAGGGCTCGCGAGCATGCCCATCTGCGTGCTTGACGCATCAGTGGCGATTGCGGCGGTTATCGAGGGGGAACAATCCGACGCTGCACACGACATTCTCCGAGAGGTCATCGGGGATAGTGCCGCGGTCCCTCCCCTTTGGTTCTTCGAGGTCGGCAACGTCCTGCTTCTCGCCGAACGCCGGCGATCGCTCACAGCGGCAGCGCGGCTGGAGCACCTGGACGACCTCTCGCGCCTACCGATCACCGTTGATCACGAGGGCACGCGGCATGCCTGGCGCGAGACCATGGCCTTGGCCGACCGCCACCGCCTCACACTGTACGATGCCGCGTACCTTGAATTGTGCCTGCGCCTCGGATTGCCGCTGGCGTCATTTGATGCCGCATTGCGAACGGCGGCGAAAGCCGCAAATGTGCTCCTGTTGTGATTGAATCCGAGCGTGGCCTCTGATCTGTTTGCCGGAGTCCGAACGCGACCGGGCGGCAGCGGCACGCTGACGGTATTCCGCGCCGAACTGCTCTCCTGTGACCAGACCAGCTGGGAAGCGCTGTCCGACGGCTTCACCGCGCTTCGGGCCATCACTTTCTCCAGCAGCCTGGAAATGTTGCTGCACCTGGCCGCGCGGTTGGACGACTTGGAGGTCGTGTTCGGCTCCGAGCGCATCCTGTCGCGTGAGCACCTGGCCCTGGCACAGGCTAGCCAGCCGGTCCAAACCTACGGCTTCGCCGACGCCCTGGTCGACCAGAAGGCGCTTGTCGAGGCATTGGCGCGATTGCTTGGCCGCATCGGAACTCGGCTGCTGGAACGGGTGGCGGATGGCTCCCTGCGGTTCCGGCTGCTGCGCGGGCGGCCAAGCCACGAAAAGCTGTACCTGCTATCGGGTCCGGCCGGCCGGCGCGTGGTCACCGGATCGGCCAATCTGAGCCTGGCTGCGTTGGAAGGGCGCCAGCAAGAACTGTTCGTCGCGTTTGATGGCGAGCAGGCTTGGCGACTGTTCGACCGATATTGCCAGCGCGACTGGCAGGACAGTGTACCGGTAGAGGCTGACGCCCTCGTGGTCCGGCGGGCCGATGGCAGCCAAGCGGCGCGAGGCGGGCCATTGGAATACGAAGAGGTGCCGATCGTGCGCGTGCTGCGCGCGGGCGTGGCATTGGTCGATCCGCCTCCGCGTCCGGTCCCGACCGGGTTTGCGGCGGATGCGCTGCGCGGCGCCGCTGCCTTGGGCGCGGAACTGAAGGATCTCGCGCTGCCAAAGGACCGCGCTGGCCGGACTGGGCGTTCCTGGTCTGGCTCTATGCCGCGCCCGCTGCACCGCATCTCCGCCAGGCGGCAGTGCCGGTCGGGATCGATCCCTGGGTGTACCCGGTGTATGCGGTGCTGTTCGGCCGCTCCAGCGGCGGCAAGACGCTGCTCACCCGCATCGCCGCTCGCTCGATGTTCGGCTTCGAGAAAATGATCCGCAGCGGCCAGTTCACCGCCAACCGCGCACTCGGGCTGCGCGACCGCCTTGGCGCGATCCCGCTGCTGATCGACGACGTGACCCGCGACAAGTTCACCAGCCACGTGCCCGATCTGGTGCGCACCGACCAGGAGGTTGGCGACCAGTACGCGCCGGTCGTGCTGACCACCAACCGCGATGTCGCCACGATCCCGCCTGACCTGACCAAGCGCATGGTGACCTGCCACATCGATGCGGCGATACCGGAGAACCGCTCGGTGACGGAGCGTATCGCCCGCCGTGCACAGAACGAGATCGGCACTGCACTGTATCGCGCCTATCTGCAACGTCTGATCCCCGCGGTGCGGGAGATGCGTGCCGAAATCGATGCCGACGCCGAAGGCTTCCCCGATCTGCTCGCCTGTTCGGCGACGCTGTTGCGCGAGGTGACCGGGAGTGTGCTTGGCGACCTTCCGAGCTGGGCACGTCCACTGACCTTCAACGACTACTTCGGCATCCGCCACCGCCGCTTCCGTGACCAGCTCGGTGAGATGCTGCGCGATGCCGACGATCGGGTTGCGGTGAACCGTCGTGCCGGAGAGCTCACTGTCAGTTTCGGCGGGGACACCAACCAGGCGGCGCAGTTCGCTCGCAGTGTACCTGATTTCGCATTGAAGGGGCGCTTCGCCGATCTGGTGAAACTCGATCTGATGGCGCTGGAGCAGAGATGGGCTTTGCCGTTGGCCGCGCACCAGGCTGGTGGCGCCGGCTGATCAGACGCTGAGCCGCTGCAGGATTCGCGCGGCCAGCTCGTGCTCGATCGTCTCGAGCGCGTCACGTGCCGCCCGCGCCAACGGCGTCTTGCCGGCGCCGATGCGGCCGAGCTCCACGATGCAGTCCCGGTCCGCGATCAGTGCCACCGCGTTGATCAACGGCACCGAGGGAGCCTGTTTCAGCGCCAACAGCAACAGGGGGCGACCTTCGCCACGACCCTGACGGGCCAGCGCGCATGCCGCCTCGATGGCGACCTCGCGATGCAGATCGTCGAGCAGGTCGATCAGCGCATCCACCACTCCCGGCGTCCGCACGAGCCGGCAGGCATCGGCACGGGTCGCCGGGTCGGCGTGGCGCAACAGCCCGGCGACAACATCGCCGGGCAGCACGCAATCGAGTTGGGCCGCCACAGCGACCGCAGTGGTCAATGTCGGCCCTTGCACCCAGCCGCGGCTGATGATTCGCGCCACGCTATCGGCGGCCTCCTTCCCGGCGATAGCGTGAAGCGCTTCCAGCGCGGCGAGCTGCTCCGCTACGGCACGCTGGGTGCCAAAGCCGGTGAAGCGCCGGCAATAGGCCTCGAGCACCGGGACCGCGGCATGGAGCCGGCGGCGACCAGCCTCTCGCGCCAGCGCTGGCCCATCCGGCAATCCGGCCGTCGGGATGGCGGCGAGCAGCGTCGCATCGTCGAGTTCGCCCGGCACGACTGGCGGCGGACGCGCCGCCGGCCGCGTCTCGTAGGCCCATGAGCCTGCAAACAGGTCGAGCTGCGGATCCGACACACGCTATCATCCGGCGGCGCCACTTGCCCCGCAACCGCGGCCTGTGCCACCACGAGTATCGCCAGACCGCAGAGGACCGACCATGCCCGACAGCGCCCCCGTCAAAGGCACGCTGATGCAAGGCAAGCGTGGGCTGATCATGGGGGTGACGAACGACCGCTCGCTGGGCTGGGGCATTGCCGCCGCTTGCGCCGCGCAGGGCGCGGAACTGGCGTTCACCTACCAGGTCGAGGCGCTGGGCCGCCGGGTGCGCCCGCTCGCCGAGTCAGTCGGGTCGCAGCGGCTGTTCCTGTGCGACGTGGGCGACGAAGCCAGCATCAATGCGGCGTTTGCCGCGCTGCGCGAGCAGTGGGACAGCCTGGATTTCCTGGTCCACGCCATTGCTTTCGCCGACAAGCAGTATCTGCGCGGGCGATATCTCGATACCCCGCGCGAGGCATTCACCCAGGCGCTGGACATCTCCTGCTATTCCTTCGTCGCGGTGGCCCAGCGCGCCGTGCCGATGATGCATGCGGGTGGCAGTCTGCTTACTCTGACCTATGTCGGTGCCGAACGATGGACGCCGCACTACAACGTCATGGGCATCGCGAAGGCGGCGCTGGAGGCGTCGGTGCGCTACCTCGCGGCCGATCTCGGCGCGCAGGGAATCCGGGTGAACGCCATCAGCGCCGGGCCGATCCGCACCCTGGCGTCGGCCGGGATCGGCGATTTCCACTACATCCTGCGGTGGAACCAGCTTAACTCGCCGCTGCAGCGTAACGTGACCATCGGAGATGTCGGGGGAGCGGGCGTTTATATGTTGTCCGATCTATCGGCTGGAGTAACCGGCGAGGTGCACCACGTGGATTGCGGTTACCATATCGTCGGGATGAAGCACCCGGCGGCGCCGGACATCAGCATCGTCGAGGGATGAGAGCGTGAAGGGATGGCGACTCCGCTGCCCGCCCCCCTCCCGCGCATGGGCATGGGGAGAGGCGCGCGTGGCTGTAGCCGGACATGTCCCACAATAGCTTTGGCCATCTGTTCCGCGTCACCACCTGGGGCGAGAGCCATGGACCGGCGATCGGCTGCGTGGTGGACGGCTGCCCGCCGCGCATCCCATTGGCAGAGACCGACATCCAACCCTGGCTGGACCGCCGCCGCCCCGGGCAGTCGCGCTTCACCACCCAGCGGCAGGAGCCGGACCAGGTCCGCATCCTGTCCGGTGTGTTCGAAGGCCTGACCACCGGCACGCCGATCGCCATGCAGATCGACAATGTCGACCAGCGCTCGCGCGACTATTCGGCGATCGCCGCGCAGTTCCGGCCTGGCCACGCAGACCTGACGTATGAACTCAAGTACGGAATCCGCGACTATCGCGGCGGTGGCCGCTCCTCGGCCCGCGAGACGGCGATGCGCGTCGCGGCGGGCGGCGTGGCCCGCAAGGTGCTGAGCGACGGCGTGATCATCCGGGGAGCCCTGGTGCAGATCGGCCCGCACCGGGTGGACCGGTCGCGCTGGAACTGGGACGCGGTGGACAGCAACCCGTTCTTCTGCCCCGATCCGACGACCGCGGCGCTCTGGGAAAGCTTCCTGTCCGATGTCCGCAGGGCGGGCTCCTCGACAGGGGCGGTGATCGAGCTGGTGGCCGAAGGCGTGCCTCCCGGCCTCGGCGCCCCGGTATACGGCAAGCTGGATGCGGAGATCGCCGCCGCGCTGATGTCGATCAACGCGGTGAAGGGCGTGGAGATCGGCGAAGGCTTTGCCGCCGCCGCCTTGTCGGGCGAGGCCAATGCCGACGAGATGCACATGCAAGACGGCAGGGTCGTGTTCGCCTCCAACCACTCCGGCGGTATCCTCGGCGGCATCTCCACCGGGCAGCCGATCGTGGCTCGGTTCGCGGTGAAACCCACCAGTTCGATCCTGACCCCGCGCCAAACTGTGGACCGGCGCGGTCATGGCATTGAGATAACCACCAAGGGCCGCCACGACCCCTGCGTCGGTATCCGCGCCGTTCCCGTGGGCGAGGCCATGCTCGCCTGCGTGCTGGCAGACCACCTGCTGCGCCACCGGGCGCAGAACCCGGACGCGCCGACCACGCCGAGGCTGCCGCGCAACTAAGGCATGTTGAGGTCAGGTTGCCCTCAACATGCCTTAGCCTTGTTCGGTTGAGCGCGCGATGGCCGGGACAAGCCCGGCCACGTGTTCAGACCTCCGACGATCACGCGCCAAGCCGGGAATGAACCGGCGGCGGCCGGCGTCTATCCCGCCGGACCTCGCCAAATGCAGCCGCAACCGCTCCCCTATGACCCGCTTGTGCTCGACGCGTTCGTGGACTTGGCAGGGTCCCGCGTCTGGACCGCGCGCCTGGCGGAGATCCGCGTTCGCGCCGCAGCCGGACCGCGCGCCGGCCGGTTGCTGCGCCAGCGCCATGCTCTTGAACTGGCCGTCGAGCGATTGCGCGGCGGCCTGAGCAGGCCGCCCTCCCCTGCCGAACTTCACGCGGCCCGGCTGGCAGGCGAGGCGGCATTGCTGTCGCGAAGTCTGAGCGCCCGCGGTCGGCGCCGTTTGCGCGAAAACCTGCGCGCCGGCCTGCAAGGCGACCGCTCGCTGGTGCCGCTGTTCCACCTGCTTCGCACCGCCGCTCTGGAGCGATCTCGCGGCTTCAGCGTGACTTTCCCTGGGCTGGAGCGCGATGCTCCCTACGACCTGCTGATCGCGCGCGGCGCCTCCGAGGCGGAGGTCGCCTGCGAGGTGGTTTCCGCCGACCAGGGGCGGCTGGTGGCGCGAGACGCATGGATGCAACTGGCGGACCGGGTGAGCGACGATGTGCGTACCTGGCTTTCCGCCTGTCCGGGGAGTCACCTGCTGAAGATGACGCTGCCGGAAGGATTGCAGCCCGATGCGCTTGCCGCGATGCATGCACGCATACGCCGGTTGCTGGAGGCTCGCCGGCGGCAGGACCATGACCGTGCTGGGGTGCTGCGGTTGGAGCCCCTGGTGCTGGCGCGGAAGCAGTACGAGACCGGCCTCTTGAATTCGCTGCGCAGCGAGTTCGGTCCGGAAGCGCATCTGGCTGTCACGGCCGCCGAAGCTGGCGTTTTCGTCATGGCGGCAAGAGCCGGCCGCATCGACGAGGTCGGTACGGCCGTCCACCGTCACCTGCTGGAGATCGCCCGAACGCGACTGAGCGGCGGCAGGCGGCCGGGGATCCTCGCAATGTTCATCGAGGACGTCGGCCGTGCCGACTGGTTCGGTCTGCGGGACAGCCTGAGCCTGGAGGGTGAAGCCCGACGGTTCCTGGCCCACCAGGCGGCGAGACACGTAGTCGCCGTTACATGCACATCACGTTTCGAGCTGTTCGGTATGGCGGACGCGGCATGCGAGGGCGAGCTGCGCTTTCGCAATCCGGCGCATCCCGCCGCCAAGGCCGTTTCGCTTGCGCCTGCAATACTATCGTCCGTTTGATCGGCCGCGACGGCGGTAATTCGCCGGTAAGCATCTTATCTCCATATGGCCGCCCCACGACCGCCACGATCGCGAGGTTATTCAGCATGGCCGAGGCCGTTGGAGACAAGGAAATGACGGAAACCGAGTACGCTCGGAAACTTGATGAACTCGACCGCCTGCTGAACGACCCGGACGTCCCGATGGAACCCGCGAAGGTATGGTCTCTCCTGGCCGAGATCGCGCAGCGCGACATATCCCTCGGCCACGGTCAGCAAAGTCTCCCCTAAAGTCTCAGTCGCGCTCGGCCGCAATCAGAAACTCGCAATTTCCCTCGGGGCCTGTCACCGGGCTCTGGGCGAGGCCCAGCACGCGCCAGCCTGGTTGGCCGTTCCACCATGCATGGATGCGCGCGCAGACCGCCCGGTGAATGGCCGGATCACGCACCACGCCCCGGCTGCCCACGGCGGAACGACCGGCTTCGAATTGCGGCTTGATCAGCGCCACCGCCCATGCGGCAGGCACGCATAAGGCGAGCGGCGCCGGAAGCAGCGTCTGCAACCCGATGAAACTCGCATCGAAAACCAGCGCGGCGATCGGGTCGGCGATGGTCTCTCCGGTCAGATAGCGGGCGTTGGTCCGCTCGTGCACGACAACCCGGGGGTCGGAGCGAAGCTTCCACGCGAGCTGGCCGTGGCCGACATCGACGGCGTGCACCTTGGCCGCGCCGTGCGCCAGCAGGACATCGGTGAACCCGCCGGTGGACGCCCCGACGTCCAGGCAGATACGCCCTGCTGGGGAAAGACCGAAATGGCGCAGCGCGTGCGCCAGCTTCAGGCCACCACGCGATGCCCAGGGATGATCCTGCCCGCGCACCTCCAGCGGCGCATCCGGCGCAAGCGGCTCGCCCGCCTTCGCGATCCGGCGCTCGCCACTGAACACCTTGCCGGCCAAGATCAGGGCTTGCGCTCGCGCCCGGGAGCAGGCCAGCGCACGATTCACCAAAAGCTGATCGGCACGGATACGCATTGTATGGCACCCGCTACTTGCATGATGAAAGCAACGCGCCTATCTGGCGGATTGCATCATGCATGTGACTGCCAGGAGGAGCCATGCAGCGCAAGAGCTTCGGATCGATGTCCTGCCCGATCGCCCGCAGCCTGGAACGGGTGGGCGAGTGGTGGAGCATTCTGATCCTGCGCGATGCCTTCCGCGGCCTGACACGCTTCGACCAGTTCCAGAAGAGTCTGGACATTGCGCCGAACATGCTGACCCGGCGGCTCAATGCGCTGGTCGAGGCCGGCCTGCTGGAGCGCCGCCGCTACAACCAGCATCCGCCACGCCACGAGTATGTCCTGACCGAGCGTGGCCGCGATTTCCGGCCGGTCCTGTGGGCGCTGCTTGCCTGGGGCAACCGTCATTTCGCCCCTGAAGGGCCCAGCGTCATTGTCGTCGATACCGAGACCGGCGAACCGGCCGATCCCGTGCTGGTGGATCGTCGGAGCGGCAAGGTGATGGCCGAGCCTGCCTTCCGCTCGGTGACGACCCTGTTGGCCGCGAGGAAGGCGCCATGAGCGGGCAGGCGGTCGAGCGCGACGTCGTCGCCCGTCCCCCCGTTCGGCAGCCAGGCCTGTCGCGCCGACAGCTCGGGCCGGCCGGGGCGGTGCTGCTGCTGAGCATTGGTGGCGCCTGGTATGGCCAGCATTGGTGGACGGTCGGGCGGTTCGTCGAGACGACGGATGACGCTTATGTCGGCGGCAACGTCACGGTGATCGCACCGAAGGTCGCCGGTCTCATTGCCGATGTCGCGGTGACCGACAACCAGGCAGTGCGGGCGGGCGACCTGCTGGTGAAGCTGGATGACCGCGATTACCGCACCGCCTTGGCAAAGGCGACCGCGGCGGTGACGGCCCAGTGGGCGACACTCGCCAACCTGGACGCCACCAGGAAGCTGCAGGAAGCGGTGATCACCGAGGCGCAGGCCGAACTTGGCGCGACCGCGGCAGAGATCAGCCGCAGCAAGTATGACGTCGATCGGTATCGCGATCTGGCGCGCGACCATGCGGCATCGGTGCAGCGCTTCCAGCAGGCGGATGCCGACTATCGCAAGGCGCTTGCCGCCGATGCCAAGGCACGCGCGGCACTACAGGCCGCGCAGGGGCAGCTCGACGTCATCGATACGCGGAAGCAGCAGGCGGCGGCGGCTCTTGCCGGCGCCCTGGCGGATAGGGACACCGCCCAGCTCAACGTGAGCTATACCGAGCTGCGAGCGCCGATCGACGGAATTGTGGGCAATCGGAGCGCGCGGACCGGCGCGTATGCCCAGGCCGGGACGCAGCTCATCTCGCTGGTGCCATCGCACGGCTTATGGGTGGACGCGAATTTCAAGGAGAGTCAGCTCGCCGGCATGCGTCCTGGAATGCCGGTGACGATCGCCGCCGACGTGCTGCCGGGTGAGGCGTTCCACGGCCACGTCGCGAGTCTCGCGCCGGCGACCGGTGCCGTGTTCAGCGTGCTACCGCCGGAGAACGCCACCGGAAATTTCACCAAGATCGTCCAGCGTGTCCCGGTGCGCGTGGCACTGGATCGCGATGCCGCCACACTCGGCAGGCTGCGCCCGGGATTGTCCGTCACCGCCTCGATCGACGAACGATGAACGGAACCGCGGCAGCGGCTCGCATCGCGCCCGCCGAGCTGCCGCTTGCGGCGAAGGTGTTCGCGTTTGCCAGCATGTGCGTGGGCTTCTTCATCGCGCTGCTCGACATCCAGATCGTCTCCGCGTCGCTGGCCGATATCGGCGGCGGGCTGTCGGCCGGTTCGGATGAAATCGCCTGGGTGCAGACCAGCTACCTGATCGCCGAGATCGTGGTGATCCCGCTCTCCGGCTGGCTGTCGCGTGTGATGTCCACGCGCTGGCTGTTCTGTGCCTCGGCTGTCGGCTTCACCATCACCAGCCTGTTGTGCGGCTGGGCGTGGAACATCGAGAGCATGATCGTGTTCCGCGCGCTGCAAGGCTTTCTCGGCGGCTCGATGATTCCGACGGTGTTCACCACCGCCTTTGTCTATTTCAACAATCAGCAGCGGGTGATCGCGGCGGCCACCATCGGATGCATCTCATCGCTTGCACCGACGCTGGGGCCGACGATCGGCGGCTGGATCACCGATAACTACTCCTGGCACTGGCTTTTCTTCGTCAATCTGGCGCCCGGCGCGTTCGTGTCGATCGTAGTGCCGATGCTTGTGCGGGTGGATCGGCCCAACCTGTCGCTGCTGCGCGGCGCCGACTATCCCGGCATGGCGCTGCTGGCGGTGTTCCTTGGCTGCCTGGAATACACCCTGGAGGAAGGCCCACGCTGGGACTGGCTCGGCGACGACACCATCCGCGCCACCGCCTGGACCTCCGGCATTGCGGGGATAACATTCGTCTGGCGCAGTTTGACGTACGGCCAACCTGTGGTCGATCTGCGGGCGCTCGCGAGCCGCAACTTCTCCCTGGGCTGTTTCTTCTCCTTCGTCACCGGCATCGGCATCTTCGCGACGATCTACCTGACCCCGCTGTTCCTTGCGCGCGTGCGCGGCTTCAGTGCCTTGCAGATCGGCGAGGCGGTGTTCTCCACCGGCTTGTTCCAGGTTTGCGCGATCCCGTTCTATGCGATGCTGGCACGACGCATCGACCTGCGCTGGCTGATGGTGTTCGGTTTCGCGTGCTTCGCGCTCAGCATGTGGAATTTCACGTCGATCACCCACGACTGGGGCGGCCGCGAACTGCTGCTGCCGCAGGCGTTTCGCGGCTTCTCCCAGCAGTTCGCCGTTGCCCCGGTGGTATCGCTGACGTTGGGCGGCCTGGCGCCGGAGCGGCTGAAGCCGGCCTCGGGCCTGTTCAACCTGATGCGCAACCTGGGCGGCGCGATCGGCATCGCTGTCTGCGGCACGATGCTGAACGACCGCACCAACCTGCACTTTCTGCGCGCAGCCGAGCACCTGAACAGCAGCCACCCGGCGATGCTGGACTTCGTCCAGCGGGTGGCGACGCACGAGGCCGTGGTGCGCGGCGGCGACACGCTGGCCGGTTATGCGGCCGCATTGAAGGTTCTGGGCACACTCGCGCTGCGCGAAGCGCAGACAGAGAGCTTCGCCGATACCTTCTTTGCGATCGCGCTGTGCTTTCTCGTCGCCACTCCCATGGCGCCACTGATGCGGCGACTGGCCGGACCGGCGACACCGGCTCGCGATGCACATTGAGAAGGGAAGCAGACATGGACCGCAGAAACGCCACCACAGCGGTGATCGGCGCCGGGGACTTTATCGGCAGCGCGATCGCGCGGAAATTCGCCGCCGAAGGTTTCACCGTGTTGGCCGGACGCCGCAATGGGGAGAAGCTCACGCCGCTAGTCAATGACATCGAGGCGGCTGGCGGGCGCGTCATCGGCCGGTCGCTCGACGCGCGGAAAGAGGACGAGGTGATCGGGTTCTTGCAGGTGGCGGACAGCGAGGCACCGCTGGAGGTCTGCATCTTCAACATCGGCGCCAATGTGCATTTTCCCCTGGTCGAGACGACGGAACGCGTGTTCCGCAAGGTGTGGGAAATGGCGTGCCATGCCGGTTTTCTCACCGTGCGAGAGTCGGCCAGGTTGATGCTGCCGCACGGCCGTGGCGCAATCTTCGTTACCGGCGCAACCGCCAGCCTGCGCGGCGGCGCGGGTTATGCCGCGTTTGCCGCGGCCAAGGCGGGGCTGCGTGCGGTCGCACAGAGTGCCGCGCGCGAGCTGGGGCCGAAGAACATCCATGTTGCGCATCTCGTTATCGATGCGGGTGTGGACACAGCGTGGGTGCGCGAGCGGATCAGGACGCGCGAAGGCGATGCGGCACTGCGCGAACTCCCACCGGACCGGCTGATGCGGCCGTCTTCGGTGGCGGACGCGTACTGGGCGCTGTATCAACAGCCTCGTGACGCCTGGACGTTCGAAATGGACATCCGTCCCTTCGGCGAGAAATGGTAACAGGCGATGCGCGCGGTAGAATTCCACTTCGACTTCGGCAGCCCGAACGCCTATCTCAGCCATTTGGTCATACCCGACATCGAGCGTCGCACGGGCGCCAGGTTCGTCTATATGCCGATCCTGCTGGGCGGCGTCTTCAAGTTGACCAACAACCGGTCGCCGGCTGAAAGCCTGGCAGGGATCAGGAACAAGCCGGAGTACCAGCGGCTGGAAACCACGCGCTTCATCACGCGCCACGGCATCACGCGGTTCACGCCGAACCCTTTCTTCCCTGTCAACACGCTGGTGCTGATGCGCGGCGCGATTGCCGCCGCGCGGCTCGGCGTATCCGAGCGCTATATCGACGAGATGTACCGGCACATGTGGTCCGAGCCGAAGAAGCTGGACGAACCTGAGGTGCTGCGGGCGGCGCTGATCGAATCCGGCCTGGATGCCGATGCGATCCTGGCGCTGGCCCAGGCGCAGGACGTCAAGGATGAATTGCTGGCGAACACCCAGCGCTCGGTCGAGCGCGGCACCTTCGGATCGCCGACATTCTTCGTCGATGACGCGATCTACTTTGGTAAGGACCGCCTGCGCGACGTCGAGGAGGCGATCGCTGTACCCCGTCGGGAGTGAGTCATGCGTATATTGATTGTTGGTGCCGGCGCGATCGGCGGCTATTTCGGCGGACGCCTGCTCGAGGCGGGGCGCGATGTGACATTCCTGGTCAGGCCGCGCCGCGCCGAGCAGCTTGCGCGCATCGGGTTATCCGTGCGCAGCCGTCTTGGCGATATCGACCGGCCGGCGCCGACACTACTGGCCGATCGGCTGAACGGAACGTTCGACGTTATCCTGCTGAGCTGCAAGGCATTCGACCTCGACGATGCGATCGCATCCTTCGCACCTGCCGTCGGGCCGGACACGGCGATCCTGCCATTGCTCAATGGCATGCGGCATCTCGACGCGCTGGAGCGGCGATTTGGCCGCCACGCGGTACTCGGCGGGCAGTGCGCAATCTCCTCCACGCTCGATGAGGACGGCCGGATCCTGCATCTGAACGATATACACAGCCTGTCGTTCGGCGAGCGCGACGGGTCGCGTACGCCGCGGATTGCCGCGATTGCCGAGACCTTTGCCGGCGCGAACTTCGACGGTCGTGCCAGCGACGTCATCATGCAGGAGATGTGGGAGAAGTGGGTGCTGATTTCTGTTGTTGCCGGAATCACCTGCCTGATGCGGGCGCCGATCGGCGACATCGTTTCGGCAGGCGCCGCTGACGTCGCCACATCGTTGCTCGACGAATGTGCCGCGATCGCCCGGCAGCACGGCTTTGCGCCGCGTGACACCGCGATACAGCAGATCCGGGCAACCGTCACCGCGGCGGGGTCACCCTTCGCTGCCTCCATGCTGCGCGACGTGGAACGTGGCGCGCGCACGGAGGCGGAACATATCCTGGGCGATTTGCTGCGGCGTGGCGTTCCGGCGAAATATCCGGTGCTGCGCATCGCTTACGGCCATCTGCTTAGTTACGAGGCGCAACGGGCCAGAATCCAGGCGGT
>DATBKQ010000494.1:0-24326 GCA_036555825.1 Acetobacteraceae bacterium | reverse complement strand
GGCGAGCAGGCTAAGCTCTGCACGGTGAAAGCCGGAACTGAGCAACTCGTCGATTGCGCTCTGCAGGTTCTCACTGCGCTGAAATATCCCCACCGCTTCCCGGATGGCGACGGGCACATGCCGGCGACGCTCTGGCTCGATCGATACGCGCAACTCCACATTCTGATCTACAGCGCTCATCTCTGCCAAATAGCCCATGACCCGCTTGCCCCGCCCGACTACCTGTATCCGACACCCATGACGTATGCGCGGAGAAGCTGTTCCTCGTCCTCCACCTCGCCCAGGAGCGCCTGCAGTGCATCGCGCGCATTTACGACGCCGCAAGGCCGAAACTCCTGATCGATAATAGGTATATGAACAAAGTCTAGCAGATGCATGAGAGCCAGGACATCGTGTAGGGAGTCCCCTGGCTTGCAAAACGTCACTAGGGCAGTCATTACGTCTGCAATTTTAATGTCGCTGAGGACTCCATGGCATCGGGCGACTTGCCGCACGATGTCTGTCTTCGTAATGACACCCGCCATTGCCCCCTTACTGTCACAGACGACGAGAAGCGCTCTATGTGTGCCGCACAGCAGCTTCGCGGCTTCTGTGAGCAAGGCATCAACCTGGATCGTCACCAGCCGTTCCCGAGCGACAGACAATATACTCGCGACACGCATTGGACCTGTCCTGACTGGATGCTCGCACGGTGCCTCCACGATGCATTCGATGGATGTGGTCGAACGAACGCCTTCGTTTTTTTGGGCCGCATCTTCCCGCATCCTTTGTTTGCACGAGGGACCAGACGCTCCCGAACTTCAAGGTGTGATCGGTGAACACATCTGGCAAACGAATATAACTGTCCCTTGAGTGCAGATTTTCTGCTAGATGGCGCATGGACATCGAACTTGCCCGAACCTTCCTGGAGATCGTGTCTACAGGTAGCTTCATTCGGGCCTCGGAACGCCTCAACGTCGCGCAGACAACCGTGAGCGCGCGGATCCGGCTGCTGGAACAGCGACTTGGGCGTCCGCTGTTCGTTCGGAACAAAAGTGGTGCGTCGTTAACGCCTGCCGGGGAACAGTTTCTGCGCCACGCTCCAGCCTTTGTGCAATTATGGCAACGCACCCGGCATCAGGTGGCGGTCCCTCCCGGACACCGCGCCATGCTGACGGTTGGGAGCGAGGTGAGTCTCTGGCAGCCGCTTTTGGTCGACTGGGTATTGTGGATGCGGCAGTCGCTTCACGACGTCGCGCTTCGCGTCCATGTCGATGTGCCACAAGATTTAATCAATCAGGTCGCCGGCGGCCTGGTCGACGTTGCGATCATGTATGCGCCCCAGCATCGGCCGGGGCTCAAGATCGACTTCCTGATGGAAGAGGAGCTTGTCCTCGCGACGACAGATCCGGCGGCGAGCGGCAATGAGCTCGATTATGTCCATGTCGATTGGGGGCCGGACTTCACGCTTCATCACGGCGTCAGTTTTCCAGATGTGATGCCGGCCCTTTTCGCAAATCTCGGCCCATTGGCTCTGAGCTACGTTCTTTCGGCGGGTGGTTCCGGCTATTTCCGGATGCAAGCCGTTCGCCATCACGTGGAAGCCGGCCGGCTGCATCTCGTAGTGGGCGCTCCGAGGTTTTCGTATCCGGTGTATGTGGTTTCTTCGGCCAACGCCGACGAGGGAGTGTTGGCTCCAGCACTGGCAGGGCTGCGCACTCTGACGACGGTAAAAGGAAACAACTGATCGCAGCAAGGAGCGCCTCACCCACGAAATGCGCGCCAGCGCAACGGCGCGTAGTCGCCCGAATCGGAATTGTAAAACTACGGGATCTCGATCTGATGCGTCGCTCAAAGCATCGATCGCAGCCATCATGTCCTGAAAATGGCCGCATCGTATCCACAGCCTGCAGGGCTGTTATCGTGCGATTCAGGAAACCCGAATTGTCATGGACCAGAACGATATTTGCCGCCAACCGTCGCGGTGCCTCCATGACTTGAGCGACTCCGGGCCCCCGGCGCGATCCGTATGCTATTCGGCCGGCTGCTCATCGGTCAGGTCGTCGCCACCACGTAGTCCGTGCACAGAGATCATTGAACCTAGGCCAGGAACCCCCACATGACATGCGCTATGTTTTACGGCAGAATTCATAACCGCCAGCGGCGGCACGCGAGTACCCTGCTCGCGAGCACTCGGCCCCGGGCCTGACCGCGACGCTGTCGCGCTCGCCGGCCTGGGGCATTCCGACACCAAACAGAACCGACTGTACATCACGCAGGCTGCTCGACGGAGGCTGATTTTGCGTTCCATTATCAGCGGCTGCTGCGTACTCATGCGCACCACGCACGTGCGCAACGTCCGACATTGAGCTAGTGAAAGGGAGCTGGGGGTATGCGCTCGGCGGATTTCATAGGATGGGGTGAGACGGTCTCGGCACAACGCCATCGTCGAGCCGAGTCCAGGATTTCATCGTTGCTAAGACGCATCGCCCCGACCTCTGTTCCGGCGCCGCGCGTTCGCATATCGCAGCTTGCGCGTTCGGCCACGCAGTCAGGTCCCGGACGTGGAGGATGGCTGCTGGAATTCGAGCCGTCGGCGCGCCGGACAATCGATCCATTGATGGGCTGGAGTGGTGGCGCCGGCCCGCTTGCCCAGATCCAGATGAAATTCCCCAACGCACGCACCGCCGTCGCCTTTGCGGAGAGGAATGGATGGCTGGTCCAGGACCACGCAGGCCCTTCGCCCCAAAGGACAAGAAGCCCTGACCGCGCAGGCGACAAACCGGCCAGAGACGGCTTTGAGCGCTGGGACATTGTGGATGAAACCAACCGCGATTCATTCCCTGCGAGCGATCCGCCATCTTGGACGGGAATGACAGTCCGGTAACACACCAACCAGTCAGGCCGAAGACTGCTGGCGCCACTGCCACAGCCCCCGGATCCGAAAGGGAACCACAGAGACTATGAGCGCAACTCGAACACCGATAAGCGCGGCTGCGAGCCCAGCAATAACTATCTCGATCGAAGAGGCCGACCGGCTGGCCAGCCTGGCGGAACTCGCATCCGGCAGCAGCCCAGAGGTGGCCCGCCTGCTGCTGGATGAGATCGATCGTTCGGAGCTCCTGCCGTGGGGCGACATGCCCAAAGACGTGGTCACCATGCACACGCATGTGGAGTATCGCGACGACGAGACGAGCGCGATCAGGCGTATCCAGCTCGTTTATCCGCATGAAGCGGACATCACACGAGGAATGATCTCCGTGCTGACGCTGGTTGGGGCGGGGTTGATTGGTCTGTCTGCCGGACAGTCGATCCGATGGCCGAAGCGGGATGGGCGCAAACGGTCGCTGACGGTGCTGCGGGTGTCGTCGCGGCCGCTGGGTAGCGAGTACGTCAAGCAACCGGGGTCTACAGCAGACGCTTGTGATCGCGGACAGCCGGACCAACTGGCTCCGGAAGCGCTCGCCGCGCAGTAGGGGCGGCGTTCCAGGCTCGCGCGCGATGGGCGGGACTGGCATCATCGGACTGGTCATGTGCCTTGACCGGCTGATCGATGATGCCGGCTCCCGGAGGACGCCCTATGAATAAGGAAACGCGGCTCAATATTTGGTATGCCCTGGCGGCGGTGTTCGGCGTGCTGCTTCTGCACAGCGTGATCACGGCCGCGGTGTCCGTCACCGCGATCCCGTACAGCGAGTTCCAGCAGTATCTTCGGGAAGGCAAGGTCGCCGACGTCAATGTTTCCGATCGGTATGTTGAGGGCACGCTCAAGGAGAAGCTGGCCAATGGTTCCGCCAAGTTCACCACGACGCGCGTAGACCCTGATCTCGCGAATGAGCTGCAGCAGTACGGTGTCAAGTTCAATGGCGCTGTGGAGAGCAACGTGCTTGGCACGCTGCTCGCCTGGCTCATGCCGGTTCTTCTGTTCGTTGGCGTATGGTGGTTCGTCATGCGCCGCTTCGCTGCCAATCAAGGGTTCGGCGGCGGACTGATGCAGCTTGGCAAGAGCAAGGCGAAGGTCTACGTCGAGACCGACACGAAGGTCACCTTCGCGGACGTTGCCGGAGTGGACGAGGCGAAGGACGAGCTGAAGGAGGTTGTTGCCTTCCTCAGGGACCCCGCCGGCTATGGTCGGCTTGGCGGACGCATGCCGAAGGGCGTGCTGCTGGTCGGCCCTCCCGGCACCGGAAAGACGCTGCTGGCAAAGGCGGTCGCGGGGGAATCCGGCGTGCCGTTTTTCTCGATCTCCGGTTCCGAATTCGTCGAGATGTTCGTGGGCGTGGGCGCCGCGCGCGTGCGCGACCTGTTCGAGCAGGCGCGACAGAAGGCGCCCGCCATCATATTTATCGATGAGCTGGACGCGCTTGGCCGCGCCCGCGGCATTGGCCCCTTCTCCGGCGGACACGACGAGAAGGAGCAGACGCTGAACCAGCTTCTGGTGGAGCTGGACGGTTTTGACTCCAGCTCCGGCGTGGTGCTTCTCGCCGCCACGAACCGGCCGGAGATTCTGGATCCCGCGCTGCTGCGCGCGGGACGGTTCGACCGGCAGGTGCTAGTGGACCGGCCGGACAAGACGGGGCGTGTGCAGATCCTCAATGTGCATCTGCGCAAGGCGCATCTTGCGCCGGATGTCAATCCCGAACAAATCGCCGCACTGACGCCGGGCTTCACCGGCGCTGATCTCGCCAACCTCGTCAACGAAGCGGCACTCGTGGCGACGCGGCGGAGGGCCGAGGCGGTGACGATGACGGACTTCAATGAGGCGGTCGAACGTATTGTTGCTGGCTTGGAAAAGCGCAACCGGCTACTGAATCCGAAGGAGCGCGAGGTTGTCGCCTATCACGAAATGGGACACGCCCTCGTGGCACTCGCGCTGCCGGGATCGGATGTCGTGCACAAGGTCTCCATCATTCCGCGCGGCATTGGTGCGCTGGGCTACACCATTCAGCGGCCCACCGAGGACCGGTTCCTGATGTCGCGTGAGGAACTGGAAAACAAAATGGCGGTCCTGCTCGGCGGACGCGCCGCCGAATGGGTCGTCTTCGGGAATCTGACGACGGGGGCAGCGGACGATTTACGGCGCGTGACCGATCTCGCGCGCAGCATGGTGACACGATACGGCATGTCCACCGCGCTAGGACCGATCGCGTACGATCAGGAGAGAGGGTCAAGGCTGGGCTCCATGCAATCGTCGTTTGGCTATCCGGAGCAGCGCGACTACGGCGAAGTGACAGCTACCACCATTGACGACGAGGTCCGCAGCATCGTGCAGGCCGCATTCGACCGAACCGTCGCGCTGCTGAAGGAACGGCGTGAAGTCCTGGAGGTCGCGGCGCGCCGATTGCTGGAGAAGGAAACGCTGAACGAGCACGAACTGCTGGAACTTGTGGGCACGAAGTTACCGGTGGCGGCCTCGCTTAGCCACGAAACGGACGCGCTCGTCGGTGCGCCGCACGGAGAACAGCAAGCCTAACCGAATTAGGAGGCGACGCGATGCTGCGTGAGCGTCTGATCCCGCCGCCCGATATCTTTCCGGCCGAGCCCTGGGCCGCCGGAGCAAAGGGACTTCACCCCAAGCTTGCCTGGGAATTCGCCGGTCAGGCCGAGACGATGTTCGCCCTTTCAAACGGCTATCTCGGCATTCGCGGAATGCCGGAGGAAGGCAGGCCCGTGCGGGAGCCGGGTGTGCTTCTCAACGGCTTCTATGAGTTCCGCCCGATTACCTATGGCGAGTTCGCCTACGGTTTCCCGCGCGTGGGCCAGAGCATCCTGAACTGCCCGGACGGAACCATCATCAAGCTGTTCGTCGATGGCGAGTCTTTCGTGCCGACGGAAGCCGACGTTCTCTCCTTTCACCGGTCACTGGACTTCAAGGCGGGGGAGCTGGACCGGGAAGTTGTCTGGGCGACGCCTGGCGGCCGGCGCATGCGGCTGAGGACGTCGCGCCTGGTCTCATTCGAACACCGTCACCTGGCGGCGATTCAGTACGAGTTGATACCCGAGGGGGCGGATGCGGATATCGTCATCTCATCGGAGCTCACGTACCATGAACCGGCGGCGCATGACGGTTCCGACCCTCGGCTTGCGGCCGGACTCGCCAAACGAGTCTTGCAGCCGGCTGGAAACTTGCGCCAGGGGCGGCGAGCGATCCTGAGTTATGTCACGCTCAGATCCGGTCTGATCCTGGGCTGTGGCATGGACCATGTCCTGGAGACAGACTGCAACGCAATTGAGGACAGTAGCTGCGGCGACGATGCCGCCGCGGTTGTCTTCAAGATTCGGGGCGAGCGGGGCCGGCCGATCCGGCTGTGGAAGTATCTTGCCTACCACTACTCTAACAGCGGCGATGTCGAAGAGGTTCGCTCGCAGGTCGCCTGGACGCTTGATCGCGCGGTCCAGGACGGGTTCGACCGCATCCAGGCGCATCAGCACGCCGAGGTCGGAAGATTCTGGAAGCGCGCAGACGTGGAGGTAGAAGGCGCAGGGTGTCGGCTGCAACAGGTGATACGCTGGAATCTGTTCCAGCTCTTGCAGGCCACCGAGCGCGCCGAAGGTCACGGCATCGGCGCGCGCGGGCTGACGGGGCGCACTTATGAAGGGCACTATTTCTGGGACACGGAGATCTATGTCCTGCCCTTCCTCATCTACACGCAGCCGCGGATCGCCAGGAACATCCTGAAGTTCCGCTACGACACGTTGGAACGCGCCCGCGCGCGAGCGCGGGAACTGGGTCACAGAGGTGCCACGTTCCCGTGGCGGACGATCAACGGCGATGAGGCGTCGGCATATTACGCCGCGGGCACGGCCCAGTATCATATCAACGCGGACATCGCTTTTGCCGTGCGCAAATACGTTGAAGTTTCGGGTGATAGAGACTTCCTGTGCCGTCACGGCGCCGAACTTCTGGTGGAAACAGCACGGTTCTGGTGCGACCTGGGCTTCTTCTCCACCCGCCGGGGCGGCGCCTTCTGCATCAACGGCGTGACCGGCCCCGACGAGTACACGGCCATCGTCGACAACAACCTGTTCACGAACCTGATGGCACAGGAGAACCTGCGCTACGCCGCGGAAACGGTCGAAGAACTCCAGCGCGATGAACCGGACCCCCTGGCCGCGCTCGCTAGGCGCACAGGTCTGGAACCTGGGGAGACCGCTGCGTGGCGCGAGGCGGCCGATCGAATGTACGTGCCTTGGGACGAGCGGCTGCGGATCCATCCGCAGGACGATAGCTTCCTGGACAAAGAACGATGGGATTTTTCGGCGGCGCCCGAGGATCACTATCCGTTGTTGCTGCATTATCATCCACTCAATCTCTACCGGATGCAGGTGATTAAGCAGGCCGACACCGTGCTGGCGATGTTCCTGCTGGGCGACCGATTCACTCCCGAGCAGAAGAAGCGCAATTTCGACTATTACGATCCATTGACGACACATGACAGCTCGCTGTCGGTGTGCATCCAGAGCATTGTCGCGAACGAACTCGGCTACACCGGGAAAGCGCTGGAGTATTTCAACTTCGCGGCGGCGATGGACCTGTCCGACGTCGGCGGCAATATGATGCACGGCGCCCATATCGCCTCGATCGGCGGCTCGTGGATGGCGCTGGTCTATGGCTTTGCCGGGTTGCGTGACCATGGCGGCGTTATCACTTTCCGGCCGCGCCTGCCGTCAAAGTGGCGACGCCTGCGCTTTGCGCTGGGCATCCGCAGCAGCCGACTGCGTGTGGAGACGGGTCACGACGTCACCACCTATACCTTGAGCGAGGGCGCAGCACTAACCATCCGCCATGACGGAGAGCCGATCACCCTCACCGCTGCCGTGCCGAAAGTAACACGTGCGACGCCACCCCCAGTGCCCGAGCCGAAGCCCGAGTTCGTAACCCCGCCGCCGGTCACAAGAACATCAGGGTTTCGAGCCGGTAATTCCCGTTAAGTCCGCCTCTCCGGCCGCATCGCCTGCCGTAAGCGGAAGGAGAAAAATCGGTCGAGCAGGGCGGCCCTCCACTCAAAGTGTGTGCCCCGTTGCGTGGGGGAAATCAGCCGAGTCTGACCAATAGCCGCCGCGAAGATCGCCGCGAGCGGATCACGCGCGCCGCTTCCATCACAACTGATGCCGGATCAGCGACCGTGCATAAGCGGCATCATTCCGTCCGGGTTCGTGCTTTATCTCTGCTCGTGGTTTCTCCGGAGCAAGCACCAGCATGAGGTCCAGGTACTCTCCATAGATTGTATCGAACATGACCGAGACCATGGGGCCTTCGACCATAGCGATAACCCCTCTCTCCCCGGATGCTTGTTGATCTTTGTCCTTTATAATTACCGGATCACCTACTTCAAACCGCGGAAGTCCCAACCCAATACGTCCGTTGCCCATAAACCTCCCCAAATGTATAGTGGTTAACTTTGGCAGATATCGTAACATCTTTTATTGCTTTTGACATAGCAATGTATGGTTTAAGGGGCCCTAGCTAGGCCGGGAATCCAGGGATCCGGTCCCTTTGTCACGGGTTGCCACACTATGCAGGCAGCATAACATCATTCGATAATATAGTTGACTATCGCAACGAGATTTCGCAGCTTCGGTTTGCGCTTCCCTTCGTCGTCTTTCCCTCCAGCCCTGGTCCTAATCGTGAAGCATTATCGAGTTGCCGTTCTTGTCGCCAGCCTTACGCTTGTGGCCTGTGCGGGCGAACCCGTGCCGAAAGATATGGCAGTGCGTAGCCACGGGTTGTCCTGTTTCTCCCTCGCGCTGCCGACCCGATCGCAAGGCGGCGCAAGCTGTGACGAGATTTGCAGTACCCAAAATGCAGCATGCGCCGGCGTGGCACCTGAGGGCGGTGGGCTTCTACTCCCATTGCCGACCTGTGAGGCGGCACCGCCCTCTTCTGCACTTGCTTGCCGATGCTGTCGCGTCAGCGAATGAAAGCCGCACGGGCGGCTCGGCTGCTGCTAATGGGGTTAGTCGTCGCTGAGCCAGCAGCGGCGCAAACCACCAACCAGCTTTTTATGACCGGCACCGGATCGGGCAACGCTCCGGTCATCTACACGAATGGCGTCGATACCAATATCAATCTCGGCATTATCCCGAAGGGTACCGGTGGCGTCGGCATCGGCACGCCCACCCCAAATGCTATTTTTGATATCTATTCCCCAGCGGCTACTCAAAACCTCTTCTCCGTCCGAAACGGGATGAGTAGCTATCTTTCTATAAATCAATATGGGAGCACATATTTCATTTTCGGAAACCCCGTCATTGGTTGGGACAACAACCTGTCCGTGTCAGCGCTGACATCGGATACCGCTCCGCTTTTTATTACGAGCGATGGTGTCGGCGGATCGAACGATAATATAAACATTATCCCGTCAGGAACCGGAAGAGTCGGCATTGGCACGACCTCGCCGAATGCGCTGCTTGATATCGGCCTGAACGGCACCACGACCGGCAACGTGCGCCTCGAAGGCGCAACATCGGGCTACGTGCAATTGAGCCCCCAGGCGGCCGCCGGTTCGTGGACGATGACATTGCCGGGAAGCGCCGGAACAAGTGGCCAAGTGCTGAAGACGGATGGAGCGGGCGTGACCACATGGACGTCAGGGCTTCCCGGCGGCGTCATCGGTGACGCACGCAAAGCGAAAATGTCGATCGCCGCCGCGACCACGACCGGAAGCTTCACGGCAGATCAGATCGTCGTTGCCACTGCTCTAAACGGCACAATGTATAACCTTCCCAGCTATTCCCAGACCATCAATCTGGGGACAACCGGAGCAGGCGGCATGGATACCGGCACTGCCCCTGCGAGCGGGTTTGTCTCGCTCTATGCCATTTATAACCCGGTTACGCCCGCAACATCGATCCTCGCCTGCGCTGTCGCCACTTCGACGGCATCGGTTTATGCCGGGGCAAACATGCCTTCGGGTTACACCGCATCTGCGTTGATCGGCATTTGGCCGACCGATGCAAGCAAACGTCTGGTCGCCGGCCTGATCCTGAACCGGGATTTCCAATATCAGTCTTATGTCAGCATCTTCACCGGTACGACCGGCGTAAGTTCGATGACCTCCCAATCCATATCCGCCGGGGTCCCTGCCGCCGCGCTCACCGCCGACATTGTGCTGGCCTCGACGCAAACAGGCGGCAGCGTGATCTACGGCATCGTCAGCGGGGACAGCACCGGCACCGGCGCAGAGATGAGGAGTGCCAACCTGTCGAGCGGCGGAAATACGTATTGCCGCGGAGGGCTCGGCAGTACCTATAAGGGCTGCGGCTCATACAAAGCCATCCCGATGATCACTGCCCAAACGGTCTGGTGGCAAGATCCGAATGTCAACTCGGGCGACGCAATGTTTGTGCAAGGCTACAGTTTCTGAAGATCCGCAAGCCACGCCATTGGTTTATGGGCTGTCACCTTCTCGCGGAAGATCGACTGCTCCCCCCTCGCTCTGTGCCAGCGCGACCAGCACCAGGGCCGTCGCACTTAAACTCGCCACGCAGCGGTGAACTGCTCATCAAACACAACGGCGAACAGCGAGGCGAAGGCGACCGGGGGATGGAACAGGGTTCACAGGTATGATCCACCAGTGCGCGAACTGGTCGAAGAGCATGCGGACATGGCCGGTCTGCGCGATTGCGGTTGAGGCCGATATCTGCTCGCAGCGGAGGGCGAACCATCCCAGAACATGCTCCGGCTGCACGGACGAAAGTGTGCTGAGCTTCTGCTGCTCGCACCATGCGAGGAACATGGTCACCGATAAACAATAGTTGTGACGTGTGTTCGGGGTGCGGCGGCGGTCCAACACGAAAGCACGGTACTCGGCCACGGCGTTCGCGCCAGTGCATACCACAATCGCCGGCACGGGTTCACACGGATCTCCAATTGTTCTGCGACGAGACCTTCTCACCGAATCAGAAGAGCGCCGATGATGAAGTCGCATTAGCTATCTCTAACCCCGGCCCGCTCTTGACCGAACAGCCTGTAGCCAGCGCAATGTATCTCGCTGTGCGGCGACTTTTGAGCACCACAGAGTGTCTGATCGCGCGGACGTTCGCAATTGCGCGTTCTTCGAATATGAGCGAGCCACATGTCGGACAATCCGGCCTACCTCGCGCAACTTCCCGTGGAGTTGTCTGAGGTATTCTTTTGCAGAAAGATCAACTGCAAGTCGGGCAGGACGGAAAGAGCCTGATCGCCGTTCTGCACGCCCCATGCGTACGCGTAATCAAAGGGCGCCAGTGGGATCACGCTTTGCCATGCCGCCAAAAGTTGCCGTTCGTCCGCGGACGTTGGCACCGTCCAGGCGGAATAGCCGCCCCCACCGAAAGCCTGATACACCGGCACGATGCTGCTGGCCGGTATGCCTTCAGCTTCGGCCGCCATGACGCTGGCGGGAATGACGCTGTCATCGCACCCGTTGAATTCCTGTTTGCAGGGGTAGGGGTCAAGCCCGAAAAGATCGAGATCGCTGTTCGCCGGATTATAAGAGTTGGCGTAGCTCGGGTTCGTGTCAGCACCCATGTTCATCATGACGATGAATGTCTTTGCCCCTGGCACATTGGCGTGAATCCAGTCAGACTCAGCCTTGAGATTGGCCGCCGGGCACAGGGGTGCGAACTGACCGGTGGGATCAGGCTCGTCCATCAAGTAGAAGCCATAGAGTTCCGGATTGCCGATGAAGGGCGACACCGCGGAGACGAAACTGGCATCGGCTCCGTTGCACAGCCCAATCCAGACGAGGCCCATGTCGCCCGTCGGCAGAGCGTTAAGCTCATCGACGCTGCCTACATCCGCGAGGTTGAAGCCGTCCGCTGCTGCAGGTGCAAAGCTTCCGCTTGAATTGCTGCCCGCGGCGTAGTGCAGAGTTGTGGCTGGAGCCGCAAACGTCGAGCACTGACCGCTGCTGCTTGTGCCTGAGCTGCTCGCCGTGCCGGAGCTTGAGGAGCCCGAGCTCGAGGTTGTGCCCGAACTTGAGGCCGTGCCAGAACTCGATCCGCCCGAAGAGCCCGTGCTCACACCGGAACTGCTTGTGGAGCCTGAGCCCGAGCCGGAACCAGAGCTGATCCCAGATGAGCTGGAGGCGCCGCCCGCTGCGCCGCAATCCCAGATATCGGTGATCCGCGTGGTAGCGGCACTGTTGTTGAGCGCCGGTACCCCGAACAGGTCTTCCACCGTGCGCAGAACACGGTAGTGATCGACCTGCTCGCTATACTGTCCGGGTTTCACATGAGCACCGGAAAAGATGGTCGCAACCTGATTGCTGTTGCCGCCATCGTCCTCGTCCCACGTCACAATCAATAGGCTGTTGTGGCTTGCGGCCCAGGTCGCATAAGCGTCGATGTGGGCCTGGAGCCATTGATCGCCCTGAAGGATGGTGCCGTTGTGCATGTCGTCATCCACATTGGGTATCACAAAGGACACAGGCGGCAATTGCGAGAAGTCAGCCGGGAACTGGCTGAAGTCCTGCTCGACCGAGAAGCCCTCCGGAAACGACTCCCAGGGATTATGATCATAATCGCCGTTCGATTGCGGAGTCTCGACATACCCAGCAAAGCCCAGATTTGCCGCCTGCAGCTCCGTATAGAGCGTCGGATCGGGTTCGCTGCGCTGGTTGTCATCCGCCACACCAAAGGTGCTGCCTGCATAGATCGCCAAATAGTTCGGCAGACTCGGATGGCTGATGGCGAAGGATTGTGTGAACAGCGCACCCTGACTGGCGAGTGAATTGATGTAGGGCGCCTGGCTACTGCCAATGATCTCGCCGTAACCGTGGTTTTCCTCCATCACGACCACGAGATGATCGAAAGAGGGGAGACCCAGTGACGAACAGGCACCTGACCCCGATGAGCCTGAGCTTGAGCTGGTGCTCCCACCGGAACTCGAACTGCTCGAGGTGGATGAACTGAAGGCGAAGCAGCCGTCGGTGTTGCCGCCATTGGTGCCCTGGCATTGCCAGATCCAGGAAACGCCATCGGCCATGACCATTGTCGGCGTACCGGCGCTGCAAAGCCCGGTTGCGGGCGCACTGCCCACAGTCGTGCCGCTGACCGGCCCGCAGGTGCCATCTGTTCGGGTAATGCCCCCGGATGAACTGCCTGACGACGCCGTTGCACCTGAACTCGAACCGCTGCTGGATCCGCCCGTGCCTGTGCCGCTGGACAAGCCGCTCGAAGAACTGCCTGCAGTCGTGCCGCTGGAACTGGAACCGCCAGTAACGCCGCTGCTTGAACCGGAAACGGGACAAGTGGCGGCATTAGGAGCTGGCGGACTGTTGAGACCAAAGTTGGAAGACCATGCGGCTTTGGTGAGCGGTTTGGTACCGTCGCAGGTAAAGCACCACTGACCATCACCGGGGCTGATATCCCAGATGTCCACAAACGCAACCAGCGCAAGGCACTTGGTGTCAAGTGTCTGGCGCAACCATTGTGGAAACACGCCGTCATCATGCGGGCCGGTGGCATCGCTTTGATTGCCAGAGCCGGTTTCCGGGATTGCGATCGGCTTGCCGTGTTCGCCGGCGAACTGACAGCTCTCCAGCAAGCTCCAGCCGCCTGAGTTGGTCGGATCGAACGACTTGCCACCAGGATAGTTCCAGAAGTGAATGCGGTTGCTATCGCTGGAGGCCCAGGTCGCGGCATCGGGCGCCGTGGTTCCCAAAGAATTGCCGTTGGCATCCCAGTTGGTGAGGTCGGTCGGATAGACCGGACTGTATACATCCGTGCCGATGACATCGACCACGTCATCGCCCGGGTAGGTGGTGCGCGTGTCCCAATCATTGTAGTTGATCTCAACTGGGTTCCAGACCACCATAACGTTGATGCCTTTCGCCTGGCCTTCGGACTTCATGAGTTGGGCCACGTGCCGGAAGGCGGAAACCCACTGATCGATCGACGAGGCATAGCCCGCATACCAGGGCATAAAGGTGCCGTTATGCTCGTAGCCGATGCGCACATAAATGCCCGGAAAACCTTGGCCGGCCCAGGCATCGACAATGCCGGCATAGTCGCTGTCATGCTGGCCGTTGATAATTTCTTGGAAGATTGAAGCCTGATTGGTCCAGTCGTTGATCATAAGCGGCACGCCCACAATCGGCACGCCATTGGCAAAGGAGGCATTCGCTTGTGTTGCAGCTCTGAAGCCTGTGGGTTCGAAGCCGCCATCGCCGTCGAAATCCGCCCAGCTTGCAAAGGAGGTGAAGACATCCGAAAGCGTCGGTGGTTTACCCATGGCGTTGGTGAAATCGTTGAGCGCGGCCGTCCAGTCGGCAGAACCGCCCGGATTCCAGACATAGAGGCCGACAGGGTATTGGCCATCTGCCGGGCCAGAACCGCCGGAACTCGAGCAGGCGCCTCCAGATGAACTCGAACTGCCCATAAAGGCGAGGCAGCCGTCGGTGTTGCCGCCATTGGTGCCCTGGCATTGCCAGATGAAAGCCGAGCCATCGGTTGTAACGGTCGTCGGCGAACCAGCCGAGCAAAGGCGGGTTGTCGGTGCCGCGGTGACGGTTGTGCCATTGGCCGCGCCGCACACGCCATCACTCACAGCTATCCCGCCAGATGAACTGCCGGCGGTTGATCCCGAAGAACTTGATGTCGTGCCCGAACTCGAGTTGCTCGAGCCGGAACTCGACGATACGCCCGAGCTTGAACTGGTGGAACTCGACGTCGTGCCGGAGCTAGAGGCCGTACCGCTGGAACTGGAAGTCGAACCTGAGCCAGAGCTGCCGGAGCCGGTGACGCCACCGCCGGAGCTTGATGTGCTGCCAGAACCGGAACCCGACGACACGCCCGAGCTTGAACCGGAGGAACTCGAAGTCGTGCCGGAGCTCGAGGTCGCACCGCCGGAACTGGAATGCGAACCTGAGCCAGAACTGCAGGAGCCGGTGACGCCACCGCCGGAGCTTGATGTGCTGCCAGAACCGGAACTCGACGACACGCCCGAGCTTGAACCGGTGGAACTCGATCCGGTACCCGAACCGCCAGAACTCGAAGTCGTGCCGGAGCTCGACGATGTGCCGCCAGGGTTATTGTGACCGAGCGACTGGAGAATCTGTTCGATTTGCTGCAGCAGCTGCTGGATGATCTGTTGCAGTTTTTGCAAAAAGCTCCGGATTTCCTGTTGGACCCCGTCGCCGTTGGGCGCACCAAACGAGGGCCCCGATGAAGAATTCCTGGATGCGGTGCCGCCGTCTTGGGCGGTCGCTACCTGCCCGCCGTCCTGACCGTGATGGTGGTGATGCCGCGCAGCCTGCGCATTGATCGGCACCAAGAGCAGCAGGAGAACGAGGGCGGGAATGGCCAGCAGTTTCGCGGTATGGGCCGCTCCTAAGGGACAGTTTTTCATTATATAACCCTCTGTCGAATGCAATAAGTAATTAGCTAAAAACCTAACTGTACAAAGTGGTACTGAACAAACCGTTAAATAGTACGTCGTTCAGTGCTATGCAGGATCATCATGGTTAATTACCTATTACCGCTGGCGCAAAAGGCACCGACCGCCGCCGTGTATGGTTCATGTAGGTTAGGATGCGCGTGGGCAAAGGGGCGTATCGCGACGCGGCTCGGCCATCCGCACCAGTCTCAATCCCCGCCGGCCAATAACAAGAGATCCTGCTGTGCTGGGGCGCAGCACGCGAGTAAATGGGCACTGCCCGCGTGCGAGGCTTGCTCAATCCCGACAGGCCGAGGAAGCGTGCAGCCGACTGCTAGTCGGCTTGACCCGACTCAACCGTTTATTGCGGGACGGAGCCTTTGCCGAAGTACAGGTTCCAGCTGGCGGCCTCATTGGGCTTTTCGCCATAGAGGAAGCCCCACGAGCCATCGGCTTGGTCCGTCGCCCAGATATTCACATTCTGGATTGTGACGCCTTGCTGCTCAGCCAGAGAGAGGACGCCAGACAACCATTGCGGAAATTCAGGTTCGTCAACGGGGCCTTGACCGGCACCATCACCGCCTGCGCCCGTCTCAGGGATTGAGAGGGGTTTGCCGTGCTGCTTGGCAAAGCCAATGGTGTAGAGTACCGACCAGCCAGGACCGTTGGTCGGCTGCGGATCCCAATAGCTGCCATCCGGGTAATTCCAGAAATGGATCCGGTTAGCCGCTTCCGATGCCCAGACTGCCTGATCAGTCAGGATCGTCGTGCCGCCGGTCGACCAGTCGGTGAGGTCGCGTGGCCAGGGCGTCGAGAACATGTCAACGGCGATGATATCGACGTAGTCGTCACCGGGGTAAAGCCCGAAGGGCGACTCAGACGTCCAGTTGATAGCATCCGGATCCCAGGCAATTTGCACGGTAACGCCTTTTGCGACGCCTTCCGAATGCATCAGACTGGCGATACGCTGAAAGGCTGCGACAAAGTCGCCATCCCGCGTGGGAGAACTGCTATTGCCCGGTCCCCAGGCCATGAAATTACCATCGAACTCGTAGCCAGGCCGGACCTGCACCGTCTTATAGCCCTCTCCCTCCCAGGCATCGACGATGCCTTTATAGGTATCGTCATAGGTGCCGGCGATGATCTGCTGAAAGAACGTATCAACATCCCCCCAGCCGCCAGCATTGGACGCCATCGGAATGCCGATGACGGGTGTCGTGCAAGAGTTGGGGCCGACATAATTGTCTCCTGTGAGCGCCCACGACCAGGCGTCCCAGCCAGCATTCGCAACCCAATCGGTCGGATCCTGACCAAAATCAACATAAGTGTTCATGAAGGCCGGACGAACGCCACCCATGGTCGCGACAAACCCATCATAGTCGGCTTCGAACTGAGCATTGGCGCCGGCGTCGTTGCCGTTTGGATTATCGGCAAACATGCCAAGCGGGAAGGCAGTGTTTTTCGCGCCGCAAGTAGGCGCCGCAGCGCAACTACCGGTAAAGCCGGTCTCAACCGGGGTGTCGGAGCTGGCAAGCGAGGCGTCACCGTTGACACAGGTATAATTGGTTCGGGTCGAAAAGAGATCGACGCGAGTGCCGGTGCCGTAAGGGCATTCAGCAGAGGTCGGCGTTGCCGTGCTCGCAACCTGGTCGGCCCACGTCGCGCCATCGGGATAAGTCACGCCGTTCATTGTGCAGCTCAAGGGACCCGGCGGCCGGTAATCGGCGAAGCCGTCTTGGATAGGCGTCCAGGTGTTGTCGAGCTCTTTCACATGGTAAGTTGAGTCAACAGAAACGAGCGTCCAATGGCCGTCATTGCCTGGCGGTACGCTGGGATCCGCACGGAAACTCAGGACCTGGTCTTCGCGGATCGTCCATGTATTGCAACGCACGGTTCCGTCAGGATCGGTGACGCAGTCATGCCGCGTATAGTAAAATTGGATTGGCGTTGGAGTTTGCTGGCTTATGATGGAGACCACTGTCGTTGTGCCCACGCGCACAATGTTTTGGCCGGTGGGAACCGCAATGCCGCCGATTGGTGCCATTTCCGCAGCGGTCGGATCGTAGGTTGGTGCCCCTTCTTCGGCGAAAATCTCATAGAACGCAGAAGGAATGGTCGGGGTCGCCGTAATAGGTGAGGCGGCGGCTGGTGCGATCGGAAACACGCAATTATCGATCGCGATACCGGGCGGCGAGTTGGTGAGGAAAGCGGAGAATTCGTTGCTCGACTTTTGCGGCACGAAATAGTCCGCTCCATCCGGATTGTCGATGTAACGGCAAAGGCTAGCGTAGCTGTTGAACAGCGCGTTCACCACACCCTTGTTGAGCCGCACGCCACTGCTCGATGAAGGCGCTGGCGCCGCACCGTTTGATTGCAGCACCGCCTGACAGGAATCCGAGAAGCTGCCGCTGTTCATACAGCTCTGTGCATGCACCGAGTGAGAAGCAACAATAGCGAATAGCGCCAAAAGCAAACAGCTATAGAACTGCTTCATAACTCCTCACGATATTGGCCCGAATATTTTGCGAGTATATAAAAGCGAGGTATCAAAACCATTAATTCACGTCAGATAATTTTATCGATATACATCAGCCGGCATTGCTAGAGTTTTAGACAAATGCCGCCAAACACGCCCTGCTCTCGCAAAAACCCGACCATGGGAATGGCGCGGGGTGTACAGAGATGAATATCGCCTGACAGTTGCCGCTCCTGGCTGAAGGGTCAGGCGGCGGTCCTTAGGTCGGCCTTGTCCTCCTTCTTGCTGCTTCTGGTGATGCCGTCGCGGAACGCCTTGGCGGGCGTCCTGCCGTTCATGCCGCGGCCCTGGTGCGGGCGCCTGGTGTTGTAGCCGACCATGTAGGCGTCGAGTACGGTCTGCATCTCCTCGATGGTCTCGAACCAGGTCTTGCGGCCCTCGACGCGGAAGTGCTCGTCAAGCAGCGTGCGGTGCAGCCTCTCGACGATGCCGTTGGACTGCGGTCGGCTGACCCGGGTCCGTTTGTGTTCGATACCTTCGAGCTGGAGGAACAGCTCATATGGGTGCTGGTCTTCCCGGCCGCAGAACTCGCGGCCATTGTCGCTCAGCACCGCGTCGACCTTGGCGCCGTGCTGCTCGAAGTTCGGCAGCACGTCATTGTTGAGCAGTTGCACCGCGGTGACCGGCAGCTTGTTGGGATAGAGGCGCGCCCAGGCGTAGCGGCGCAAGCAGTCGGTCGCGGTCTGCAGGTAGACCTTCCCGACGCCCTTGAGCACACCGACGAAGAAGGTGTCGACTGCGACCAGAGCGCCGGTATGTGGCGCCTCGATGTGACGTTCGCGGAACTCCGGGCTGAAGCGCTCCAGCAGCCGTACCTGCTCGTCGGTCAGGCTGATCTGCCGCTCGGCAGTGGCCTTCTCCAGGCGCAGCAGGCGGTCATGCTTGGTCAGCAGACCATGACGCTGCCACACCCCGCGCACGCCGCCCGACGAGACCTGGATGCCGCGCAGCATCAGCTCCTGGGCGACGCGCATCGGGCCGTGGCAGGGATGGGCCAGCGCGTGTTCCAGGATCACCTGTTCGACGGCCTGGGGCACGCGGTTGGGATGCGGGTTGCGCGGCCCGGGCAGCCGGTCGATCAGCCCGTCCGCGCCGTAGGTCTGGAAGTTCCGGCGGATCTCGTAGAACTGCTGGCGGCTATAGCCGATCACCTTGCACGCCTTGGACACATTGCCGAGGTCGGAGGCGAGCTCGAGCAGGCTGAGCTTGCGCCGTGCTATCTTCTGTTCCGTGGTCATGTGGCTCTCCGGAGAGGGTTGATGTTGCTCGCAACACCATCCTAACCCCCGCCAGGAGCGGCATGGCCACACCGGCTCCGCGCCCCAGACTCTTGACGGTCGGGCGCGCAGCCGCTGTGGCTACAACTGTCAGGTGATTATCGTCTCAACACACGCGGGGTTTGAGGCCGCGATGAGACCGCTGGTCGGCATGACGTCAAGCCGTTCAGTCCGATCCTTCGCCGCCAAGCGAGGGCAAAGCACGGCGATACCTAGCTGCTGGGTGAACGCGCGCTTATCGTCGCTCGATTACTTTTCCCGAGGAGTCCATGGTCAGTGATTGGTCGCGGCCATCTTTGGTCGCTTTCAACGTGATGCCCTCAGGGCCAAATTTTATATCCCGGACGTCTTTATAACCCTGGCTTTCAAGCCTCGCTTTGACCTGATCTTCCGTCGTGATTTGTGCTAAGGCGACTGAATGGCTTCCGGCGGCGATCGTCGCCGCCACAGCCACGCTGCTTAGAACCTGCCTAAAGCGCATGTTTGACCTCCTTCCGCGTTGATCACCGAATACTCGTTTCCCGTCTCGCCCCGCGGTTCGCTTCGCGAGGTCGGTTTCTAGGCCAGCGGTTCATGCATGGTGCTCATGCCGATGATGTAGGTCCGGATAGTGAGGGTGCCGGTGAACGAGCCGCACATGCCGGTGCCAATGCGTATGTGGCTCACCCGGCGGATCGTCCGGGCCATGATCGTGTTGATGATGCTCGTCGTGACGATGACGATGCTCGTGACCCATCGGTTCGTGAACGTGTTCATGCTCGTGCCGTTCGGTCAGATGCACCCAAAGCCCAAGCGCCATGAGAGCGCCAGCGGCGAACAGTTGCAGGGACAGCGGCTCTCGCAGAAAGGCGACCGCCAGCACAGCGCCGACAAAAGGTGCTAGTGAGAAGTAGGCGCCCGTGCGCGCTGTGCCGAGATACCGCAACGCAAGGACAAACAGAGCCAGGCTTACGCCGTAACCCAGAAAACCGACGATGCCGGTCGCTGCGAGAATGCCGGCAGAGGGCAGGGCCGCACCTTGTCCCAAGGCGAGCGCGAGATTGACGACACCCGCCACCAGTCCCTTGAGCATCGCAATCCGCAAAGGGTCGGACGACGAGAGTTTACGTGTGAGGTTGTTGTCGATACCCCAGCACAGGCATGCACCGGCGATCCACAACCCGCTCAACTGAAATCGCGCCTGGCCTTGCCAGGAAAGGAGAACGGCGCCGGCCAAAATTGAAAAGGCTCCCAGCACGAGACGTCGATCGACATTCTCCCGAAGCACGACCCAAGCGATGCTCATCGTCGCCAGGCCTTCCAGATTCAGGAGGAGCGATGTTGAGGCCGCATCTGTCTGCGCCAAACCGAGCATCAAGAACAGAGGACCGAGCACGCCGCCAAACAGGATCACCGCGAGAAGCAAGGGAATATCCGGCCGCCGCAGGGGCGCCTCAACGGCCGGCAGGCGCAGCGCTTTGCGCGACAGATGCACAGCGAGAAGGCCAATGCCGGCACCAACGTAGAGGAGGCCGGCCATCAGCCAGGGGCCGACCGCACCGAGCAAAAGCTTGGCAAAGGGTGTGCTTGCTCCGAATAGCACAGCCGAAGCGAGCGCGAGCGAGATGCCAGATTGCATGGCGAACAACTTACACCAAATTCCCCGATCCAGCGCGTGCGGCGTGACGGGCAGGACTAATTGCTCGGTCGCATCACCAGAATTGCGGCATCCGAGCCAAAGCCGAAATACCCGGCGCGCGCGGCGACAAACAGCCGGTCGAGATCCGGCACAAAGAGGGAGGTGCGCGCGCCAGAGGCGGTTTTGACAAGGTTCAAATGACGCAATATCGACCCGTCCTGCTGCCACGCATCCACGTTGCCGTCGCCACAGCTCAAATAGACACGACGGCGCTTGGTATCGAAGAAGACATCATCGGCATCGCCACAAGTTGTGACCGTAGCGCTCGGCGTGCCGGCGTTGATATCGAAGATCACCAGGCGGCCCGGTTTGCGGAACACAACGGCAGCCATGCCGTGCGCCGGATCCAGCGCCATCGGAAAGTTGGATCGAAAACTTGGCATCTGCCAGCTTCCGCTCTGCCGCCCGGCATCGATATCGACAACGGCAATCTGGCGCGCATCGGGGACGTTCACAAAAGCCCGCCGCTTTTCGGCGTCCAACCGAAATCCTTCGGGATGCGCCGGAAGCGCAACCCGGCTGGCAACTGACGCCTTAACCGGATCGATCACGGCCAGGCCACCGCTGCCGTAGCCGACGACAAAGTTTCCGGTGCGTGCATCAAGCCGAACGTTATCGGCGTCGTCGCCGAGAGTGATAATACCGGCAGGCTGCAGCTCGGCGCCGCGAAACAGGCGCACCGACCCGTCGCCCGCACTTGCCACGGCGAGCACATCGGCCCCCGGCGCATAACCAACTCCCTGCGGTTCTTTCAGGCCCTCGATGCGGTGGATGACCTTGCCGGCCGCAAGATCGATTACATCCACCGTGCCATTGCCGAGCTCGGCGACAAACAGCCGCTTACGGCCAAGATCGATCGCCATATGGTCGATGCGGCCGGTCACATCCTTCAGCGGAATGGTGCGCTCAATCTGAAGAGCCGCTTGCGACTGAGCGCGACTGTGGTCCGGTGCTCCGAGGCCAATGAGCATGGCAACCGCCACTCCCAGCAGGCGGCTCGTTATCGCGTTGCTTGCTAGTCGATGTGTCATTAGAACGTCACCTGTAGTCCCGCATAATAGGAAAAGCGGTTTGTCGTCGCTACGTTCTGCAGCCCACTGCCAACGGCCAGCTAGGAAGTGCAGATGTTCAAAAGGACTGTAGCTGCCGTCGATATTGTATCCGGTCGTGCTCGGCATGTCGCGTTGGCTTGAGGTCTGGTGAAACAGTTCGAGCCCAAGCGCGAGCCGGTCATTGATCTTTCTCTCCACGACAAGCCCCGAAAACCAGTGATTCCGGTTGTCCGCACCGGGATTGAGAAAGTAACCGCCGCCGCCATACACGGTCCACAGGCCAATATCCTTCTGCAGCCAGATGGGCACGAAGAGTTGCGTATGACCGGTGCCGAGCCCGAGCTGGGCATTGCCGGTCGGCACCTCGAGCAGCGGGTAAATGGCGGCTTGCGGCGACCAATCCTCTTCGGTTGGGGACAGAAACCGGTATTTGACGCCGAGTTCCAGGTCTCCCATGCCAAGCGCGGTCGGCTCTCTCCCGCGTTGGCGTCATAGCTCAGAAAGTGTGCTATGGACCTGCAAGCCGGGTGTAAGCCCATGATTGACATCGATGCCGGCCAACGCCTCGGAATGTTCAACGCGATTGAAAGTTCCGAGCGAGAAGAAGTCGATCTCCCCTGCTGCGTCTCGACGGGCTCGGGATCATCGGCGCGGAATGGCGGTCCGGCAGTAGCCGTGCGAAGCGCGGCTTCCGCCGCGACCCAGACAGCACAGTTGCCGCGACCTGAGCAAGCAACCGATCAATCGAGCTTTTGTTCAATCGCCTTGATCGTGGTGCCGTTCGTCAGCCTTACCTCGGCGACGGGATGGCCGCTCCTGACGGCCGGAATAACGCTGACTGCCCGATAACCCGCATTCTCACGCACGGCCTGAGCCGTTGCGGTGCTCAGCGAAGCTTTCGCGGCATTCATCGCCTGCTCTTGTTCTTTGGCATCTTTGAGATCCTCTGCATTCGTAATCGGCTCCGCTTTCTTGATGGCCGCCGATTTGTGATCGACAATCACTTCGCTGAATTTCCCAGCCTTGGCCGTGTAGACCGACAGCTGCAGCGCCCCGTCCTCGAGTTCGAATTTGCCCGAGATCGGTTTGCCTTCGCGCTCGCTTGCCCTCAGACCCTGCTCGAGCGAAACCGTCGCATCCGGCAGCGCTTTCGCGAGTGCCGCCACATCCTCCGCAGCTTGTGCCAATCTCGGGCCGAAACTGACAGCGACGACAGCCGCAAGAGTGAGCCCAATTTTTATTATCCCGCGCATCATGCTGGACCTCCCAGTTGCTTCCTGTGCACGTCGCTGTTGTAGGCTGCTAAGACAGCGGACGAATGGTGAGCGTCCGCGCTTTCAGCACAACATTGCCTCCTAACTCCGCGTGATGTTGATTTTGTCTAGTGCGGCGCGCAGACCCTTGGCCAGTTTCTGCACATCATCATTCGCCCAGAAATGCATGAAGAAGAGCCGCGGCTGATCGTCCAGCATGTGATTATGCAGGGCGGTGACCTCGATGCCGTTCGCGCGCAGCGCGCGCAGCACCGGGTTGACCTCGGCTGCGGTCAGAACGAAATCGCCCGTGATGGCCGCCCGGCCGTTGCCAGTCGGCTGGAAATTGATGGATTCTGCCGATCCCATGGCGACCGGCACATCCATGCCGTCATCCTTAATGGTCTCGGCGCGCGCAATCCCGATCTGATAGACGCCGCCGTTGGCCCGCCCCTTGGCGCCCAAAGTGCTGTCGATCATTGCCGTGTCGAGCTCGACCGTTTGCGACGCTGGCGCGTTGCCGCCGCCGGTATTCCCGAGCGGCGTTTTGCTGAGGACGAGGCCGTCATGCAGCGCCGCCGCCAGTTTTGTGGCATCGCCTTGCCCGAACACATGCATATAGAAGGTGGCCGGCTGCGCGCGCAGCAGATGATTATGCAAGGCGGTGATGTTGATTCCGCCGTCGGCAAGCTTGGTCATCACGGGTGCGATTTCGGTTTCGGTCAGCACGAGATCGCCCATGACCATCGTCTCATTGCCCTCGGGACGAAAAGCGAGCCAGGAGCCGAGGGCGAAACCCGGTTTGAGCTCGACGCCATCCAGAGTGACGTGAAGATCCGTGCGTGGGAGTCCGACGCGATAGACATCGCCCGGCATCTCGGTGCCCGATTTGCCGAGTGCAGCCGACACCTTGCTCCAATCGGGTTGGGCAGCTGTGCAGGGTACAGCCGCGAGCAGCGTCACGGCGACCGCAGCAGCGGCGAGCTGCGTGAGCGTTGTCGAGAAAAGCCGATTGGGGTGAACGAGCTGCATAGGTCTCCTCCTCCTCCTTGCTAACCAGGTGAAATATGTGGCGCGGGCCAATTGTGTCCCTCGTTTATTGCATCACGGGACCAGCGATAGAACGCGTCATAAAGCGCGAAACTGTGTTCGAGCTGCACCAGATCATCCCGGTGCATGCGCGACAGGCC
>DATBKQ010000493.1:0-2716 GCA_036555825.1 Acetobacteraceae bacterium | reverse complement strand
GCGTAGCGTTCGTCCTTCGGCAACGTGTCGCCGTCACGCAACTGATCGGCATCGTCGCCACCACTGATCACGTGGATCGCCGCGCGTCCGCCGGTCACCTGGTCCAGCGTCGCGAACTTGCGCGCCGCCAGCGTGGGTGCGACGAAGCCAGGCCGGTGCGCCACCAGGAAGCCCAACCGCTCGGTATGCGCCGCGGCCGCGGCGGCCAGCAGGAACCCATCCGGTCCATCCGAGAAGTAACCGACCAGCACGCGATCGAAGCCGCCCGCCTCCGCTGCTTGGGCGAAGTCGCGCACATAGCCACTATCGAACACCAGGGGCTCCGGCGGGTGGATCTCCGATGCATGCCGGTGATGGATCATGCCGATGAACTCGATGGTCATAAAGTGGGCTCCCGCCGTTTCGGGCAGTATAGCGGCTGGCGGCGCGGTGACGAACCTCGCAGGCTCCGCTAGGCTGCGCGCGCCAAACAATCAACGATATGGAGGGGAATATGTTACGGCTTTGCGTTGCTGTCCTGGGGGCGCTGCTGCTCGCCGCACCGGTGCATGCTCAGAACGAGGTGAAGAGCGCCACCCTCGACGCCGTGAAGAAGCGCGGCGAGCTGATCTGCGGCATCGATACCGGCATTCCCGGCTACGCCTACCAGGATTCCAAGGGCGAGTGGCAGGGTCTCGACATTGCGTATTGCCGCGCGATCGCCGATGTCGTGCTGGGTTCGCCGACCAAGCTGAAGTTCATCGGCACGACGGCGAAGGTGCGCTTCTCCGTGCTGCAATCGGGCGAGATCGACGTGCTGATCCGGGACTCCGAGTACACCTTCGTCCGCAACACGCAGCTTGGCCTGGACGAGCCGGCCGCCAATTTCTACACCGCGCAAACCTTCATGGTGCGCAAGAGCCTGGGCGTCGCGCACACCAAGGACCTGAACGGCGCGACGATCTGCCTGCTCACCGGCACGACGCTGGAAACCAATATCGCCGACTACAACCGCGCCAACAATATCAAGATCAACACGCTGCTGTTCGACAAGCCGGAAGAGGCATTCGCCGCCGCCGATGCCGGACGCTGCGACGGCTACACCGACGATGGCGGGTCGGTGGCCGCGGCACGATCGACCATGAAGCAGCCGAACGACTGGATATTCCTGCCGGAAACCATCGGCGGACTGCAAGCACTCGGCCCGTTCACCCGCATGGGCGACGAGGCCTGGACGCGCCTGGTGAGGTGGGTGCATTACGCCATGGTCGCCGGCGAGGTGTTCGGTGTCGGCAAGACCGACGTCGATCAGGTAAAGGCATCCACCAAGGATCCCGACACGCGACGCCTGCTCGGCCTGGAAGGCGACTTCGGCAAGCTGCTCGGGGTCGATAACAACTGGGGTTATCGCATCATCAAGGACATCGGCAACTACGGCGAGGTCTACGATGCGACCTTCGGCGACAAGGGCGGCCTGGGCCTGCCGCGCGGCATGAACAACACCTACGCCAAGGGCGGGTTGATGTCGACGCCCAGTTGGCACTGACGTGGTCAGGCGACCGTCACCCCGTGCACGCGCGGGACAATGGCTGTTGCTCGCCGCCGTGATGGCGGTCGCCTGGTATCTCGGCTCGCAGGCCGCCGCCAACATTGGCCGCCGGCACGCCACGTTCGGCTTCGGTTTTCTGGCCGAGAATACCAATTTCGATATCCCGTTCCGGTTGATCCCGTGGGCGGTCGGCGACACCTATGGCCGCGCGCTGCTGGTCTGCGTGCTGAACACGTTGCTGGTTTCCGCGATGAGCATCGTCGCTGCCACGCTGCTGGGGCTATTGGTCGGCATCATGCGGCTGTCCGCCAACTGGCTTATTCGCAACATTGCACTCGGCTTCATCGAGCTGGTGCGCAACACGCCGCAATTGGTGCAGATCATCTTCTGGTACGTCGCGGTGTTGCAGACGCTGCCGGGACCGCGCCAGAGCATTCCGCTGCCGGCGGGTTTCCTGCTCAATGTGCGCGGGCTCTATTTGCCGAGCCTCGAGCCAGGCGCGGCAGCCGGCTGGCTCTGGCCGCTGGCGGCGGCGCTGCTTGTCGCCACACCATTTGCCTGGCGCATCAACCGGCGCGGCCTGCCGCTTGGACCGAAGGCACTGCTGCTGCCGCTCCTCGCCCTCGTCTGCTACGTCGTCGGCATCGGCAGCATCGACTATCCGGGCTTGCGCGGCTTCAACATCGCCGGCGGCATCCAGGTCATTCCCGAGCTGATCGCCCTATGGGCCGGCCTGACCATCTATGCCTCGGCCTTCATCGCCGAGATCGTCCGCGCGGCGATCCTCTCGGTGCACAAGGGACAGCGCGAGGCGGCACTCAGCCTTGGCCTCAGGCCGCGCCAGGTGCTGTCGAAGGTGGTGCTGCCGCAGGCGTTGCGGGTGATGATCCCGCCGCTCACCAGTCAGTACCTCAACATCATCAAGTCGAGTTCCCTCGGCGCCGCCGTGGCGTATCCCGAATTGTTCCAGATCTTCGCCGGCACGGTGCTGCAGCAGACGGCGCGCGAGATCGAGACCATGTTCCTGCTGATGGCGATCTTCCTCTCGATCAGTCTGGCCATCTCGGCCTTGATGAACTGGTACAACCGCCGCGTCGCGCTGGTCGGCCGATGAGCGAGGCCGCCGCGGGCCAGCGCCTGCCGATCCAGCGCAACCTTGAACCCGGAGCGCCCGGGGCGCGCGTGTTC
>DATBKQ010000492.1:0-7719 GCA_036555825.1 Acetobacteraceae bacterium | reverse complement strand
GTGGGCGCGCGCTTCGGGTCACGCATGATCTCGATCTGTTCGTCGGTCAACGCCCGCACCAGGCGCAGCTCGCCGAACATCTTCATATTCTCTTCGTAGTATTTGCGGGCGCGCTCGATACCATCCGCCTTGCTCTTGCCCATGTAGAAGTGGAAGCCGAAGCACAGCCGCTCGCCGAGTTCGATGTGCTTGCCCTGTTTGGCGTGCGCCTCCTGCCAGCCCAACACCACCTTGTGCATGGCGCCGCCTTCAGCCGAGCCGCCGCCGACCATGCCCTGAATGCCGTGCTTGGCCATGAATTCCATCGCGCGCCCGGTGCCGCCCTGGATCGGCTGCCAGCACTCCACCGGCAGTCGCATTGGACGCGGCACCAGTGTCAGCTCCTTCAGCGTGTAGCCGCGATACGGCACTTCCGGCGGCAGCCTGTAGTGCTTGCCCTTGTGGCTGAACGACTCCTCGTTGAACGCCTTGAAGATGATATCGACCTGTTCCTCGAACAGCTCGCGGTTGGCCGCCTGGTCCAACAGCGGTGAACCGAAGGTCTCCACCTCGCGGGTGTGATAGCCGCGCCCAAGGCCAAAGATCACCCGGCCGCCCGACAGGATGTCCGCCATCGCGTAATCCTCGGCGAGACGCAGCGGATGCCACATCGGCGCGATGTTGAAGCCGCAGCCGATCTTCAGGTTCCTGGTCACATGCGTGAGATGCAACGCCATCATCAGCACGTTGGGAATGCACTCGGTGCCTTCCCGCTGGAAGTGATGCTCGGCCATCCAGAACGCGTTGTAGCCAAGGCCGTCCATCAGCACGGCCATCGCCTGCGCCTTCTCCAGCGCGGTGGCGAGATGCGCGTTGTCGTAGCGCCGCGCGTTGATCGGGGTGCCGCCGTAGCCGACATCGTCGAGATCGACATGACCCGCGTACAGGCTGTCGAATTTCGTGATCATGCCGCATTCTCCCAAGCATCAGGTTTGCCTACCGCATGGTAGGCCTTGGCTGCCGATGCGCAAGCGACGGGTTGCGTGGACAACACAAGAAGGAGGATCAACGATGAGCCAAAGCAGCACCGCACTACCTGGCCCACTGGACCTGCACGGCCGGCGGGTCCTGGTGACCGGCGCCGCCAGCGGCATCGGTCGCGCCACTTCGGTCGTACTGGCTCAGCTCGGCGCCGAGCTGCTGTTGAACGACCGCGCCCCGCTTGCCGATACGGCCGCCGAGATCGCCAACGGCGGCGCCACGTGCACGACGGCTCAAGGTGACCTCACCTCCGATCCGTTCGTCGCCTCGCTGTTCGCCGGCGGACAGCTTCACGCCATGGCGCACTGCGCGGCGATCCTGGAATCGCGCAACTGGCGCGAGGATCAGCACTGGCACGAACGGTTCCACCGCGTGATGGACGTCAACGTCCGGGTACCGCTGAACCTGACCGCCGCGGCGATCGACCACATGGCCGGGCATGGCGGAGGCTCCATCGTGCTGGTCGGTTCGGTCGCGGGGCGCACCGGCGGCACGTCGCCGAACACCCCGCCCGACTATGCGGCGTCGAAGGGTGCGGTGCATGCGCTGGTGAAGTGGCTGTCGCGCCAGGCGATCGGCCGCGGCGTACTGGTGAACGGTGTCGCGCCCGGGCCGGTGCAGACACCGATGACCACCGGCTTCACCGCGGGGCGCCAGTTGCCACTCGGCCGCCTGGGGCGCCCGGAGGAGCTCGCCTGGCCGATCGCCTTCCTGTGTACGCCGGCAGCAAGTTATTTCTCCGGTGCCATCCTGGACGTAAATGGGGGCGCTTTCGTCGGCTGAGCCTTGTGAAGACAGGAGAAGCGCCCCAGATTCCTGACGGCGCATATGGAGGTCAGCGATGGCTATCGTGCTCGATCACACCATTGTTCCGGCCCACGACAACGAAGCCTCCGCCAGGTTCTTCGCCCACATCTTCGGCCTGAATTACCAGGGCGCGATGTCGCACTTCGCCCCGGTGCGGGTGAACGATGACCTGGTGCTGGATTTCGACACACGCGAGACGTTCGACTGGCAGCACTACGCCTTCAAGGTCAGCGATGCGGAATTCGATGCGATCTTCGGCCGGGTGAAGCAAGAGGGGCTCGCCTATGGCAGCGGCCCGTTCATGCCGGACAACATGGAAATCAACCATCGCGGCGGTGGACGCGGTTTCTACTTCAAGGACCCCAACGGGCATCTGCTCGAAGTACTGACCGTCTGAGCCTCACGCCTCGCCCAGGGCCCAGAATACGCCGGCCATCAGCCCGAGGCCGTCGCGGAACAATGTGCCCAGCCCATGCTCATCCGGCCCATGCTGGCCGCATCCGCCATAGGAGTGGGGAATCCACATCACCGGAATCCCCAGCTCCGCCTTGAAGAATTCGGACGGGCCGGAGGCGGAACTGGTCGGGATCACGTTCGGCTGCCGGCCTGCGGTGCACGCCATCGACCGCACCACTCGCTGCACCCACGGATTTTCCGGATCGGTGCGCGACGCCAGGAACATGTCCCGCTCCAGCACCGGGACGATCCGCACCATGTGCAGTCCGTGCGCGTCCAGATGCGCGCGCAGGTCCGGCACGATCGTCTCGGCCGGCACATCGACGGTGTAGCGCACCTGGATGCGTGCCCGCGCCGTGCCGGCGACCGCGTTCACCGGCGCCTCCGGCTGACCGGTAATGCTGGCCAGCACGATCACACTGGTCCACATGTAGATACGTTCGGGCCGCGACAGGCCGGGCTCGCCCCACCAGGGTTCCGGCACCGGCGTGCCCGGCAGGTCCTCGACCACGACGCGCGCACACGCCTCGCGCACCGACCGCGGAATCACCGACGGCGTCCAGCCGGGGACCAGGATGCGGCCGTCCTGCGACACGACGCTGGCCAGCGCATGCGCCAACAGGAAGCCCGGATCGGCCAGGACACCGCCCCAGTGACCCGAGTGATGACTGCCCTCGCGCAGGTCGACCACCAAGTCGAGGGCGATGCCGCCGCGCGTCCCGAGCGTGATGTCCGGCACCGACATGCTCTGCCGCGGGCCGTCGAGCGCGATGAACGCATCGGCCGCCAGTGTGTCGCGGTGCTGCTGGATGAACGCCAGCAGGCCGGGCGACCCTGTCTCCTCGCCGGTTTCCACCAGGAACTTCGCATTGAACCCAAGCGAACCACGCTCGGCGATGACAGCGGCCAGCGCTTCCAGCGCCAGCAGGTGCTGGCCCTTGTTGTCCACCACGCCGCGTCCGTAGATCCGGTCACCTTCGATGGTGACGCACCATGGATCGAGGCCCTGCCGCCAGCGCTCCGGCATGGCGCGCACCACGTCGCCGTGACCGTAGATCAGCATGGTCGGCAACGCCGGGTTCTCGAGGCGCGTGCCGATCAGGAACGGACCGAACTCGGCGCGCGGATTGTCATAGACCTGCGTCTCGAAACCTGCCGCGTGCAGCAACGGGCCGAATCCGTCGGCACAATAGCGATACAGCTCGTCGCGCCGGTCGGGGACCTGGCTTTCGGTCCGATACGCCACCAGCCTCGTCAGCCGTTCGACGAAGCTGCCATCGTCGAATACGCTGCGGGCGCGACCGATTGCGCCGTCCCGGTCACCAGCCATGGTTCCTCCTGCGGCGGAAGGATCATCCACCGATGAAGTTCGGCTATTTCACCCTCAGCGACAACCACTACGCCGGCAACGCGCGCTCGCCCAACCAGTTCGTCGCCGACATCATCGACGAGGCGCTGTATGCCGAGACGCTGGGCATGCACTCGGCCTGGATCGGCGAGCACCATTTCAGTACGCTCGGTGTGCTGTCATGCCCCGACCTGGCGCTGACCTATATCGCGGCGCGCACGCAACGCATCCGGCTGGCGCCGGCGGTGACGGTGCTGCCGCTGCATCATCCGATCCGTGTGGCCGAGCAGTGGGCGACGCTCGACCTGCTGAGTGGCGGACGCGTCGATTTCGCCGCCGGCCGCGGCTACGACCGGCGCGAATACGCACCGCTGGGCGCCTCGTTCGAGGACAACCAGTCGATCTTCGAGGAGGGCATGGAGATCGTGCGCCGCCTCTGGTCGTCGGACGCGCCGATCTCGCATCGCGGGCGCCATTACGCATTCGACAACGTGGCCATCACGCCGCAGCCGGTGCAGCGGCCGATTCCGGCGCTCGTGGCATCGTTTTCCCAGCCCTCGATCGAGCTCGCTGCGAGGTTGGGTTGCGGCCTGATCGTCGCACCCTTCGCCGCGGCAATGACCTATGGTGGCCTGCAGCAGGTGCACGATCTGTACCACGAGACGTGCGCGAAGCATGGCACAGCGCCTGGGCGCCTCTTGTGCAGCTACTTCACGCATTTCGCCGACGATGCGGCGCAGGAGCAGGCAGCGCGGGCGCGGCAGATCCGCTATTACCAGGAGTGTGTGATCCCCGCCTTCCCAGGCGACCCCGCAACGGCGCCACCGAGCTACCGCTATTTCATCACCATGGTCGAACGTCTGCAGAAGGTGCGGCCCGAGGACCTGACCGAGAACTCGGTGCTGATCGGCTCGCCGACGCAGATGGTTGACGTTCTGAAGAAAGTGCAGGCGGCCGGGTTCGACGAGGTGATCCTGTATTGCAACGTCGGCCTGAAGCCGCACGCCCAGGTGAAGGACGAGATGGCGCGGTTCATGCAGCAGGTGGCGCCACACTTCGCATAGCCATGTCCTACAATGCGAACGTCAGGCCATGATAGAGGCTTGCCAGAGGCAGTGCGATGCCGAAGCCCGGCAGGACCAGATCGCCACCAGTATGCGCGCTGGCGATCCATGCGCCCTCAGGTTGCCGCTGGAATAGAGTGGCAGCCATCGCCGTCTGCTCGAGTAACACGTAGGCGTGCAGCGAAGCGACGCGGCCGTAGTCTATCAGCTTGTCCACCCGATCGACCGTGGCGGTGTCATCCGACAAGACCTCGAAAATCACCAAGGCATCAGTCAGCGTCTTGATCGACTGGTCGAGTGGTCCGGCGCAGACGAGGACATCCGGGTAGCGAACCTGGGAACCGATCCGGAGGCGCATCTCCTGCACCGCCACCACCGGTTTGTTGCCCAGCAAAGCCATCAGCGTCGTACACAGGTTGAGGACGATACGCTGATGCGCAAGGCTGCCACCTGTCATCGGGATGACGCGCCTCCCGTCGAACTCATGTTTGAATTCCTGCTTGTCTTCCCAGGCAAGGAAGTTCTCGGTCGACCCAGGGCGCTCAAGAACGGTGTCCATGGCGACTAGATGCGCGCTGCCTTGCGGACGGTCAAGCTAAGCGACCCGGATCACACCCGATGTGTCTCGTGCGTCGAGGAATGGAACAACTCCTCCGGCCGCATCAGGCGCGACGACAGCCCCTCCGCGTGGTGTCGCTTCAGGAACACTTCCAGCACGTGCCGGTTCGCTGCCAGTCCATAGGACCAGAAATCCTCGCCCATCAACCGCCGCGCGGCGTGCAGGTGCTCGTCCACGAACGGCAGCGTGACCTTCGAGGTTGCCGCCTCGGCAAGCTTCGCAAGCGCACGTGCCTTCGCCTGCTCGAATCCCTTCATCGCCGCGACCGGCAGCCATGGATGCCGCTCGGCCAGCGCGCGCCGAATGCCCAGTATGTGCATGATCGGGAAGATGCGTGTCTTGCGGAACCAGTCGGATGCGGCGGCCGCGGGATCGGGGAACAGCCAGCCGACATTCGGATGCCGCCCCAAGCACGACGGCGCGCGCGGACCGATCACCGCGTCGATCTCGCCGTCCGCCAGCATGCCCGAGATCGTCGCCCCCGCCGGCGCATCCTCCACCCGCACATCCGGCGGCAGGTGCAGCGCTATCTTCTCGATGCGGCCGGGCTGCTCGTAGCCGCCGCGCACCCAGGTCACATCCGACGGCTTCACGCCGTACTCGTCTTCCAGCACTGCGCGCGTCCACACGTTCGCCGTGACCTGATATTCCGGCACGCCGATACGGCGCCCCTTCAGGTCCTCCGGCCGCTTGACCCGATCGGTCCGCACATAGATCGAGTTATGACGGAACGAGCGCGAGGGAAACACCGGCACGCCGACATACGGGCAGTCGCCGTTCGCGGTCTTCACCGTGAAGCTGCTCATCGACAGTTCGCAGATATCGAAATCGGCATGACGGAACGCGCGAAAGAAGATCTCCTCGGGTTCCAGCAGCATGAACACCGGATCGACCCCATCGATCTGCACGCTGCCATCGACCAGCGGCCGCACCCGGTCGTAGTCGCCGACCGCAACGGAGAGTGACAGCCGGCTCATTCGGCCGCCTCGCCGAGCGGCGCCAGCGCCAGTTCTTCCGGCGACACACCAAGGGTGCGCCAGTCCTCGGTCTTCGGCACCACGCCTTCGAACGAGCGCAACTTGGCGTGCGGAATATACGGCTCGCTGCGCCCGATCACCCGGCCGATGGCGACGAATTCACGCGCCGCCTCCACCATGATCCGGCGGAATTGCAGGATGGCGGTGTCGCTCACGCCTAGCCGTTCCTGCGAGCGGTCCGCGATTGGTCCCATCGTTTCCCACATCGCGATGTCCTGGTTGGGAATGCCGCGAATTCCCGTGAAGTTCCCCGTCCGCATCGCCGCGCGGTCCTGCATGAAATCGTTGTCCAGCGTGCGTTTCTTGCGGAATCGCTGGTCCACATCGACGCCGACCTCGGCGCCCAGAAACCGCCGCCACGCCAGAGTATCGGGCGTGGTCTCGCCACCAAAGGCGATGAAATGGAACACGGTATGGGTGTCGTCCATCGGAACCTGCTGGATCGCCATGCTGTACAGGTTGTTGCGCGGGATCAGCACGGTGAACGGCGCGATGAACAGCGTCGTGCGCACATATATGTGGGTCGCCTCGTTGCGGATCGGCCTGCGCAGCGCCGCGTAGCGGAAGCCGAACGGCGTGCGCTGCACCACCAGCCGCGGTGCCCGGTCGGTGGACGGCCGCAGCCAGAGCTGGTCGTGCGCCACGCTGGCGCCATCGACCTGCGCCGGCACCATGTCCGATGCATGCAGCGTGGAGGAATGCGCCGAATCGATCGCACCCTCCAGCACCTGCGCCCAGTTGCAATCGACAACGATCTTGGCGATCGAGATGTGCGCGTGGGGACCCGGCTGGAACACCGGCGGGTCGAATGACGGCATTGCGGCCTGCGGGCCCACGAACACCCAGACCAGGCCGGCGGCTTCGTGCACCGGATACGACTTGTGCTTCACCTTGTCCGTGAAGCGTGAGTCGGGCGGCTCCGAGGGCATCTCCAGCACATTGCCCGCGACGTCGATCTTCCAGCCGTGATACAGGCAGCGCACGCCGCATTGCTCGTTGCGTCCCAGCGCCAGCGAGGCGCGCCGGTGCGGGCAGTATTCGCCGATCACGCCCAGCCTGCCTTCGCTGTCGCGGAACGCGATCAGGTCCTCGCCCAGCAGGCGCACCCGCACCGGATCGCCGTCGCGTTCGGCGACCTCTTCCGACAGGCACGCCGGCAGCCAGTGGCGCCGCATGATCTGCCCCATCGGCGCCTCGCCTTCCACGCGGCAGAGCAGATCGTTGTCTTCCGCAGACAGCATCCGCGTTTCTCCTTGACGGTGGGCGTATCCAAGGCAGATATGTGCGGGCTGTCCAGCCAGCGCCTGCCTGCGATATCCGCGAGTGTTGTGATGCCGCCTGCTCTCGACGGCTTTACCGTTCGTGAAA
>DATBKQ010000491.1:0-9961 GCA_036555825.1 Acetobacteraceae bacterium | reverse complement strand
CTGGCGCGAGATCTTGCCCAACCGGTGCTTGCCGGCGGTGGAGTTCTGCTTCGGCGTCAGGCCGAGCCAGGCGGCGAAGTGCCGGCCCGAGCGGAACTGTCGCGCATCCACCGTCAGGGCCAGCGTCAGGGCACTGATCGGGCCAATGCCCGGCACCGCGGCGAGCTGTTGGCTGACCGGGTTGGCCTTGTGCAGCCTGGCCAGCTTGCGGTCCTGCTCGGCGATGCGCCCCGACACCGCCGCGATCGCCGCGCCGAGTTCGGTGAACATCGCCTGCGCCGCGGCAGGCACCGCGGGATCGGCGGCAACCCGCTCGAGCAGAGCTGCAACGTGCGGCGTTCCCTTGGCGGCAATCACCCCGAACTCGGCGGCATGACCGCGCAGCGCGTTCACCAGTTGGGTCTGCTGCTTCACCAGCAACTCACGCACCGACAGGATCATCGCCGCCGCTTGCGCCGCGGCCGACTTCACCGGCACGAAGCGCATCGACGGACGCTGTGCTGCTTCGGCGATCGCCTCGGCGTCGATCCGGTCGTTCTTGCTGCGCTTGACGAACGGCTTGACATATTGCGGCGGGATCAGCCGCACCCGGTGGCCCAGCGCGGTCAGCACGCGGCCCCAGTGATGCGACCCGCCGCATGCCTCCAGCACCACCTCCACAGCCGGCAGTTTGCCGAACAACGCTTCCACCTGCCCGCGGCGCAGCTCGCGTCGCAGCAACACCTGTCCCCGCTCACCCACCCCGTGCAGGGTGAAAACGTGCTTGGACGTATCCATCGCAATCAGCTTAAGCTTGTCCACGGACGGCCTCCTGTTGGTTCCTCAACGACCCAACATTTGGCACGCGATGCCGTGGGGCCGTCCACACCAACACGTCTTTGCGGCCGCGCGACAGGACGACGTAAACGGCGAGCTGTGACGGCAAAGCAGTATTTTTCGCATGTGAAGGAGCAGCCCACGTGTGGGAGAACCGATGCAAGGTGGCGGTAAGCGGGGTGGGCTTCTCCAAGGTCACGCGCTCGGCCGACGTCCCGCTAGCGGCGCACGCACTCACCGCGGTGAAGCAGGCTGTCGCGGATTCGGGACTGCGGATAGAGGACATCGACGGCCTGGCCACGTATCCCGAGCTGCCGGCGACCGGGCACGCGGAGATCGACGGCATCTCCATCGTCTCGGTCAACTGCATGATGGCGATGCTGAAGCTGCCCAACCTGACCTGGCACATCCAGGTGGGCACCACCAATATCGGTGGCGCCGTGCAGCAGGCGGTAAACGCCCTGCTCGCCGGCGTGTGCAGATACGCGGTGGTATGGCGGGCGATGCACAATCCCCGCGGCACCTACCAGAACCTGCCTGGCGCGAATGCGTCTGGCGCGGCGCAGTTCACCGCGCCGTACGGCTTCGGCGGGCCCGGACAGGGCATGGCGGTCGCCTACACACGCTGGCTGGAGCGGCACGGGCAGAACCGGGAGAAGATGGCCACTCTCGCGGTGACGCAGCGCAAGCATACGCAGCACAATCCGCACGCCTACTTCTACGGCACTCCGCTGACGCGCGAGGATTACCTGAACTCGCGCTGGGTCGCCTATCCCTTCTGCCTGTTCGATTGCGACATCCCGGTGCAGGGCGCGGTCGCCATTGTGCTGACCACCGCCGACCGCGCACGCGACCTGAAGCCGCGGCCGGCCTATCTCGCCGGATATGGTCAACGGTTGCACTTCGAGGTGGCGGGACGGATCGGCAGCCTGAGCGACTACATGCTGGGCGGCAGCAGTTCCGCCAAGCTGACCTGGGAACGGTCGGGGTTTTCGCCAAAGGATGTCGATGTGGCGCAGATTTACGACGGGTTCTCGGCGTCGGTGATCTACGGGCTGGAGTCCTACGGGTTCTGCCGAGAAGGCGAGGCGCTGGATTTCATCCAGGACGGTCGCATCGAACTGGATGGCGATCTGCCGCTGAACACGTTCGGCGGCAGCCTCGGCACGGGGCGAATCCACGGGCTGTGGCACATCATCGAAGGTGCGTTGCAGGCTTCGGGCCGGGCGGGCTCCCGTCAGGTGAAAGACGCGAACGTATCGTTCGTCGGTGCCAGCGCCCCGATCGTGACGGGCACGACCTTCATATTTGTCGGGGCGCCGTACTGAAGGCCCCCCATCAGATCACCCCCACCGCCCTCCTCTCGACCAGCCTGTCGATCTCCGCCTCACCATAGCCCACCTCGCGCAATACCTCGCGCGTGTGCTCACCGAGCCGCGGCGCCAGCCGATGCACCCTCGCCGGACTGCCGGAGAACCGCGTCGGCGGCCGGGCCTGCCGGATGGTCCCTTCGCTCGGGTGCTCCAGCTCCTGGAACAAGCCAACCGCCTTGAGGTGCGGCTGCTCGGTCACCTCGGACAGTTTGGCGAACGCCGTATGTGGCACATCGATCGACAGCAGCAGCTCCTCCCACTCCGCGGTGGTTCGTGTCACGGCGATTTCGCGCATACGGTCGTATATACGATCGATGTTGCGCGCCCGGGCTACCGGATCGCGCACCTGAAACTCCTCGATGCATCCGGGATGCCCTACTGCCTCGAAGAACGAGCACCAGTTGGCGCCCGAGTAAGGCAGCATGGTCAGCCAACCGTCCTTGGTACGCACCGGCCGCCGCGCCTTCATCCGCCTGTAGCCCGCCGGCCCGAGCGGCGGCTCGAATGCCATACCGCCGAACATCTCGATGCTGTTGAACGCCGCCAGCGTCTCCAGCATCGGCACCTCGACCATCTGGCCTTGGCCGGTGCGCTCGCGGTGCAGCAACGCCGCCGTCACCGCCGCGGTAAGCGCCATGCCGCAGATCTTGTCGCCGATCAGGCTGGGGACGAACGCCGGCTCCTCGTCGGTGCCCATGGCCGAGGCAAAGCCGGACGCCGCCTGGATGATCTCGTCGAACGCCGGCCGCGCGCGCCACGGCCCGTCCTGACCGAAGCCGACCGCACTGGCATACACAATCCGGGCATTGAGCTCCCGGCAAGCCGCATAGCTGAAGCCGAGCCGCGCCAGGCCGGCGGGCCGGATGTTGCTGACCAGCGCATCGGCCGTGGGTATCAGCCGGCGCAGCACCTGCTTGCCCTCGGGGTGTTTCAGGTCCAGCGCAACGCTCCGCTTGTTGCGGTTCGCCGCCATGAACTGTCCGCTCATGCCGCGGTTGCGGAATACGCCGGAGGTGCGCCACGTATCGCCTGCCAGGCTCTCGACCTTGATCACCTCGGCGCCCCAGTCTCCCAGGGTCTGGGTCCCAAACGGACCGAACAGCACGGTCGTGAGATCGAGTATGCGAAGGCCCCGCAGCGGCGCGGCTGGGCCTCTCATATCAGCCTGAAGCATGACGAGGTCAGCTTGACCTCTTTCGGCTGTTGCGGATCGGTTCGCACGCTTGCGCAGTGCTTCCTTCCCCCGTGTCGGTCACCCAAGCCACTCTCCAGGTTTCGTGGCGGTCGCCCGGAGCAGTCGGTGAAGATGCTCGCGCGACAGCCGTAAGGAGGTCCGCAGCCGCTGGAGGATCAATTCCGCTTCCGTCGGGTCGAGTCTGCGCGCCAGGAGGCGCGCCACCAGCGCGGCCTGTCGGGCGACCCGCGCCTCTCCCTCCCGCACATGACGCTCGGCCTGGATGAGCGGGTCCTCCGCCTGGACCATGGCACTGCCTTCAAGCCCCGAGCACAGTACGGGTGCGGCCGGACTCCGTCCAGTAGCACCAGCAGGCGTCCGCGATCGGCAGCTCGTACGTATGCGCGGGTGTTGTGATGCACCGCTCATTCGCTGCGCTACGTCCGCTCGAAGACATACGCGACCGCATCCCACAGGCGGAACGGCGAAATGCCGCTTCGCCGCAATGCGAGTCCATGGCTCTGGGCCCATCTTTCGGCGTCCGCGCGGTCGGCGGTGCGGCTCTCGCGATAGGAGAGATTGAGCAGCACGAACCGCCCGGGCACGCGCAGCACGCGCCGCACCTCTGCCATGTGCCGCTCAGCAACACCGGCCTGCACGAGGTAAGGAAAGCTGTCCACCGCCAGTACGAGGTCGAATGTTGCATCGGCGAGTGCTGCCAGGTCCTGCCCTGTCGCCATGACAAAGCTGACGTTGTTTGCCGAAACGCAGCGCCGCTGCGCCTCCTGGAGCATGCCGCGCGAGATCTCAGTGCCCAGCACCCATCGCACTTGCCCGGCAACCCCGGCGGCAACTCGCCCGATTCCACAACCCAGGTCGAGCACGTCCAGGTCTGGGCCGAGCAACCCGGCCCGGCGCAGCCAATCGACGACCTCTTCCGTCGCGACCTGCAATCGAGCGTGGTCGCCCAGCGAGTACATCGCGACACTGGCCTCCGGCGATTCGGCGACGGCGCGATCGAACAGAGCGGCGATCGCATCTGGTGTTGCCGCGGCGGCATGATCCACGCCTGCGCCGTCGAGCATGCGCCGCAATCGCTCGAGCGGCGCACGTTGTGTGAGGCGGTCAAGCTCAGTCCAGGCGGCGCTCGCATCGCGGCTGGCCCGCACCCGCCCGCGGATGCCGTCGGCGTTTTCCCCGGCAAGCAGCAGCCGAGCGATTGCCATGTCCGCCGCAAGATGGCCTGCGAGACAGGCCAGCAGCGGGTCCTCGCCAGTCATGCGCGACGAAAGCTGCGCCCCGTGTTACGGCGCTGAACGCCACCCCAGGCGTACTTGTACGGCTCGTCGCCGCGCAGGAAATGCGCCTCATGCCTGCCTTCCTGGGCAGCGTGTTCAAGCATGTGGCCCAACAGAAGCGTTCCGGGACTCTCGAATGCAATGTCCGGGTCGTACCCCGTCAGGTAGAAGAGGATCCGATCCTTCGTCAACATCGCGTAGGCGACCGCGGCGATATCGCGGCGCAAGTGGATGGCCGCCATGCGCAGGAGCCCGGCCCGCAGCAGGCGCGGACCGGCCGCCCGATGGAACGCAAGCACCCGCGGATCGGCCAGCACGCCGCGTTCGCCGCGCGCTTGCCAGCACTTGGTGTGCAGCTTGAACAGCGCATCGAGCAGTTGGCCAAGCGACGTGCTGTCGGCGTATTGCACCGCCCAGCCGCCGGCTCGGTCTGCGCGGTGCCGCGCCTGGCGCAGATCGCGCCACCGGCCCTTCGGGATCGCCGGCTCCGGCAGCAGGCTGAGCACCGGGCAAGGTGAACTCACCCACAGCTCGTCAATCCATCCGCTCGGAGCTTCCGCTTGCAACAGGCGCGCACGCGGCGGCAGCTCCGCCAAATCGCAATGCGGCGCATCGCCCGCGTTCAATGCCGTACGCAGCAGCGCCGATGCACTATCTATCGGCGCTTCAGGAGCGAGCAGCAGGTCGAAATAGTCGCTGATGCCGGCGCCCATCGGCAACAACTTGTCCCCCAGACGATACAAAGGCAGCACGCCCGTCAAGGCGTGCGAATCGTGCAACAGCGCGATCACAGGCCGGCCGGTGCCAAAAGCGTCCCACCACGGCCGCAGCCAGGCAGGCGCGGCAAACGGCCACGCCTCTGGCGTACGTCGCCATAGCGCTTCCCAGGCTGGCCAGACGGCGGCGAGCCCAGCCTCGTCCGTCACCAGCTCAAGGGTGTGCATCTCACCAAGCGCTGGTACAGCGCCAGGTACGCATCGGTCATGCGATGCAAGCAAAATCGTTCGGATGCCATCCGACGGCAGTGCTCCGGATCGATCGACGCCACGGCGTGCAGCGCTGCCGCCATCTCGTCGACGTTCTTGACGATGAAACCCGTGCGGCCGGTATCAACGGTCTCCGGCAGGGCGCCCGAAGGGAAGGCGATCACCGGCGTGCCGCACGCCATGGCTTCCATCGCCACCAGCGAACTCGTCTCCGGGCACAGGCTTGGCACCAGCAGACAGCGCGCCGCGCTCAACAGTCGGCGTTTGCGGATGAAGCCAATCGGTCCCAGATAGCGTCGGCGCCGATCCAGCAGCGGACGGACGCATTCTTCGAAATAGGCGCGATGTTCCGCGTAGGGGAACACCTCTCCAGCGAACAGCAGCGCCATGCCTGCACGGTGCGCTGCCTGCAGCGCGAGGTGCTGGCCCTTCTCGGGACACACGCGACCCAGCATCAGCGCATAGCCGCGGCAGCCATGCCGAAACCGCGAGAGCGCATCGACCGGAACCCCGTTCGGGATTGCAGGTACCAGATTGACCTCGGCTGGGCAGGTACTCTCCTGCGAGCGCGACACGCAGTTGAACCAGGTCGCGGGTCGCCCCGGCTGCAGCGCACCGCGCGGATACCACGCCACCGGCAGGTGCAGCGTAACCAGAACTGGCTTGCCCTCCGGCGGCAGATACGCGTGGAAATCCACCCCATGCAGATGAACGAGATCCGCGTCCCTTCCGACTGTCTCGATGGCCCGGCGTACCGCCATATGGCCAGTTCGGCGAGCCTCGCTATCGATCTCGCCTTTGGTCGGAAGCGGAACCGGCAGCAAGCTGCCCGTGATGACCGACCCCTCGCACGCGACGACGATCGAGCGGTGCCCCGCGGCGACCAGAGCCTCGTCCAGTGCCGAAAGCACTTGTTCGGCACCCCCGACCGCGTCCCGTCCTACCGGTGCGAACGGGTAGGCGACACTCAGGATGCGCAGCACTGCAACACCTGCGCGTCGGAAGCGCACCAACGCGCACCGGTCATCCCTCGGTCGACCACGACATCGATGGCCTTTCGCCGCATGGCGGAGAACAGCAGCCCTCAGTCGTTCCCCACGGCATCTATCTGCTCGAATGCATCAACCCTCTGGGGTTCCTCGGTGCCAACCGGTTGCGGCACCGCACCGCAGCCATACCGGCGGATCATCGCGGCGCAGAATTCGGCGAATTCCGCCGGCTCCTGGGGTGGCGCGGTATAGTGCGGCCAGGTCCCTTTATGTTCCGGCGTGAAGCAGAACGTCACGGTAACCGCAAAGTCCTCCAGTGCGCGCATCTGACGATCGAACCAGGCCAGAGCGTCGGGACGATAAGAGTCCGCCCAGCTCAGTCCGGTCCGTAGATACGTGACACCCAGGTCCTTCATCCATCGCACCGCATCGTCCAGACGATGGTCCTCGAAATGGAACCATTGGCAAAGTCCGATCTCTGGCGTGACGTCGTGAAAGATCTTCGCCACCTGCTTCGGCCGGCCGTGCTCATCCAGCAAGCCCATGTGGAAATGCCGGTAATACGATGACCCTTCCGCCTCCTTGTGCCGGGTCGTCGCCGGCCAGTCCGCCGGCAGGTCGTATAGACTGTACCACTGGATGCGTGGCGCGCGACCGGCGAGCAGCTCGTAGCTGCGGCGCAGACCCCATACCTGCACCTCCTCCGCGCCGAAACTCGATACGCCAACTTCCGAAACCCAGATCGGTAGACCGGTGGCGCCCGAAATCACACTGAGCTTGTCCGGCCACTCGTCGATCTGCCAGTGATTCCAGTCGAGCGGGAATCCATGCACCGCGACCGCGTCAATGTCCTCTAGCACACCATGCGAGGCGAGCAGCCGGACGAAGCCGGGATCTATCGGTGAAATCCCGCCCAGCACGCGCGGCAGCCGCGGCGCCTCGGCCGCAATCGCCTGTCCGGCCAACTTCGCCATGCGGGCGAAGATCCGCCACTCCGGGTCCGCCTCCAGGTCCCAGTGCGACTTGTTGTTCGGCTCGTTCCAGATCATCGCCGCTTCGATCATGCGCTCTCCGCTCCTCGCGCCGGGTACACCGGTCCGTACGCCTGATCCGGCCGTGCCACGCGGCGGCAGAAATAGGTTTCCTCCTCTGGCCGGCTGAGAATCTCGAAACCGGCGCTGCGCAGCATCGCCTCGGTGCACGCCCGATTGGGCACCCACCAGTTCGTCGGATCACCCGCGTAGCGGTGCTCGATGAAGTGCAGCCTCGGATAACCTGGATCGTCGAACGGGCCGGTTTCGGAAAATGGATAATCCGCCGCAACCTCTGCCGCGTCCGTGCTGCCGCGTTGCATCGACTGAAAGATCAGCAGATCGCGCGCGACGTGGTCGTGGACCAGGTCGAGTGCGAGCAGCGGATGCCGCAGATGATAGAGTACGCCGATGAACAACACGATATCGAATCGCTCACCCAGCGCGCCCACGTCATAGACGGACATGCGGCGGAACTCGATATCGAGTCCCTCGACGTCGGCGGCGAAACGGGCCTGCGCCAGGTAGTCCTCGTCGAAGTCGATCCCCATGACCCGATCGGCGCCGCGGCGTTTCATTTCCAGTGAAAAGAATCCGCCATTGCAGCCGATATCCAGCACCGTCCTGCCACGCAGATCAGACGGGATCGCCTCCGCATAGCAGCGCCATTTGATGTTGGGATAATCGCCGAGAAAGTGATCCGGCGCGGTCCACACTCCCATCAGCCGCATGTTGTGGAACCACGGACCCAGGGCGGTGGCCTTTGCCCTGACCTTTTCGGATGTCCACATGCTACGGCCCCGCCGCGGCGTGGCGCTGCCGTCCATGTCGCTCGCTCCGCGCTGCTGGAATGAATGCCGGCGAATCCGCAAGAGCAGGGCCGTCGCCGAGCAGACGCAATGCCTCGCGATAGCCGCCGACTGTGCCGACATCGACATAGTGGCCGCCGGCGCGCACGCCGTGCACTGTGTTCCCGTCGCCGAGCCAGGCGTTCAGCAGCGTGCCGACGTACTCGTCTCGCCGGCCACGCCGCAGCCACAGCGCGCGCAAGTCGTGCAGCACATGACCCGGCATCTTGAAGCCGCCCCAGACCCAGTTCGAGCGTGCGTCCGCCGACTTTACCTGGATTTCCCGCACCCGGTTGCCCTCGTCCATGATGACAGCATCGAACAGTTCCGGTCGCTGCACCTCAAACAGCAGCAGCGAGAGCCCGTCGTCAGGCAATTCGCCGAAGGCATCCTCGGGGAACCAGACCGTATCGGGCAGCCCGATCAACACCGGTTCATCGGAATGCACCAGCGGCGTAGCGCAGAAGATCGCGTCGCATAGCCCGCTGGCGTGGCTCTGGATCACATACGCAATGTCGGCACCGGCGACCGCGCCGCCGTAGTATTGCAGGATGTCCGACTTCCACGGCGAGATCACGAAGCACAGCTTGCTGGCGCCACCGCGGACCATGCGCTCCACCAGGTATTCACTGACGGCGCGGGGATGCTCCATGCCTCCCGCGTCGATACGGGAGCCGACCGGCAGCAACTCCTTGGAGAATGCCAGCGGCTGGATCCGAATGCCGTTGCCGGCAGCCGGGATGATGCCCCAGGTCAAGCGGCCTCCATTGAAACGGCTTTGCTGAATGCAGCCACCATCTGCCTGACGCGGTGCGACGCGGTGTGTTCGTCCAGTACCCGCTCACGGGCCCGCCTGGCGATCCTGGCAAGCTCCGCATCGGGCAGGTCGATCGCTGCCAGGCCTTCCTCGGTGTCCTGCGCGATCAGGATTTCGCGGCCTGGCGTGAAGAACTCATTTAGCCCAGGCCAGGCGTCGCTCAGCACTGGCGCGCCGCATGCAGCCGCCTCGAACAGCCTTCCCGAAGGGCACCACCCAGCCGCTGCCATGGCGGCCCGCGTCACATTGAGCGTCAGCCGAGACGATGCGTAGAACGCCGCGTGTTCCGGCGGTGGCAGATGACGGACGAAGTAGATGTTGCTCGACCAAGGAAAGTCCCGCGGGTACATTGCTCCGGCGAGTACGAACCTGCTCTCGGGTCGCCGGCGTGCGGGTGCCAGGAACAGGCGTTTCAGTGCTGGTTGGCGGTCCGCCGCATAGGTGCCGAGATACGACAATGCGCCGCTGTACCGCGGCGTCGGCAACCCGGGACGATGTACGTCCGGATCGACGGAGCCATATAGCGGTATGACACGACGCGCGCCAAGCCGTGTGCGCAGGGTGTCCAATGTGCCACCGCCGGTGTAGCTCAGCACCAGGTCGAAGCACCCAAGACCTTCGGGCGGGAG
>DATBKQ010000490.1:0-5387 GCA_036555825.1 Acetobacteraceae bacterium | reverse complement strand
TCCGCGCCTTCGCCATGAACGCACTGGTGACGCTGCACATCACCCGCCGGGCCGGCCGCAACGCGCACCATGTCGCCGAAGCCTGCTTCAAGGCGACGGCGCGGGCGCTGCGCATGGCCGCCGAGTTCGATCCGCGGGCCGGCGACGCGATACCCTCGACCAAAGGGGCGCTGTGAGGTTCTACACGGCGCATATCCGGTCCGGCACCCCGCCCGTCCTGGTCCGCGAGGGCTTCAGTTGGGGCGCGCTGTTGTTCGGCCCGCTCTGGCTGGCCACGCACCGCGCCTGGATCGCCGCGGCCCTGACCCTGGCGGCCTTCGTGCTGATCATCGTCCTGACCGACGGCGGCCTCGCCGCGGCGTTGCTGATCGCACTCGTGATGCTGCTTGGACTGTCCGGGCACGACCTGCGCCGCTGGTCGCTCGATCATCGGGGCTATCTGCTGGCGCAGGTCGTGGCCGCGCGGGATGAACTGGACGCGACTGCGCGGCTGTTGGAGCGGCGGCCGGACCTGAAGGGCAGCTACCTGCCCCCGGACGCGCGATGAAGGTCGCCGTGGTCGATTATGGCAGCGGCAACCTGACCTCTGCCTCGCGGGCGCTCGCTCTGGCGGCCGGACGCGCCGGCCTCGAGGCCGAGGTGCGGGTGACGGCGGACCCCGATTATGTCGCGACGGCCGATCGCATCGTGCTGCCCGGACAGGGAGCGTTCGCCGACTGCTGGCGCGGACTGGCGGCGGTGCGCGGCATGCGGCAGGCGATCGAGCAGGCGACCGAGGCCGGCGCACCTTTCCTTGGTATCTGTGTCGGCATGCAGCTCATGGCAGAGCGTGGGCTGGAACACGAGATCACCCCCGGCTTCGGCTGGATCCGCGGCGAGATCGCCGAGATGGCGGCTCCCGGGCTGCGTCTGCCGCAGATGGGCTGGAACGCTTTGGATTTCGTTCCGGGAAGCCACAAGCTGCTTGATGGTCTCCTACCGGGTGACCACGTGTACTTCGTGCACAGCTACGCCCTGGTCGGCGGAAACCCGCGGGAAACGCTCGCAATGGCTGAATACGGCGGTCCAGTGGTGGCGATGGTGGCGTGCGGCAATCGCGCCGGCACGCAGTTCCATGTCGAGAAGAGTCAGGAGGTCGGCATCCGCATCCTCAGCAATTTCCTGCGCTGGAACCCCTGACGCCATGGCGGATGAGGCACAATCGCTGCCTGTGCAGCGTCTGGTCGAGCACGTCACCGAGTTCACCGACGATGACCTGCACGCGTTGTGCGAGGCGACATCGGCCGCCATCATCGACGGCGGCGGGTTCGGTTGGGTGAACCCACCTGGCACGATGGCGCTGGAGACCTATTTCCGCGGCGTGCTGCTGGTCCCGGAACGCGAGCTGTTCATCGCTCGGCTGGACGGCCTGGTGGTGGGCTCGGCGCATCTTGTGCGCCCGCCGCGCAATAATGAGGCGCAGGCGCACGCGGCGCAACTCATGCACTCCTATATCGCCCCTTACGCGCGGGGCCACGGGCTGGCGCGCATGCTCACGCTGTGCGTGGAGGACCGCGCGCGCGAGCTTGGCTACCACGTCCTGAACCTCGACGTCCGCGAGACGCAGGAGGCGGCCATCCGGCTGTACGAATCGCTGGGCTATAAGCGGTGGGGCGTGCACCCGGACTACGCCTTCGTGCGCGGCCAGGTCGTGCGCGGCTTTTTCTACTTCAAGCGGCTGCGCAAGCCGGGGACGCGGCGCGGCCAGAGCGGCGGATGACGGCGCTGACCCTGTACCCGGCGGTCGATCTGAAGGACGGCCGGTGCGTCCGGCTGCGGCGCGGTGCGATGGACGAAGCCACCGTATATGCGAGCGATCCCGCCGCGCAGGCGCGGGCCTGGCAGGATGCCGGGTTCTCCTGGCTGCACGTGGTGGACCTGAACGGCGCCTTCGCCGGCCGGCCGGTCAACGCCGCAGCCGTCGCGGCGATCCTGAGCACGGTAACGATCCCGGTGCAGCTCGGCGGCGGTATTCGCGATATGGCCGGGATCGAGACGTGGCTCGCCGCGGGCGTCCGCCGCGTGATCCTTGGCAGCGCCGCGGTCAAGAACCCGGCGCTGGTGCGCCAGGCCTGCCGCGCGTTTCCCGGCCGCATCGTGGTCGGCATCGACGCGCGCGACGGCAAGGTGGCGACCGAGGGCTGGTCGCAAACCTCCGCCTTCAGTGCCGGCGAACTGGCACGATCGTTCGAGGGCGCCGGTGTCGCGGCGATCATCTATACCGACATCGGCCGGGACGGCATGCTGAGCGGACCCAATGTAGAGCAGACCGTGGCGCTGGCGAATGCGGTCGAAGTGCCGGTGATCGCCTCGGGCGGCGTTGCCAGCCTGGAGGATCTGACCGAGCTGCGCGATGCCGGCATCCCCGGCGTCATCCTCGGACGGGCGCTTTATGACGGCCGGGTGGATCCGGCACAGGCGCTCTCGATGCTGCGGTACGGTTCGGCACTTTGAAGCACACAAGTCGCCGATACATCCGGAACGTGCCCTCCATGGCCGGTCAACTCCCGTGCATAAATCCTTGCACGGTTTGCGGGAGCCTATTCTAAGAGCAGCCCGTCATGCTGAAGCTGCGCGTCATTCCGTGCCTGGACGTGAAGGATGGCCGGGTCGTCAAGGGGGTGAACTTCGTCTCCCTGCGCGACGCGGGCGACCCGGTCGAGCAGGCCGCGCTGTACGACGCCGCGGGCGCGGATGAGTTGTGCTTCCTCGACATCACAGCGAGCCACGAGAACCGCGACATCATCCTGGATGTGGTTTCCCGCACCGCGGCGCGGGTCTTTCTGCCGCTGACGGTGGGCGGCGGCATCCGCTCCACCGATGACATGCGTCGGCTGCTGCTCGCCGGGAGCGACAAGTGCAGCGTCAACTCGGCGGCGGTAGAGAGGCCCGAGCTGGTCCGCGAGGCGGCGCAGAAGTTCGGCAGCCAGTGTGTTGTGGCGGCGGTGGACGCAAAGCAGTCCGGATCCGGCGGTTGGGAGGTATTCACCCATGGCGGGCGCCGTCCCACCGGGCTCGACGCCGTCTGGTGGTGCCGCCACCTTGCGGAACTGGGCGCCGGAGAGATCCTGCTCACCAGCATGGATCGCGACGGAACCGGCCTTGGGTTCGACCTCGACCTGTTGCGGGCGGTGTGTGGCGCGGTGCGGCTGCCGGTGATTGCCTCCGGCGGGGTCGGCACGCTGCGGCACTTCGTCGAAGGTGCCGAGGCGGGCGCCACGGGCCTGCTCGCGGCGAGCATATTTCATTTCGGCACGTTCAGCATAGCGCAGGTGAAGTCGGCCCTGTATGAGGCAGGCCTGCCCGTCCGCCTGCCACGCCAGGCCGTCTGAGGATCGCCGCGATGGCCAAGTCCACCAAGAGGAAGCCGGACGCCAGGCTGAAGAAGCGGCGCAAGCCAAGCAAGCGCGTGGCCAAGCCGGAAGCCGAGGTGCCGCGCCCGTTGCCGCCGCTGGCCATCGGTCCGGCAGCGGCAGTGCTCGATCGGCTCTGGACGGTGGTGATGGGCCGACGCACCGCCGATCCGGCGGTCAGTCACTCGGCTCGGCTGCTCTCGCGCGGCCAGGCCAAGGTGGCGCAGAAGTTCGGCGAAGAGGCGGTGGAGTGCCTGATCGAGGCGGTCGCCGGCAACCACGACGGCGTGGTCGCCGAGAGCGCCGATGTGCTTTACCACCTCATCGTGCTGTGGGTCGCCAGCGGCATCCGGCCGGACGAGGTCTGGGAGGAACTGAAGCGGCGCGAGGGCATCAGCGGCATCGCCGAAAAGGCGGCCAGGGCGCGTAACCTGCCGGTTGCCTTCAACCTGGAGACCACGAAAATTCCCTGACCACCGCAAGCCGGGAGATTAGCGATGGCTGTGAGCGGCCTGCCGCCCTACGACGACAGCAACATCTTCGCCCGTATCCTGCGTGGGGAGATCCCGAGCAAGAAGGTGTACGAGGATCAGTGGGCGCTGGCGTTCCACGACATCCATCCGCTGGCGCCCGTGCATGTGCTGGTCATCCCAAAGGGCAGGTATGTGTCGTTCGCCGACTTCAGTGCCAACGCGGGCGCCGACGAGATCGCTGGTTTCATGCGCGCGGTCGGCAAGGTGGCGAAAGACCTCGGGCTGGAGGCACAGGGCTATCGCCTGCTCGCCAACATGGGCGAGCACAGCGGACAGGAAGTGGCGCATTTCCATGTGCATCTGTTCGCCGGCCGGCCACTGGGGCGGATGCTGAGCGGCTGATCAGAGCTTGATCGCGCGCATCTCCTCATCAGTGCAGCCGATTTCGCGCAGCACTTCCTCGGTGTGCTCGCCGAGGGCGGGCCAGAGCCGCCGAACCGAAGGGGGCGAGGCGGAGAACCGGGCCGGAATGGCGGTGATCGTCACGTCGCCATCCAGCGGATGCCGCGTGCGCTGGAAGAACTCCGTTTCTTTCAGGTACTCCTCGTCAAGCAGGTCGGGGAGCGTGTTGGCCGGCCCGCACGGAATGTCGCGCGCACCAAGGATCGCCAGCCATTCCGCGGTCGTGTGCTCGCGCATGCCTTCGGTCAGCACGGCATACAGCGCGTCCACATTGTCCGACCGCGCGGCGATGGTGGCGAAGCGCGGATCGTCGATCAGCCTGGCGCGACCCATTGCCTCGAACAGCCGGGCCCAGTGCGCATCGCTGACGGCGATCACCGCGATATGGCCGTCCTTCGTGGCATAGGGCCGCCGGTGTGGCGTCAGCATGCGCGGATAGCCCATGCCAAGCTCCGGCTGGTTGAGCACCATGCCCCACATGTGCTCGACCAGCAGGAACGAGAGCGTGGTCTCCAGCATCGGCACGTGCACTTCCTGGCCCTGGCCGGTACGCTCGCGGTGGAACAGAGCGATGTCGATCATCGACGCCAGCATCTGGCCAGTCAGCTTGTCCACCACGACACTTGGCACGTATCGCGGGGCTCCATCCGGCCCGGCGTTCAGCGCCGCCAGTCCGCTCATGCCTTGGATCAGGTCGTCGAACGCCGGATGTTCCTGCTTGCTGCTGCCCTTGCGGAAGCCTGACGCGCTGGCATAAACGAGCCGCGGATTGCGCGCCGAGAGCGTCGCGTAGCCAAGCCTCAGCCGCGCCGCAGCGCCCGGCCGCATGTTGTGCACGAAAACATCGGCGGAATCGACCATGCGCAGCAGCGCATCGCGCGCCGCCGGGCGCTTCAGGTCCAGCACCACGCTGCGCTTATTGCGGTTGAGCATGGCGAAATAGCTTCCCATGCCCCGGTTGCGGGAAGGGCCGATCCAGCGGCAGTTGTCGCCCTCCGGCGCTTCCACCTTGATCACGTCGGCGCCGAGGTCGCCCAGCATCTGCGTGGCGTAGGGGCCG
>DATBKQ010000489.1:0-20464 GCA_036555825.1 Acetobacteraceae bacterium | reverse complement strand
AGGCCGGACGGATCGATGGCGACATAGACATGCGGGTCGTTGACCGTGCCGCCCGGCATCTTGCCGGCGCCGGTGCTCCAGGCCGACATCGCCGGACGCGGCAGGACACTGGCCCCCAGCACCAATGCGCCGGAGCCGACGATGCCCTTCATGATGAACCGGCGGCTGACATTCGCGACACCGCCCGGCGGAATCGGGATCGTCTCGAACATGTGGGTCATGGCTTACACTCCGGTCGAAGCCAGACGCACCGCCTCCGCGATGCGCTGATAGCAGCCGCAACGGCAGATGTTGCCCGCCATCGCGGTCAGGATATCGCTGTCGGAAGGCTTCGGTGTCGCCGCCAGCAAGGCGGCGGCCTGCATGATCTGTCCCGCGTGACAATAACCGCACTGCGGCGCGCTGGTCTCGCGCCAGGCCCGCTGCACGGGATGGTTGCCTTCCGGATCGAGGCCTTCGATCGTGACGATCGCCTTACCGGCAACTTCCGACACCGCCGTCTGGCAGGACCGCACCGCAACGCCGTCGAGGTGCACCGTGCAGGAACCGCACAGGCCCTTGCCGCAACCGAACTTCGTACCGGTCAGCCCCAGCTCGTCGCGGATCACCCAGAGCAGCGGCACCGTCGGGTCGCCGTCATAGCTGTGGTCCTGCCCGTTGACCTTCAATGTGACCATCGCTCACCTCCTTGTCGAGCGGAGCAGCGGGTCGACGATCCCGCTGCTCCTCCGACCTCTGGTTTCAGACGAAACTTCCCTACGGATGCCGCCTGAGAGCGAACACCCAGACCACGCCGCCCTGCGGCACGGCGTTCGGATCGAGCTTCATCGATGTCTTCGCCAGCGAGTCCTGGATACGTTGGGCATCAACTCCCCAGCCGGACTGGATGGCAACATATTCGGTGTCGCCGACCTGATACGCCACCGGCATGCCGATGATTCCCGAGTTGGTCTTCTGCTGCCACAGCAGCTCCCCGCTCTTCGCGTCGAACGCACGGAACATGCGGTCGTTGGTGCCGCCGACAAACACCAGTCCGCCGGCCGTGCTCAGCACGGAGGCAAACAACTGGCTCGGGAACGGATAGGTCCAGGCGCGCTTGCCGGTCGCCGGATCCCACGCCTGAAGTTCGCCGATGTGGTCGCCGCGCGGCAACAGCTTCAGGCTGTCGGGATCCGCGCCGAGCCAGAGCTGGCCCACCAGCAGCTGCTTCTTCTCGCCCAGCATCTGGCCGCACATGTTGTCGTTGGCGGGAATGTACATCAGATGCGTCTGATCGCTGTAGGATTCCGAAGGCCAGTCGTCGCCGCCCCACAGCGAGGGGCAGAAGCTGACTTCCTTGCCGGTCACCGGCTTATGGTCGGGATCGTAGGTCGGCCGGCCGGTCTGCGGATCGATGCTCTTGAACGCGTTCTGATAGACGAACGGCTGACCGGAGATGAACTTGATGCCGTTGTCGGTCTGCTGCAGCGTCCACAGATAGCCGTCGCGCGCGGGATGTACCAAAGCGTCAATGGTTTGTCCGTTGTGCTGCATGTTGATCAGCGTGGGCGGGCGGATTTCGTCCCAGTCCCACGAGTCGTTCCAATGATATTGGTGATAGCCCTTGATCTGGCCGGTATCCGGATCGAGGGCGATCGTCGAGCTGGTATAAAGGTCATCGCCAGGGTGCAGATCGCCGGGCCACGGGGCCGCGTTGCCGACGCCCCAGTAGGCCAGATTTCGCTTCGGGTCGTAGTTGCCGGTGATCCAGACCGAGCCGCCACCCGTCTTCCACGCATCGCTCTTCCAGGTATCGCCACCCGGCTCGTTCGGGCTTGGCACGGTATGGGTCCGCCACAGTTCCTTCCCGGTGTCGGCATCATAGGCAGCGATGAAGGATCGCACACCGAACTCGCCGCCGGACGATCCCACCATCACCTTGCCGCGCACCACCAGCGGTTCGAGCGTCATATATTCGCCGTGCTGGTAGTCGCCGACCTTGCTGTTCCACACCTCCTTGCCGGTCTTCGCATCGAGCGCGATTAGCCGCGCATCGACCGTTGCGAGGTAGAGCTTGTCGCCCCACATGGCGACCCCGCGATTGGTCGGATGCAGCTGGAACAGATCGGATGGCAGCTTCTCCTTGTAGCGCCAGATCAGATCGCCGGTCGCGGCATCGAGCGCCAACACCTGCATGCCGGGCGTGGTGACGAACATCACGCCGTTGTTCACCATCGGTGGCGATTCGTGGCCCTCGACAACGCCGCTCGCGAAAGTCCAGACCGGCACGAGATCCTTGACATTATCGGTGTTGATCTGATGCAGCGGACTGAAGCCATGGCCGTCATATGTTCGCCGGTAGAGCAGCCAGTTGCCGGCTTCCGGGCTCTCAAGGCGCTGCTGCGTCACCGGCGCGTAGCTCGACATCTCTTCCGCGGCTACACCCCGAGCGGCCAGACAGCCAAGCACCCCGGCGGCACATGCCATAAGGACAGTCTTGAACGGTTGTCGCATCGGCTCACCTCCCCAAAAACTATCAACCCTAAGCGCCCTGTTGCTGTTCACCTCCCACACGGCCAGTGAAAGGCCCGGCGACATCAAGCAGGCTGTTGCTGATTTTCAGCGGCAGAGCAGGCAATGGCCGCGGAGCCGGCCCACCCACGACCTTTGCGCCGTGACGCAGATCGTACTGGGACTGATGGCACGGGCACTGCAAAACCTGGGTCGATTTCAACCAGTCCGTCACCCAGCACTGTTGGTGCGTGCAGACGGCGGAATAAGCCACGATCCCGTCGGGGCTCATCTCCCGCTCCGCCTCGCCGAGAGTTCCGGGATCGAACCGCATCAGCAGCACCATGTTCAGCCGCGAGCCGTTGCGCACAATCTTCCTCTGAGGATCGAAGCCCCACGCCAGGACCAGTTCCTGCAGGCCGAGGTCGCCGGGCTTCAGCGGCGTCGCGTCCGCTTCCTGTCCCACCATGATGAGTTGATCGCCCGGCTTCGGCAGCTCGGACTGCGCCGGGTCATCGTCGGCGCGTGCTATGTGCGGTAGCGGACAGAGCGATGTGACGAAACACGCTCTGAACAACATGCGCCGCGGGAAGCCGGCTCCTCCCATTGTGCCCCTCTCGACGCAACACCACCGCCCGATAAGAGCCGCTCGCTGCAAGGCAGGCTTTTGAACAAGGGCAAATCGCCCTCGGTGTACCCAATGCGGTTTTATCCACGGTTAGGCTTCATCCGCTGGTTGAGTCAAGTCGCCGGTTTGTTGTCGCATTCACGCACGCGACAGCTTGGCATCCTGCCGTTTTCGCCGCGCGTGAGCCCTACCGAACTGCCGTTGCGTCGGTCGATTGATTTTTCCGCCCACTGCTCCCTTATTGCCGGTCTCATGCGCCTCTCATCGGTTTTCTGTCCCGTCGTCGCATCGTGGTTCGCGGCCCGGTTCGCCGCCCCCACGCCGGCCCAGTTGCAGGCATGGCCGGCGATACAGGCGAAGCGTCATGCGCTGATCGCCGCGCCGACCGGGTCCGGCAAGACGCTTGCCGCGTTTCTCGCGGCGATCGACAGCCTGATCCGCCAGGGCCTGGAAGGCGAACTGCCCGACGCCACGCAGGTGGTCTATGTCTCGCCGTTGAAGGCGCTGTCCAATGACATTCAGCGCAACCTGGAGGCGCCACTCGCGGAGATCCGCTCGGAGCTTTGCCGACGCGGCCTCCCCGACGTGGAGATCCGCACCTGGGTGCGCACCGGCGATACTCCACCCGGCGAACGGGAGCGGATGCGGCGTCGCCCGCCGCATATCCTCGTCACCACCCCGGAATCGCTCTACATCCTGCTCGGTTCCACCTCCGGCCGCGCCATGCTGGCGACCACGCGCACGGTCATCGTCGACGAGATCCATGCGATGGCGGCGAACAAGCGCGGCGCTCACCTGGCGCTGTCGCTGGAACGCCTGGCCGCGCTCACCGGCGGCAATCCGGTTCGCATCGGGCTGTCGGCGACGCAGAGCCCGATCGAGGCGGTCGCGCATCTGCTTGGCGGCACCACCGCGACAGACGTGGCAATCATCGACACCGGCCATCAGCGTCCGCGCGAACTGATCCTCGAGGTGCCGGATGCGCCGCTGGAAGCAGTGATGTCGGCCGAGGTCTGGCAGCAGGTCTACGACCGGCTGAAACGGCTGATCGAGGCGCACCGTACCACGCTGGTGTTCGTCAACACGCGGCGCATGGCCGAACGCATCGCGCGGCAATTATCCGATCGGCTGGGTGAGCAGGCGGTCACCGCGCATCACGGCAGCATGGCGAAGGAACACCGGCTGTCGGCGGAGCAGCGGCTGAAGCGAGGCGAACTGAAGGCACTGGTGGCGACCGCATCGCTGGAACTGGGCATCGATATCGGCGAGGTGGAGCTGGTGTGCCAACTCGGCTCGCCGCGCTCGATCGCCAGCTTCCTGCAGCGTGTCGGACGATCCGGCCATGCCGTCGGCGGCACACCGAAGGGGCACCTGTTCCCGTTGTCACGCGATGACCTTGTCGAGTGCACGGCCTTGCTGGACTGCGTGCGTCGCGGTGAGCTCGATCGGCTGACCATTCCGCAGCAACCGCTGGACGCGCTGGCGCAGCAGATCGTGGCCGAGGTCAGCGCGCAGGACTGGTCGGAGGACGGGCTGTACAACCTGATGCGGCGTGCCTGGCCGTATCGGGATCTGCGGCGCGACGGCTTCACCGATGTGGTGCATATGCTGGCGCAGGGGTTTGCCACCGGTCGCGGTCGTCGCGGCACGCTGATCCACCACGATGCGATCAATCATATGTTGCGCGGCCGCCGCGGCGCGCGGCTGACGGCGCTGACCTCCGGCGGCACCATCCCCGACACGGCGGATTACCAGGTGCTGCTCGAGCCCGAGAATCAGACGATCGGCAGTGTCAACGAAGACTTCGCCGTCGAAAGCCTGGCCGGCGACGTATTTCAGCTCGGCAACACATCCTACCGTATCATGCGCGTCGAGCGCGGCGTCGTGCGTGTGGAGGATGCACATGGCCAGCCGCCGACCATCCCCTTCTGGCTTGGCGAAGCGCCTGGCCGCAGCGACGAACTCTCCGCCTCCGTGTCGCGCCTGCGCGCCGCCATCGCGGCGCGGCTCAGGCGTGACAAGTCAAGCGAGAGCACCGAGCAATGGCTGATGGACGAGACCGGGATCGGGGCGGCGCCGGCGCAACAGTTGCTCGAATACCTCAACGCGTCGTTCGCCGCGCTTGAATGCCTGCCGACGCAGGACACCGTCGTGTTGGAGCGCTTCTTCGACGAAGCGGGCGGCATGCAGCTTGTCGTCCATTCGCCGTTCGGCAGCCGCATCAACCGCGCGTGGGGTCTGGCACTCCGCAAGCGTTTTTGCCGCCGGTTCAACTTCGAACTGCAGGCGGCGGCGACCGAGGACAACATCGTTCTGTCGCTGACCACCGCGCACAGCTTCGAGCTGGCGGAAGTCGCACATTATCTGCGCTCCGACACGGTACGGTCGCTGCTTGTCCAGGCGCTGCTCGACGCGCCGATGTTCACCACGCGCTGGCGGTGGGTCGCAGGTGTGGCACTTGCCCTGCCGCGGTTCCGCGGCGGCAGGAAGCTGGCGCCGCAGCTTGCGCGCATGGAAGCCGAGGACCTTATCGCCAGCGTGTTTCCCGATCAGATGGCGTGCGCCGAGAACCTGGCGGGCGACCGCGAGATTCCGGATCATCCGTTGACCAACCAGGCGATCGCGGACTGTCTGCACGAGGCGATGGATATCGAGGGGTTGGAGCGGCTGCTCACTCGCATCGAATCAGGCGAGGTGCGCGTGATCGCCCGCGACCTGACGCAGCCCTCGCCGCTGGCGATGGAGGTGCTGTCGGCGCGGCCATACGCCTACCTCGATGAAGCGCCACTGGAGGAAAGACGCACGCAGGCCGTCATGGCCCGGCGCTGGATGGCGCCGGAGGACGCCGCCGATCTTGGCCGCCTCGACCCCGAGGCGATCGCCCGCGTGCGCGCGGAAGCATGGCCCGATCCGGGCAATGCCGAGGAACTGCACGATGCGCTGCTCTGGCTGGAGTGCCTGAACGATGACGAAGTGGACGCCGTGCCGGAATGGCGCGGCTGGCTGACTGCCCTGTCGCAGCAGGGTCGCACCATCCGGTTGCGCGTGTCCCAGGCGACGCTCTGGGTCGCCGCTGAACGGGCCTCGCAGTTCCGGGGCCTGCCCGACGACACCGAGGCGCTGGCAGAAATCCTGCGCGGCCGGCTGGAGGGGCTGGGCCCCGTCACGCAGGCCGCGCTGGCCGCGCCCCTGGGGTTGGAGGCTGCCGAGATCAGTTCTGCGCTGGCCGCGCTGGAAACCGAAGGCTTCGCCCTTCGCGGCCGCTTCACGCCTGGCGGCAACGCGGAAGAGTGGTGTGACAGACGGCTGCTGGCGCGCATTCATCACTACACGGTCCGCCGGCTCAGAGCCGAAATCGAGCCCGTGGCGGCGCGCGACTTTCTTCGCTTCCTGTTCGATTGGCAGCACGTGACCCCCGAGACGCGACTGGAGGGCCCCGACGCGGTCTCCGCCGCGGTCGCCTTGCTCGAAGGCTTCGAAGCGCCGGCGGGCGCATGGGAGACCGAGATCCTGCCGGCACGCATCGTCGGTTACGAGCCCACCTGGCTCGACGATATGTGCCTGTCGGGTCGCATCTCCTGGGCGCGTCTGATGCCCGGTTCCGCGACAAGCTCACCGGTGCGGACAACCCCGATTGCCCTGCTGGTGCGTCGAAACATCGCGTTCTGGAGCTCGCTCGCCGATCCGGGGAATGACATCCAGCCGAGCGCGCGAGCCCGGCTGGTACTCGATGCCTTGCATTCGCAGGGTGCATTGTTCTTCGAGGAATTGGCGCAGGCGAGCGGCTTGTTGCGGCCGCAACTGGAAGAAGTCCTCGGGGAACTGGTGTCGTTGGGGCTGGCGATATCGGACAGCTTCGGTGGCCTGCGTGCGCTGTTGGTGCCGTCCGATCGCCGCAAACCGTCCGCTGGCGGGACGCGGCGCCGGCGCGCCATGAGTTTTGGCATGGAAGACGCCGGCAGATGGTCTCTCGTGCGCCGTTGGACCACCGGACCTGAGGCCAGAGCCGTCGCGACGGACCATGTGGCACGCGCGCTGCTGCGCCGCTATGGCGTGGTGTTCTGGCGGCTTTTGGCACGCGAAGCCGAATGGTTGCCGCCATGGCGCGATCTGTTGCGGGTCTATCGCCGCCTGGAAGCGCGTGGCGAAATCCGCGGCGGCCGTTTTGTTGCCGGCTTCTCGGGCGAGCAATATGCGCTGCCAGACGCCGTCGGAATGCTGCGCGAGGTGCGGCGCCGCCCGAACTCCGGCGCATTCGTGTCGCTCTCGGGCGTGGATCCGTTGAATCTGCTTGGTGTGCTGACGCCCGGAGCAAGGCTTGCGGCCGTGACCGGTAACCGGCTGCTATACTGCGACGGGCTGCCGGTCGCGGCATTGGCCGGTGGCGAGGTGCGATTTCTCACGACGCTCGATGCCGCGACCCAGTGGCAGGTGCGCAAATTGCTGTTGCGTTCCGCCGCGCCCGCCGCGCTGGCGGATCTGGGCTGAATGACGCGTGACGACCAGAGGCGGAAGCGTCGGTGGTCTGAATCACGTGCTCAACCAAGGAAAGCCAAAGCAGGGCGAGGTCACCTGACCTCGTCATGCTTCAAGCAGCCGAATTGGCCGATGTGCCGGCCCGGTTCTCGGCAGATGGCGTGGCACCGGCCCGTTGGAAATTGACAGAAAAAGGCGGCGCGCCGGGGGAACGCGCCAAAGGTTGCGCCTACATCCCGATGCTATACGGAAATGTTTGTCACAGACGCCCATCCTCTTGCATAGGTGCGCTCATACTTTCGAGCATGTGGCTACTCGGCATGCCCCTTCGGGATGCTCAGCAACTGGACTTGCGCACGACGTAGTAGCGCGAGTTGCCTCCGTCGTCGCAGGTATCGATTGGCCCCGCGAAGCCCATCATACGCAACTGCCGGTGTTGCACCTGCGGCGTGATGTAATAATGCATGCACGCGAACTCCATTCCGCTGTCATTGAGCAGCGCATATCCGGCGCCGGGCACCTGCTTGCCGCGCATCCGGCTCCGATTGTACAGCCGCCGCATTAGCCGAGTGGCAGCGGTCGCCAACCGCACAGGGTTGAGCAACTGCCGCGGACGCTTGAGCAAGCTCGACCTGAACACCTGCTTGCGCAGAGTGTCTTGCCTGACCGCATCGAGGTCGTGGCTACTGAATGCGAGCAGCCCGCCCGGGTGCAGCACACGGCGCATTTCGCGAAGGATCTGCAGACGGTCGTTATGAGCCACCGCGTCGATGCCGTTGCATGCGAACAGGATGAAGTCGAAGCTCTCCTCCCTGAACCTGCTCAGGTCACGGGCATCGCCGTACTGGATATCGGCTTCCGGAAAGCGCGCGCGACATGCGGCAACCGCGCGCAAACTGTAGTCCAGACCGGTGTAACTCCCGGCTCGGGGCAACAGGAACGCCGTGATGCGGCCGGCCCCAACGCCGAGGTCGAGAATGGCCTTGCCATCGATCCAATTCGCGTACCGCAGGAAGATCGCTGCTTCGGCGGCGGTAAGGTCCCTGGCTTCGCTCTTGTAGGAGTGCCTTTGGTAGACCCGCTGGTTGTGATCGGCGACCCATTCGGATCGAGTACCCGAAAACAACGACAAACCCTCCTCCCGCCTCGAGCCTGCTCTTCGGTCCTGCTCGGCAGGCGCAGGTCCAGCCTGTCCCGCTGCACCGGCGATGGCCGCAACCGAAACCCTGTAAACCGCGCAGGCGAGGCCGCGGTTTCCTCGCCCCCACGGGTTTCGGTATCAGCGGGCGCGATCGGGCTGAGCGGTCCAAAAAAGAGGCGCCCTCTTCGGGAAGGCGCCTACAGTCTGCCAGTCTAGCGGATGGTTGCTTGCCGGCGGCTCCGACAGGAAGCCCTGCCTTGGGGAGGAAAACGGAGCCACCAACCCGTCTCTAACCCGTTATGGATGTATGGTTGCACATCTCCTTTCCATCTACTCGCAATACGCGAATAGCTGTGGCGGATTTGCCACACGATTCCTGCTCCCGAGGAGTGCCGGCAGCGGTTAATCGCCCAGTGCGAACCGGCCCTGCAGGATGCAGGCACTGGCCAGGTAGACCAGTTGGTTGCCCAGCCCTGCCCAGACCTGCGGGGTCCGGTTGGCGATGCGTGGCAGCCCGTCCAGGAAGCGCCGGATCGCCCGAGGATCGAAGAACGGCACTGCCGCCATGGTGTCGCTGCGCAGCAAATCTTGCAGCATGCTGAAGAGGCGTCCGTCCGGCCGCGGCGACGGCGGAGGCGCGAGAAACGCCTGCTTGCGCCGGCGCAGGACGGTTTCGGTGCAGTAGGGCCGAGCCGCCTCGCGCAGCGCGTGTTTACCCTGGGCACCGCGGATCTTCATCGAAACCGGCATGTCGCGCAGCAACGCGACCACGGGGCCGTCGAGGAAAGGCAGCCGGCCTTCGACGCCGTGCGACATCTCCATCCGGTCGGAGAGCTGGTTCAGAAGCAGGTTGGCAAACATCGACTTGGTCCAGAGATAGAGAGACTGGTGCACCGGCTCGCGGCCCTCGACCTGGCCGCCGATGTCGAGGGCGTCGAGGAAGCCGCGATAGGGATCGCGGCCGGCGACCTCGGCGCTGAACGCAGGGGACCAGAGTGCGCGCGAATGCGCCGCCGCCTCGGCGAACCAGACCACCCAGGACGGTACGAAGCCCAGCCGCTCGCGCACCAGGCCGGTGGGTACACTGTCCCCTCCTGCCGGCAGACCGGGACCGCGGAGCTCGCCCAGTTCCCGCTCTCGCCGGGCGGTGCCCTGGCGGCCCCGCAGCATCATGTCCCGCACCAGGAAGTCGTAGCCTGCCGCCACCTCGTCGGCACCCTCGCCGGTCAGCACCACGCGCAGCCCGGCCTCGCGAACCCGGTGGCTCAGCAGGTATTTCGCTACGCCGTTGGTGTTGGGATTGATCGTCTCGCTGTGCCAGATCGCATCGGAGAAGTGGTCGGCGATCTGCTCCTCGGTGACGCGGAACAGGTGGTGCCGTGCTCCCACGTGCCGTGCCGTCTCCGCCGCCACCGCGGATTCGTCCTGCGAGTCACCGTCGAAGGCGATGGTGAAGGCGTCGATCGGGGCTCCGGCCTGGTGTGCCGCGATCCCGAGCACCAGCGACGAATCCAGCCCGCCGCTGAGATAACAACCCACCGGGACATCGGCCTGCAGCCGCAGGCCTACTGCCTCCTCCAGTGCCACCCGCAGCAGCGCCACATGCTCTTCCGGCAGGCGCTCCGGCATCGGCGCGTCTCGGCGCGGAAAGTCCAGGTCCCAGTACCGCTGCAACCGGCAACCCTCCACCGTCGCCAACAGGCAGTGTCCGGGCGGCACCTGATGCACGCCAGCGAAGAGCGTCCGGCCCTGCGGATAATAGAGATGGCACATCTCGAAGAAGGACTGGTGGTCCCAGCGCGCCGGCACCCCGGCCGCGAACAGCGCCTTGGCCTCGGAGGCCAGGAACAGCCCGTCCTCGCGCTGCGCATAATAAAGCGGCTTCGCGCCGAACCGGTCGCGGGCGGCGAACAGGAGCTCGCGTGCCGCGTCCCACACCACGAATGCAAACTCGCCGCGAAGCTGCTCAAGGCAGCCGATGCCCTGTTCCTCCCAGAGATGCACCAGGATTTCGCTGTCCGAGCGCGTGCTGAAGCGGTGTCCACGCGCCTCGAGTTCGCGGCGGATCGTGGAGTGGCCGTAGAACTCGCCATTGACAACGACGAGGACCTGGCCGTCCTCGCTCGCCAGCGGCTGCTGGCCGGTCTCGAGATCGATCACGGCGAGGCGGGCATGCCCCAACCCCACCTGGCCGCCGGGCGCGATCCATTGCCTGCACCCGTCGGGGCCGCGATGCGCGAGCTGCGCTACCGCCCGCGCCACGAGTTGCGGCGAAACCCGGCCTTCCCGCGCAAGGACCGCGACGATCCCACACATCGCGCCTAGTGCGGCGCCGACAGGTGATCGACCTTTGCTGTCAGCGTGACGAGCGCCTGGTTCAGGCGCTGCACCTCCGCCGCCATGGCGGCGAGGTCCAGAGTCGCCGGCCCGCCGTCGAAGCCGCTGGGCTGGGAGGTCACATCGCCCGCCAGCTCGAGTTTCCAGCCGCGCAGCGCGCCGTCGGCGCCGCTCGCCGTGTCGGCCACGATCAGCCGCCAGGCGCCTTGCCCCGGCTGGCCCAGCAGCGGCTTCAGCTTGTCGTCGGTCGTGTAGTCCGCCACCAGGTCGGGCGTGTCCTGATAAGCATGATTGTAAAGCATGATCGGCCCCCCGACCGGCGGCACGAGCTTCACTTCCAGGTCGGCGACGTAGGAATGCGCAATGTCGATATGCACCTTGGCCCGCCGGATCGGTCCCGCCGTCGAGGCGGTCAGCGTCCGCGTTATTCCGTTCGGGTCGCCGTCCGGGATGAGGACGCGCACCGCCTCCGAGGGGTTGGGCGTTCCGCCGGAAGCGGCGCCGTCGCCGCTCGTGCCTGTCGGCTGGCCGGTGCTGGTGCCTGCCGTGCCGGTGCCGGTGGGTTGGCCGGTCGCGGCGACGCCCGGAGTGAAATCCTCGACCAGATTGTTGAAGCTTGCATCGGCAGAGCGCGCGCCCACCCCCATGCCGAATTTGGCGAAGGCCGCCCAGATGCCGGCCAGCGCGGCATCGGCATCGGCGGTGGGGAGAGGCGGCGAGGCCTGCCGCTTCTGCTCCAGCGCCTTCAGGATCGCGTCCCGCATGTCCAGCATGCTGGGATTGGCCGGCGAGAGCTTCAGCGCGTCCACCACGAGCTGGAGTGCAAGGCGCTGGCCGCGCGGCTCGCCGAGCCGCGCGTTCAGGGTGCGGTTCATCGCCAGCAGCGTGGCGCACCAGATCTCGCCCACCCGGTGCATCTCGGTGTAAATGCCGGTGCCGATCTTGCCGAAGGTACCGGGATACTGGTCGTCATAGGGGTGGCTACGGATGCCTTCCGGCTTCCCGGTGACCCACGCGCCGACGATATTCCGGCCGGTCAGCGTGCAGGCGATGTAGTCGCCCCAGCCCTCGCCCATCGACTTGCTCTGGTCCGTTTCCAGCGCGTGGGTGTTCATCGGGCCACCGACCAGCCGGTTGGTGACGCCGTGCATGTATTCATGGAACACAACCGAGGCGTCGAAGGCGGTGTGCCGGTTGGTACCCGCCACCAGGCCCATGTTCATGGTCGGGCTCGTGCCGTCAGGCGGCGTCAGCATGTTGGCCGTGCCCCAGACCGGCCCGCTATGGGCGCGGGCATCCACCGGGTCTCCGGGCATGCCGCCGACCCCCTTGGCCTGGAAGTTGCCGTCCTCCTCGCGGAAGCCCAGCATGTAGAAGACGTCGTGCAGGTAGCTGTTGAAGTAAAACATGTTCAGCACCTTCTGGTCGTCGCCATCGGCCTGCGAGGGCTCAAAGACCAGTGCGCCGCCGTCCAACCGGCCGGCCAGCGGGGGGCCGCTCTCCCCCAGATGGGCCTGCACGCAATTGCCGGTGGTATCGCGCGCCGCGTCGTCCAGCCAGTCCGGTGGCTGCGGCGGGACGCCGGGCGGCAGTGCCGCGGGGTCGATCGCCGCGGCATAGGTGCTCCAGGGCAGCGGCAGCGACAGCGTCTGCCGCGCGGTGGGCGGTCCATCCGTGACATAGACCGAGGCGCGCGCGGTGAGCATGTCGACCAGTTGGCGCGAATAGAGGATGGCGCCGGTGTTGGCATCCACGATCACCCGGTACTGCCCGGCGCTCTGCGGCATGGTCAGCATCACTTCCCAGCCGAGCGTCAACCCGGCCGTTCCGGGAAACCAGATCAGGTTCGCCTTGATCGCGTGCCCGAATGGGCCGGGCGCCAGCACGGTGGGTTGGGGCGGAAATTCCGGGAACGCCGCCAGGACCTGCGGCACGAACCCGTCGAGGTTGACACCGGGTGCGTCGAGCGCACTGCCGAAGTCGTCCGTCTCGCCGAGCAGGGACTGCCCAAGCTGGCTGGCATGACGGGCGGCCGCCAGTACCGCCTGGGCGGCGGTGAGGCGAGGATCCACCGGCGCGTCCACGTCGATGGCGACGGCGTTGCCAATGCTGCTGTCCACCTGACCATCGGGGTGGAAGCGTACCGCCTGGGCGCCGAGAAAGACCGGGATGCTCTTGAACTGCTGGCGCAGATGCACCGTGGCACCACCGGCGCTGGTCCGTACCACCCGTGGGTCGGCCGCGAACTCGGCGGGCAAGTCGGCGAAGCCGCGAAGCGACCGTAGGTGCTCCAAGGCGCGCTGCACGAAGGCACTGCCAGGATCAAGGCCGCTTGACATCGCGACCCGGTTGAGCTGGTTGCCCGGGACGACCTGGTTGCGCACCACCGGCGCCCGGACCTCAGGAATGTTCCCCCTGCCTGCCATCGCTATTGCCTCCTTTCCAGTACCGGCCTGGTTCTTGTCGCCTGCCGGAAATGTGCATCGAGCAGCGCGTGCACCGTCGCGGCGCGTTCGAGCAATGTCAGATGCCCGGTCCCCGCCAGGTGGACGCGGCGGCAGCGCGGGATGGCGCGCCTGATCAACTCGGCACAGCGCCTGAACGCCTCCGCGTCCTCTTCACCGACCAGGACGAGCGTATCGGCGGCGACGCGACGCAGGGCCGCCGCCGGCTGGGGCTGCGTGGTCAGCGCCTGCATCCGTGAATCCGCCAGCTCGGTCCAGGCGTGGCCGCCGATGATGTCGTGCAGCCGCTGCCACAGCGCGGGCTGACGTGCCGCGCCGGCGAAGATGTCCGGCGGCGGGGTCATCCAGAGATCGCGCAACCAGGGTCCGGCACCCCGGGCGCGGTAGAGCCTGGCCAGTTCGATGTTGCGGACCTGAGCGTGCCGGTCCTGCGGGCCGCCGGCCAGCGCCGGCGCGCCGAGGACAAGCGTTGCGAAGGCGTCCGGATACTCGATCGCCACCTGCAACGCGATCATGCCGCCGAAGGAAAGGCCGACCAGGTGCCGAGCCTGCCGTTCCAGCGCGAACCGGCCGATCCGGCGTGCCAGGCCGGACAGGTCCAGGCCGGAGGCCAGGGGCGGCGAGTGGCCATGACCGGGCAGGTCGATGCCGATGTGGTGCCAGCCGGGCAGCAGGTCCCAGAGTTCACCCCAGATCCGCGAATCCATGGTGTAGCCATGAATCCAGAACACCGCCTCGCCCTCGCCCGGACGGACGGCAGCGGCCATGTCCTCGCCCAGACCGGCCATCATCGCGCCGCCTCGGCGAACCCGGCGCAGAAATCATGGAAGGCACGGACGGGGCCGTCGAGCGGCGTGTAGTGTACCGGTGCCGCGCCGGAGCGGTGCTCCCAGATCAGGCGGTCCCTGTCCAGCCCGTCCCGGCTGCGCCGCAACAGGAAGTCTATCAGCTCCCGCGGCGGGGCACGGTTCGTCCGATCGGGTTCGAGCGCGAGGGACAGCCGAATGATGCAGCCACCCTCGGGCGTCGGCGTCGCCGCGGTTATTACCCCATAGGGATATTTGCCGCCGAGATGCGAGACGACGAGGCCCGGGCTGAAAGCCCGTGCGGTGAAGGGAACGACGCTGCCTTCCGTCCCGGGCCGGCCGCGTTGCCAGGGCGAGGAGGGCAGTTCGAAGCTGCCCTCGACCGCCAGTTCGCCAGTCTCGCTCGGCCGCAGGCGGAAGCCGCCATGCAGGCCGATGCCATGCACGGAGCGGAAATGCGCCTGGTCGAAGGCGTTCTCGATCACCATCTCGGCCGCCGCGCGAAGCTTCAGCGTGAAGCCCGGCACGATGATCCGCTGCCGGCCGAGTTCTTCCATCATCGACGCGAAGCCGTTGTCGTGCCCGTCGCAAGGCCGGGCGAAGACCAGCCCGCCGATGACGAGACTCGGATAGTCCCGCACGTGGAGGCCATGCGCTCCAGGTTTGCCGATGCCGATGTGGAAGCCGTGGAAGGGGCAGACGATCGCCCCGTTGTCGAGACGTCCGCCGTGGCCCAGGTCGGCGCCGCGGTGCGGGCAGGTGGCATCGGTGATGCGCAGGCCCTCGGGCATCCGCAGCAGCAGCAGGCGCCGTGCGCCGACCGCCGCCGGCGTGACCTCCCGCGTCAGCTCGCTTTCGAAGGCAACCTGGTACCAGCCGCGGCCGTGCATGGCGCTCAGTGCCCGAAGCCCTGCATGTCCGGGGCCTCCGGCGCGGGACTGCCGATCGCGGCGAGATAGACCGCGGAATGCGACACGCCGTCGATGCCGAGCAGATCATCGATCTGCCGGTCGGCATAGCCGCCGACGGTCAGGCAGGCGAGCCCCATTGCCGTCGCTGTCAACGCGAGGTTCTGCCCGACATGTCCGGCCTCGATCAGCACGAAGCGATAGCCGCGGTCGCCGTACTTGAAGATCGAGCGTTCGAACACCGCCGTGATGAAAAGGATCAGCGAAGCATCGACGGCGAGGTTGCGCTGCACCAGCGCCTCGGAGAGCCGCCGCGAGTCGTCACCGTGGCGCAGAAGGCGCAGCTCGTGGCGCAGCGGGTTGTAGTGGTAGAGTCCGGCCTCCAGCTCCTCGACGCGCGAAGTGTGCAGGTAGATCTCGAGCGGATAGAGCGCCCCGCCTGAGGGCACCGCCCGGAAGGGCCGCGGGAAGACGGTGCCCTGGTTGTCGCGCGTGATGCCGTAGGCTTGGTACAGCATCGTCGCCAGTTGCCCGAAGCCGATGCGGTTCGGGGCCATGCCGCGCGCGCTGGCCCGCGCCAGGATTGCCTCCGCCAGGCCGAGTTCCATCGGCTCCTCGGGCCCGGGCAGCGGGATGGCGGGGTACTGCTCGTAGCCTAGCGACTGGAGCATGCGCTCCATGCGTTGGGTGATGAACTCCGGCGTGGGAAAGGCATCGTAGCGGCCGGCCTTGGAGTTCTCGTGGAACAGTTCCCAGACGCCGGAGTCCCAGCGGGCGCCGGGACGAAGGCGGCGTGCCAGCTCGGCACGGTCCATGACAAGGCTCCTCAGGGATAGGGGTGCGGCAGCCCGGTATCGCCGGTCGCCGTCAGCAGAGTGGGGCCGCCGAGCCGCGCCGGCACGTCGCGCAGGCGCCGGCCTCCAAGCGCGCGGATGCGGTGACCCATGAACAGCGGGTGAAAGCCCGGTACCACGGCGCGGGTGACATGGAAGCCAAGCCCGGCCACGTCCGGCGTGGTGAGATCGCAGGCCACCACCCGGTGGCCGAGTGCGCCGATCCGCTCGACCAGCACTTGCCTGTCGCCCTCCGCGCTGCCGGTCGAAAGGTTGGGCAGGTCATCGAAATCGCGCCGCGTGGAGGAGCGGAACAAAAAACTCGCCAGCGATGCGTTGGCGTGGTCGCACCAGAAATTCAGATGATCCACCTGATCAACGATCTCGGCGAGGTTGTCGCGTGACAGACGGGGCAGCCGGGCCTTGACTTGCTGGCTGTAACGCCGGGTATGCGCCAGCTCCTCGAGGCTCTTGCGCACCGCCTCCTCGGGGTCCGGGTCGGCCGCGGCGGCGACGACCAGGGCGGTGCAGTGCTCGGCCTCGTGCTGCAGCACGGCGAGAATGGTAGGCACCCCGACGTCGGTGGTGATGTCGAGCAGTGTGACCAGGCCGCCGGTGCGCTCAAAGCGCTCGGCCAAGTCGTAATTGGCGTCGCTCAGCGTCTCGACCCGCAATTGCGGGCGAGCCAGCCCGGCCTGCCAGGTGATGGTAAAGGCGTCGCGCTCGATCACCTCGCAGATCGCGCTCAGTTCGGCCCGTGCCTGGCTCATGTGGCAGGCGAGGCCGGTCGAGATCGGCTGCACGATCGCCGCCTCGCCGCTGTCCTGGTAATAGTGGTAGGGCATGAAGACCATGGCCGCGGGGACGTGGCAGGGCTGGCCGGTCGCCATGTCGGTGCCCGGTGCCCAGCGAACCTCGGTGTCTTCGTCAAAGGGCACCCAGGGGAAGTCGGGCTCGGCGTATTGCTCGGCGGAGTACAGCGCGAATTGGCCCGGCGCGGCGCAGGGGAACGGGGCATCGCGATAACTGCGGACCGGCAGCTCCTCGTGGTCGTAAATCGCCGCCGCATAGCGCTCGACCGCCTCGCCCACCGCTTTGGCGGTGGCGATGGCGAGGTCGGCCGCGGCGCCGCCCGTATTGGCGAAATTCTGCTGGCGGCAGAAAGCCGCCGTGTTGCAGGCGCGCGCGGCGACGTGGAAGAAGTCGGGGTCGCCGGCGTCGCGCGGCACCAGTTCGACATGACGCACCACGCCGACCCGCTCGTCGATGATATCGTCGAGCACGCCGAGTACCGCTTCGACCGGCGCGCCCCTGCTCACCGCACCACCTCGTGCCCTGGCATGAAGGCCACGCTGTCGCCGCTGACCGGAGAGCGATGGGTGACGCTGCCGCAGGCGGCACAACGCGGGAGCTTCAGTACGCGGCGCTCGGTGATCGCGGGGAGCGCCAGGTTCACCTCGATCAGCCGGCCGACAAGGCGCGAGCGCATGACATGGCCATGCAGCTTGACCAATTCCATCGCCGCGATATCGCCGAGGATGGAGGCCATGGAGGGATGGAAGGCGCTGACAACCTGGCCCTGGTAGGCGGCGTATTCCGCGGTCCGCCGGGTCTCGGGGTCGTCCATCTGGGCGTTCTCTCGCGCGCGCAGGCATTCGAGACAGGCGCTCTCTCCGGGCACGACCAGCGGGCCGACGGTGCCGATCAGGTCCTGCAGCACCACGGGCAGGAACTGGACGCCTTCGCGCAGGCAATGCTCGTTCCATGTGCGCAGCAGGTGCTGGCCGCCGAAGTCCGAGGTCGCCACCAGGCAACCGGTCTCGCGCCCGCCGGTGGCATTGAGCCAATCGCGGTAGGGGCGCACGTCCCCGAGCCACTCGGGCCAATGCTCGGTGGCCGGCTGGCCTTCCTCGCGGAACAGGCGGACATTGGCCAGTAGGGGGTAGTCCACCACCTCCACCGCCAGCATGCCTGATTGCCGCAGCGCCTCCACCAGTCGCCGCGAAACGCAGTTGACCCCGAGTACGGTAATGCGGGCCCTGGCGAAGCTGCGTGCCACCTCCTCCACCTGCCGGTCGAAATGCCAGTAAAAGACGTCCAGCGGCTCCTCTGGCCTGTCCATCGGCTCGGCGCGCGATGCGTCGCTCAGGAGGCGCCGGCTTTCGAGCATATCGATGAGCTGCTCCACCGCGGGGCGCACCGGCGGCGGGAATGGTTCGGTCAGTTCCGTCCGGGTCGCCTCGCCCTCGGCAGCGATGGTCAGCAGTGCCTGGGCGATCTGCGCCGACTGCGCGCCCTGCACCTGGACCACCACCCGCCCTCGCTTGAGCAACAGGCCCTCGCCGGTCTCGATCACCTGCAGCCGCTGCAGCCTTAGCTTGCGCCCCTGCTCCGCGGAGCCGATTTCCATTGCCGCCTCCCTGTCCTTTGTCAGCCGGCCCCGCCGCGAAGGGCCCGCGCGTCACCGCGCGCGGCCAGGCGAGCCGTCAGTTCGCCCACGTCACCGTCGTGGACCGCGCGCTCCAAGAGGAAGGGGTGCTCCTGATAGCGTGTGTAGCTGCCCTTGAAGACGTGGTAGAGGTTCTGGTACTCGCGCCGGAATTCCTCCGCTGGCAGCCGCGTCGCCGTGACGGCGTTCTGGCAGTCGAACAGGTCCCAGTTCGGCCGGCCGTTGCGTTGGCGTGTGATCACCCGGTCGAAACTTGCCAGCAGCTCGGTCCCGGGGATCGGCGTCAGCACGGTGAAGGACGGGTAGCGGATGCGATGGTGCTCGATGAAGCGCACCAACCGTTGGAAGTCGCGGCGCGTGTAGTCGGTATTGACCACAAACTGGGCGAAGATCTCGATGCCGAGCTCGCGCGCGACCTTGAAGCCCTGCTCGATCATCGCCACCGACATGCGCTTCTGGTATTCGTCCAGGTCCTTCTCGGTGACGGCATCGACGCCGACGAAGAGCCGCTCGAGGCCGATCTCGCGCCAGGCGCGCAGCACCTCGCGGTGACGCACCAGCGAGTCCATGCGGCAATAGGCAAAGTAGCGCTTGCGCAGCCCGGCACGCCGCAGCGCCTCGGCCAGCGCAAGCATCCGCCGCCCATTGATGAACGCCTCGTCATCCACCAGGAAGACGAATTCCTCGCGGATGCCGGCGACCTCCTCGACAACCCGGTCGACGCTGCGCTTGAGGTAGCGGCCGTCCATCATCTTCCACAGCGAGCAGAAGCTGCAGCGATAGGGGCAGCCGACCGTGGTCCGGATCAGCGCCACCGGCTTCATCCAGTCGATGAAGTAGGCGTGGCGGTCCGCCGCGGTGATGCCGCGATCTGGCAGCGGCAAGGCGTCGATGTCGAGCGGCGGCGGCTCGCCGCCGCTGCGGAAGGCGCCGCCAGCGCGAGCCCAGAGGCCGGGGATGGACGGTACTGCGCCGTCCGCCGCAAGCGCCGCCACGAGCTGGCAGAGCGGCCGGACGCCCTCGCCCGAGACCACGAAATCGACCTGCGGCTCGAAGAAGTCCTCGGGGAGGAAGGTCGCGTGATGACCTCCGACCACGGTCCAGCACCCCGGCCGCAGCGCCTTCGCCCGGGCACAGATGGCGAGCGCGGTGAGCACGTGCATCGAGAACGCTGTGACGCCCACCAGGTCAGGCGCGAAGTCCGCGAGCGCCCGCGCCAGCCCGTCGGGGTGCAGGCGTAGGTCCAGCACCTTCGGTTCATGCCCTTCCAGAGCCAGGCCTGCCGCCAGGTATTCCAGGGCAAGGGGCTCCGCCACCGCGCCGAGGTCCCCCCAGCCGAGCACCTCGTTGCGAGAGTTCGGCCAGATCAGCAGGACCTTCATGCGGCGCCCCTCCCTGTGGCGGTTCAGGCCAAGGCGCGAACCGGCTGGGTGACCGCCGCCGCGCAGCAGCAAGGCGTGCAGGAGCAGCACGAGATGCTCCAGGCGTCCGGCTCGTCGTCGAATGGAGTGGGCGAGGTGAGCTGCGGTGTGAAGACATCGCGGATGGTCTGGATGTCCTTCGCCGTCAGCCCGAGGTCGCGCGGCAGCTTGCGTGCCACGCCCCAGCCGCCGAGTGCGAGCAGGTCGCCCTTGGTCAGCTTCCTCACCGCCGGCGAGAGCCGTGCCACCTGGCTAGGCCGCACCATGGCGGTGATCGGGGTCGAGAGCGGCATGTCCGTGGAGTCCAGCCCCGCTGCCTTCTGGGCCTGCTTCTTCAGCCACGGCACGACCACCTGGATGATCTTGTCATCGTTCTTCACCAGCCAGTCTTTCACCTGGCCGAAGATCGAGCCGATGTCGAAGGCATCACCCGTAAGGCCGCTGGGGCTGTCGGGGGCGAAGGGGCTCGCAGCCGCGCTGCTGCCCGATGCCTGTGACTTCCATTGATCC
>DATBKQ010000488.1:0-3332 GCA_036555825.1 Acetobacteraceae bacterium | reverse complement strand
AGTCGGCCATAGGGCTTGTTGTTCGCGGGGATCACGTGCCATCGCGACCGGTGGGTTGACGTTCTTTCCACCATGTCCTCGATCGCGGCCTCGTACTCGTCCCACCGGCCGCGGTTGCGGAAATCCTCGTAGGACAGCTTCCATCGCTTCAGCGGATCGGTGAGCCGGGCGCGAAACCGCCGAAGCTGTTCCTCGGGGGTGATATGCAGGAATATTTTCACGAGACGCGCGCCGTCCGCGAGCAGCATCTGCTCGAAACGGTTGATCTCGTCATAGGCCCGGTGCCATTCGGTTTCGCTGGCGAAGCCCTCCACGCGTTCCACCAACACCCGGCCGTACCAGGATCGGTCGAACACCACGATCTGGCCGTGTTGCGGCAGGTGTTCCCAGAAGCGCTGCAGGTAGTGAAGGTGCTTTTCCCGCTCGTTCGGCGCGGCGATGGCGTGGACCTTGAAGCTGCGCGGATCCAGGGCCCAGCCGAGCCGCCTGACCACACCGCCTTTTCCGGCCGTGTCCCACCCCTCCAGGACGATGACCGCGCGATGCGTGGTGCCCAGATAGGCCTGCTGCACAAGTTGCAGGGTGCCCTGCATCGCTGCCAGGCGACGCTCGTAGTCGGCGAACTCCACCGCCGGGAAGTGCCTGATCCTGGCGAGATGGGGCCGGTCCTTGGCGACGAAATCTGCCGCCTTCATGACGCGGTGACCGTCAGCACATCACTCAGCCTGTCGAGCAGATAGTCCACGTCTTCCGCCGGCAGGTCCTCGAACTGAGTCAGGATGCGGGTGATCACGCGCGAGCGGTAACGTTCCCTGTCCCGTTCGCCGCCATCGAATTCCGTGCCGTGCACGACGTTGAGGGCGACCCGCACGGCGGGCAGCAACCGCGGTGGCATCCCGGTTTGTTCGTACAGCGAGGCAAGGCCATTGGGGCCCGCATCGTGGATCAGAATGCGCGCGTTGGCGACCGGCACGCCCGCCATCACCGCCATTGCCATCTCGAAAAACGCCGTATCGCCTACGCAGATCGCGCGCAGCACCAGGAACGGTGTCAGCCGCTGCCTGCGGTGCATCTGCCGCACCAGGCGCTCCAACTCCCGCTCACTCGTGCCGAGGCTGTAAGCCAAGGTGGCGCGTTCGCGACCTTGCAGCACGATGTCACTGGCGAGGCTGGCCGGCAGTTCGTGGTGCCGGACCAGGTAGGCCTGCAGGTTCTCCGATACCATGGCGACGAGACGTTCCGCGACGGTCGCCGGCAGGTTCGCGCGGTGGACCATTCTCGTCTTGACGCGTTCGCTGTCGGCGAAGCGATCGATCGCCGTGCCGAGACTTGCATCGGCAATGCGCGCCCCCTCGTTTGCCAGCAACGCGGCGACCGCCTCTTCGCTGCCCTGCCGGGTCAGGGCGTCGGCGACGGCCTCGGACACGTCGGCACGCCCGGCGATCGCTGCCTGCTTGTGCGATGAGCTGTTGGCGATCAATTCCACCAGGTCGGCCTCGGTGAGCACCGGACAATCGGTAAGGATCGGCAGCGCGACGGCTTCGACATCGTGGGCGAGGCGCATCGCGACATCGTGCGGCAGACGCCTTGCAGTACGCAAGCTGGCGGAGAGCGCACGGCGCACCGCGAGCTCGACATCCTGCGCCAGGATGCGAAGGATGTCGTGTGCGATCTGCAATTCGGCCTCGCCCAGAACCGGGCTATCGATTTCGCGTGCCAGCTTGCCGGCGACTTCGGCGCGGGCAGCGGGCGATGGCTGCGCCAGAAGACGTGCGACATCGGTTTGCGTGAGTGACGACGCCATACCGGGGAGCATGGCGTCAAAGCATTAGGGTGCGGTTAACCCGGGCGTTGTTAGAGCCCCTGATTCATGTCGTCTGACGTTCCGCCTCCGGCGATCACGGGCTACAGTTTCAACGACCTGGCCGCATCCGCCAGCGCCTGGTGCGCCTTGTCGGCCGCCGCGGTGGCCTGTTCGATTGCCTGGCCCAACTGCTCCAGCCTGGTCTCGTCGGCATCGAGCGCGCGCGTCAGTCGCGCGTGCAGCGCGTCATTGGGGGCGACCGCCGCGAGGTTGCGCCGGATGCGGTCCTCGTCCTGCAACACCGAGGCCTGTTGTGCCTTGAGCTGATCGACCGCTGCCCGCTTCGCCGCCTCATCCTGGCGGAGGGCGGCCAACCGCAGCAGCGCCGTGCGGGCGGTTTGCGACAATGTCTGCTCATTCAGCAGTTGCACCACCACCTGGGCGTTGTCGGCCATCAGCTCGGTGTGTTCGCGGGTCAGCCGGTCGAGATAGGCGGTCAGCCTGCGTACCTCGCCCGGCTGCAGCGATACCGGAATGCGCCAGGCGGTCGCGGTCTCCTCGGTACCGGCGATCGGGCCGCCTTCGAGCGTCAGCGTGCGGTCGCCCTGCCTGGGTATTTCCACCAGCACGTTGCGGGGCTCGTTGGCCGGCGCGGTTATGGTGAGCCGGAGAACCTCGCGCTGGCGCGTGGCGATGCTCAGCACCCCTTCCGAGGCGCTAAGCGATGCGAGCGTCGCTTCGCTGGAGCTGTCACGTTCCACCGTCGTGCGCAGGTCCTGGGCAAAGGACAACAGCCGGCTTTCATCCGCGGGAAGGCCGCCGAGCCTGGCATCGCCGGCGAAGGCAGCGGCCCCCGACGCGTCGTACAGGGCCAATACGCCGGCCGGCAGCGAGGTCCCGGTGTCGTTGCTGACGCGCATGGCGGCCAGCGGATGGATGTCGTTGCCCGCCGCGAGATCGAGCATCTGCGCCGGCACGCTGCGATCGATGATCGGTACGCTGGCGCTATGTCCAGCGGCAAGTGTCACCGGGGTGGGAAGCTGGAAGATGGTGGCTTCGGCACCCTCCGCGGCCTGCGCCTGTTCCGCGGGTTGCGCCAGGTCGGGCCGCGCGGGGGGCGGTGGGGCCGGAGCGGGGGATGCGGCCATCGCCCGCGCGGCGGCTGGAGCACCGGCCGACTTCTGCGCCGCGAACTCCGCCGGACGGGCGCGGGTATCCACGCTGGGCAGAATGCGGCCCAGGATCTCCACCGGGACCTCGGGTCGCTGTACGTAGTAGCTCTGGTAGATCGCCTGGCGGAAGGTGACCGGGTTGCCGTACTGCAAGGTCAGCGCAACATCGTGCCAGTCGGTCCCCGACTGGTTTTCCAGCACCGCCCAGCCTTGCAGCCGGGCCGGATCGCCCTCTTTCGCCGGAAGCATCAGGCGGTACGTCGCCTTCCACAGCGGCGCGGCGACCACATAGCCGACGCGCACCGTGCGCTGGCCGCTCCCCGCGCTGTGCAGCGTCAAATGCCGCACGCTCTGGC
>DATBKQ010000487.1:0-11226 GCA_036555825.1 Acetobacteraceae bacterium | reverse complement strand
GGCGATATCGATCGCGCGCACGGTCTTCCCGCTGACCGGATCGATGGCGTTCAGCCGGTCGCCGGAGGCAACCCAGAGGTGCCGGCCGTCGAACGTGACCCCGTGCACGTGGCCGGTACCTGGAAAGGGTCCGTACTCGCGAACTATGTCAGCCGCCGATCGGGTCATGTGTGCTTCCTCGTTTCGCCGTGTCGCTGTCATTGCGACCCTCGCGAATGCGAGGGGAAGCAATCTAGCGCGTGTTGACCGGAGGCGGAATCGCCCGGAGGTCTGAATCACGCGCTCAAACATGAAAAAGCTAAAGCATGATGAGGGTCAACTTGACCTCATCATGCTTTAGCGTGCCGCGGTCCAGCTCTCGGAAAACGCCAGCGCGCAGGTACTGAACGGGCGACCCTCGCGCTCACGCGGCCACGCCTGCCCGACCGCCTGCGCGCCGTTCACGGTGAGCCGGGCACCGAGCGCCGGGATCAGCAACGTGCACACGCCATACGGCCGCCCCGGCTCCGCATTCGGCTGGGTATGGATCAGCAGCGGCTCGCCGATATTATGCCAGGTCAGCGCGATCTCCTCATCCCACGCGGCGATACGCTCGGTCCAGAAGTAGCGCGGATCGCCGGACTTGGAGAATTCGGCATCGATCACCGGGAGCGACGGGTCCTTCAGCTCCTCGTTCAGCATACCCTGCACCGTCGATTGCAGCCAGCGCGCCATCGCGATGTTGTCTGAGTAGATGCGCCAGCGGTCGTTGGTCAGCTCGCTCTTCAGATACAGCACGTGCCCCGGGCCCGCCGGGCAGAAAATGATCCGCCAGAAGCTGGCATTGGTGCTGAACGGTGCGCCGTCGGTCGCACTCAGCCGGATGAACGGGTTTTCGCCGGTCAGGATGGTCTGGTTCGGGTCAGCGACAGCCATTGCATACCTCCTCTGTTCATTCCGGGATCAGCCCGCCATCCACGTTGAATGACTGGCCGGTGATGTTGCGCGCGCCAGCGGAAGCCAGGAACACCACCATGGCGGCGATGTCCTCGGGGTCGTTGGCGCGTTGCAGCGGGATCATCGCGTCGCGGCGGTGTTCCATCTCCGCGTGGCTCACGCCTTCCTGCTGGGCGCGCACGCGCAGATTGGCGTCGGATAGCGCGGTGCGCGTCACGCCCGGGCAGATCGCATTGACGTTGATGTTGTGCCTGCCAAGCTGCAGCGCCGCCAGTCTGGTCATGCTGATCACCGCGCCCTTGCTCGCGGCATAGGCCACATTGGATGAGCCGATGTAGCCTTTGCCGGCGATCGAGGCGATGTTGATGATCCGCCCGCTGCGGCGCGGGATCATCTCGCGCGCGGCGCGCTGGAGGCAGAAGAACACGCCCTTGGCGTTGACGCGGTGGATGCGGTCCCAGTCGGCCTCGGTGATGTCCATGATGTCGGCGCGCCGCGTGACGCCGGCGTTGTTGAGCAGGATGTCGATCCGGCCGAACTGCTCCAGTGCCGCGCGCACCATGCGATCGATCTGCGGCAGATCGCCGGCATCGGCCTCAATCGCCAGCGCCTTGCGCTGCGCGGACATGACGGCTTCCGCGGTTGCCTCCGCGCCCTGGCGATCGATGTCGGCGACTACCACGTCCGCGCCGGCCCCGGCGAGGGCGAGTGCCGATGCCTTGCCGATGCCCTGGCCACCGCCGGTGACCAGCGCGACCTGATTGCTCAGGTTCATGCGATGCTCCTCCGTCCAGGTCAGCGGACAGTCAAGCGATGATTTCTTCTGGCGTCCAGCGCGTGGTCGGTGTCCAGCCGAGACGTGCCGTTGCGGCGGTGTGGCTGATCGGCGAGGCGCGCGCGTTTCGCTGGAAATGTTCCGGGTCGCGAAGCGGAATGCGCGAGTTGTACAGCGCCTCCAGCCGTGCAACAGTCGGTTCGGTTGCGAAGCCATCATCCGCGGCCAGGAAGAAGGTCTCGTAACCGGCATACGCGGCAATGGCGGCTGCGGCGAAGCCGCGCGCGCAATCCTCCGGGCCGACATAGGTGCGCAGATAGGGCAGCGGTTCGCGGCGATCCGCTGGACCGGACCTGCCGGCCATGAAACCGGCCATTTCGGAGAATGCAATGAAGCAAGGGCGAATGACGATCACCTCCAGGCCGCGGCGCGAGAATGCCTCGGCGATACGCTCGCCGCAGAACTTGCTGAGTGCATAGGCATCGGTCGGGCGCAGCTCGTGCGCCTCATCGATCGGCAAGTATCGCGGCGGCATCCGGGGGTTGCTTTGGTCCAGTCCAAGCACCGAGCTGCTGGAACAGTGGACGACCCGCCGAACGCCCTGGTCCAGGCTTGCCTCGAACAAGTTCCAGCTACCCATCGCGTTGACCTGCATGGTCTCGGCATCGTCGGTGGCAACCGAGCGATCGATGCCGCCGAGATGGATGACGACCTCGCAGCCGCGCAATGCCGCACGCAGCGCAGCGAGGTCGCGCAGATCGGCCTGCACGCATTCGCTTTCGGTGCCGATATCCAATACGCGCACATTGTGCGAGGCGAGCGCGCGCACGACGTAGCGCCCGAGCCGTCCTAGACCGCCGGTCACCGCAATCTGCATCATGCCTCCCGCATTTGTTCGCGCTCTGTCCTGCCGGCGCAGTCGCGCCGGAACAGCCCGCGCGCCTGTAATATCGGCCCGCGGGCGCGCCCGAAGTCCCGCGCCTCCAGGTGCCCGTCGGAGGCAACGGCATTCCAGGCAACGCGGCCGCCGCTCAGCAGATCCGCTTCGGGGTGGCGCCAGGCGTCGTGATGGTGCGCGGTCGGGCCCGCCAGCAGAAAGGCTACGAAATGCATCTTGCTGCCGCCCTGCAGCGCAATAAGCCGTTCCGCTCCCCGCAGCCGCGTGAACTCTGTTGCCCCATCCGCTCCCGGGCCGTCATCCGAGACGGAGAGCCGCACGCACCCGTCCAGCCAAGCGGCGGTCAGCAGGATACGTCCACAAGGCGACTGCTCGATCGAACGTCGCACAAGGTCTCCCAGGATTTCCCTGAACGCGCGCTGGTCCGCCTGGATCGCGAGGCCCGGGTGTACCGCCATCTCCAGTCGGACGAGCTGCTGGGCCGCCAGGCTCTGGAACCGCCGCAGCATGGCGCGGGCTTCGGCGGCAATGTCTAGGATGTCGGCCTCGAAGCCGATCCGGCCAGGCGGAATGCGGTCGGGGAACTCGAGCTGGGCCGGCTGCCGACGAGGCCGTTGGCGCTGCTGCCAACCCGCAGCCGAAGCAAACACCGCGAGCACACCCGACCACAAGATGGCTATTCCCGCCACGGGCCAGATCGCCTCGAGCGCTTGCCGCAGTGTCACCGCACCCAGTCAACCGTCAGTTGAGCTTCCGGATCGGCCTGAGCGTTACCCCCGGAGACCACCGACAGCAAGGCGAGGGCGGTGTGGTTGCAATTCCGTGGTGGGCAAGAATCGTGGATCACGGGGTCTCGCGCCTCATGCTCACCCTGGATAGTCCGGGTCGTTCACGAAGGGATACGGCCCCGGATAATCCTCGACATAAACCGTATGAGTTACCACCCCGTCCGCATCAGTCCAACGGTGAAGGTGGAACGCCGGAGGTTCGAAGGTGAAGGCGCCGGCCTCGTGCGGGTCCAATGTCATCTGAACCTGGTGCGCCACCGAGGGTGCGATCGAGGCAATTGCATGCCCGACCCGCGCCACAATCGGCCGATGGTGGTGACCGCAGATGATGCGCTCGACCTGCCGGTGTCTGACGACGACTGCGGCGAAGGCCGCTGAGTTCCGCAGATTGATCCGGTCCATGTGCGCGATCCCGCACGCGAACGGGGGGTGATGCATGGCAATGATGGTCGGCTTGTCGGGTGCGGCCGCGAGGCGGCGGTCGAGGAATTCAAGCTGCTCGGCGCTCAGCTCGCCGTGCCCAGCGGAGGGCACGAGTGTATCCAGCATCACAAGCCGCACCGGGTAGTCTTCCACGGTGTACTGCACGTACCGAGGATCGGATGTCACGCCCGGCAGGTGCTTCAGCCCCTCGCGAAGATTGTCCCGCCGGTCGTGGTTGCCCGGAATGACAAATACCGGCATTGGCAGGAACTTGCGCATCAGTTGATTGAGGTTGGCGTATTCCGCCTCGAGCCCGCATTCCGTCAGGTCGCCGGTGATCACGACCACGTCCGGGCGGGGAGTGAGGCGCGCCACCGCACGGAACGCCCGCTCGGTGAACATGTTGGTTTCCGACACGCGGTTCGCGGGCTTCCCCACCGGCCGGACGTGTAGGTCGGTGAGCTGGCAGATCAGCATCGGGCGCTCCTTTTGAGTACGGACAGACATTCTGGCATCTTTCCACCGATTTATTCCATAAACGACTTCACAGGCCCGACAGGCGGTTGCCACGAGAGCACCGGGCTTACAGGATAGGCCATGTCCTACCGCGGCCGATCGTTGTCTCGCCTTGAGGACGCCCGTTTCCTTGGCGGACGGGCCCAATATATCGATGACATCGATTTGCCGGCTCTCGCCTGGATGCAGGTTGTGCGATCGCCGCACGCGCACGCAGAGATCGCGCGGATCGATGCGACGAAAGCGCGGGCGGCTGCCGGCACGCTTGGGGTTTTCACTGCAACCGATCTGGCCGAACTCGGGCCGCTTCCGTGTATCGTGCCGGTCGCCAGCCTGGAGCCGATGGTCGTCCCGCCGCGCTTCGCCCTGGCCGCTGACCGGGTGCGCCATGTTGGCGATCCGGTGGCGTTCGTCGTCGCAGAAACCCGATACGCCGCACGCGACGCGGCCGAGGCGATTTCCGTCGAGTACCGGCCGCTGCCCGCGGTGGTCGACGGACCGGCGGCGCTTCGATCCGGCGCGCCGCAAGTGTGGGAGATGGCGGCGAACAATCTGTCCTATCGGTTCCAGAAAGGCGATCAGGACGCGGTGCGGGCGGCGATCGCCAGAGCGGCGCATGTGGTCGAACTGGAGCTGGTCAACAACCGCATCGTGATCTCCGCGCTGGAGCCGCGCGGCGCCATCGGGCGCCACGACGCCGACGGATTTCACCTGCTGTACTCCGGCGCCGGCGTCCACGCGCTGCAATCGCAGCTTGCCGGCAGCGTGTTCCGCGTGCCTGCCGAGAGGATGCACATCGCTTGCCCGGACGTGGGCGGCGGCTTCGGCGTGAAGAACGCGCTGTACCCGGAATGGGTCATGTTGCTGTGGGCGGCGCGCGCGCTTGGCCGTCCGGTGAAATGGATCAGCGAGCGGGCAGAGGACTTTGTGACCACCGCGCAAGGCCGCGACAACGTCACCCGCGCGCGGCTGGCAATGGATGCCGAGGGCCGCTTCCTGGCGTTGGATGTTGCAACGGTGGCGAACCTGGGGGCCTATCTGTCGTCGGGCGGGCCGGGCAGTTCGACCAACGCGCCGGCGAACGCGATGGGCAGCGGCTACGTCATTCCGGCGATCTTCATGGACGTGCGCGGCGTCTTCTCCAATACCGTGCCGATCGACGCCTATCGCGGCGCCGGCAAGCCTGAAGTCAATTATATGATCGAGCGGCTGATCGATGCCGCCGCGCGGCAATGCGGCTTCGACGCGACCGAGCTGCGCCGGCGCAACCTGGTGCGGGAGTTCCCCTATCGGAAGGCACTCGGTACGGTGATCGATTGCGGGCGGTTCAGCGACAACCTGGACGATGCGATCGTCGCCGCTGACCGCACGGGCTTTCCTGCGCGAAAGGCATTGTCGGAGCGCACCGGCAAGCTGCGCGGCATCGGCGTCACCTGCTTCATGGAAACCGCGCGCGGTGCGCCGAACGAAGGCGCGGAACTGCGGTTCGCGGACGATGGAAGCGTCTCGCTGCTGGTGGGCACGCAGTCTAACGGCATGGGGCACGAAACGGCATACGCGCAGATTGCCGCCGATCTGCTGGGGCTGCCGATCGAGACGTTCCGCTACGTGCAGGCCGATACCGCGAAGGTGCGTGCTGGCAATGGCCATGGCGGCGCGCGCTCGATGCACATGGGCGGTGCGGCCTTGTGCCGGGCGGTGGACGTGATGCTGGCCAAGGGGCGCGGCATCGCCGCTCGCCTGCTGCAGGCATCGGCGGAGCAGGTGGTGTTTGCCGCCGGCCGGTTCAGCGTACAGGGCGAACCCGATCGCGGCATCCAGCTGCTGGCGCTGGCGCGTGCGGCGCGCGATCCCGCCAACCTGCCCGAGGACGTGACACCAGGGCTGGACACCTATGTCTGGAACCTGCTCGATCTGATCACCTTTCCCAACGGCTGCCACATCGCCGAGGTGGAGATCGATCCGGAAACCGGCGCGGTGGCGCTGGACCGTTACACCGCGGTCGATGACTTCGGCACGCTGATCAATCCGATGCTGACGGTCGGGCAGGTGCATGGCGGTGTCGCGCAGGGCATCGGCCAGGCGATGCTGGAACACACGGTGTACGATGCCGCCTCCGGCCAGATGCTCAGCGGCTCGTTCATGGACTACGCCATCCCGCGCGCCGGGCACCTGCCCGACCTGCATATCACGCTGTCCGGCGTGCCGACCAATGCCAATCCGCTGGGCGTGAAGGGCTCCGGCCAGGCGGGCGCAATGGCGTCGCCGCAGGCGATCATCGCCGCGGTGCTGGACGCGCTGTCGCCCCTGGGCGTTACGCATATCGACATGCCGGCAACGCCGGAACGCATCTGGCGAGCAATCAGGAGTGCAGCGCATGGATAGCGAACCTCGGACTCGCATCGCGGCGGAAGATTACCTGGATGCGCTCGCCGCACATGGCATCGATTACCTGTTCTGCAATCCCGGCACCGACTTCGCGCCGATCGTCGAGGCGTTCGCCCGCGCCGCCCGCGGCAATCGCAAGGTACCGCGGCCGATGGTGGTGCCGCACGAGAATGCCGCACTGTCGATGGCGCATGGCTACACCATGGTGACCGGCAGGCCGCAGGCGGTGATGCTGCACACCAATGTTGGCACCGCCAATTCGATCAACATGCTGATCGACGCGAGCCGCGACCGTATCCCTGTGCTGCTGACCTCGGGGCGCACGCCGTTCACCGAGGCTGGCGCCGAAGGCTCGCGCAGCGCCTACATCCATTGGGCGCAGGAGATGTACGACCAGGCCGGCATGCTGCGCGAGATGGTGAAATGGGACTACGAGATGAAGCGTGGCGACCAGGCGGCGCGCGTGGTGGATCGCGCGCTGGAACTGGCGATGGCTTCGCCAAAGGGCCCCGTGTATCTGTCGCTCCCGCGCGAGGTGCTGGGGGAAGCGGTGGATACGCCGGCGGAGAGCAATCGCGCGCATCGAGTGGTGCCGCGCGCGCCGGTGCCGCCGCCGTCGGATATCGAGCGGTTGGCGGACTGGATCGCTGCGGCGCGTGCGCCGGTGGTCATTACCGGATTGCTCGGCCAGGACCCGCGTGACGCAGTGGTGCTGGGGCGCCTGGCGGAGCAATGGGCGCTCCCGGTTGTACCGTTCAACACGCGCTATTTCGCGATTTCTGCAAACCACCCGATGTTCCAGGGTTCGGCGCCGAAACCATTGCTGGACGATGCCGACCTGGTGATCGTCATTGAATCGGACGTGCCGTGGCTGCCCAGCAAGGAAGCACCAGCCGCCGGTGCGCGCATCGCACAGATCGGCGAGGACCCGCTTTATTCGCGTTATCCGATGCGCAGCTTTCCCTCCGACCTGACCATCACGGCAAGCGCGTCATCGGCCTTGGAGGCGCTGGAGCAGGCGCTGCGCGGGCGCACGGGTGCACACGTCGAGGCACGGCGCGCGCGGCTCGTCGCGCGTTCGCGCGAGCTGCACGCCCGTTGGCGCGACGAAGCGGAACAGGCGGGCCGCGGTAACGCCAATACGCTCCCTTGGCTCAACCATTGCCTGCGCGAGGTGGTGGACCGCAACACCATCATGGTTTCGGAATACTCCTTCCGTCAGGAATACTGTCCGCTGGACGCGCCAGGCAGTCTGTTTTCGGTGAGCTCCGCCGGTGGGCTGGGGTGGGGCTTCGGTGCGTCGCTCGGCGCGAAGCTCGCGAGCCCGGAACGGCAGGTGATTTCGGTTCTCGGCGATGGCGCCTACATGTTCGCCAATCCTGTCGCATGCCACTACATGGCGCAGATGCAGAACCTGCCGACGCTCACGGTGATCTACAACAACGCGCTGTACAACGCGGTGCGGCGTGCGACGCTGGACATGTACGCGCGCGGCGTTGCCGCGGAAGGCGACGGGCGCCTGCTGGCCGATCTGCCCCCCGCGAATTTCGAGAAGATCGTCGCGGCTCATGACGGCCATGGCGAACGCGTCGAGCGGCCTGCCGATCTGCCGGCGGCGCTGCGGCGCGCGGCGGATGCGGTGCGCGGCGGACAGCAGGCGTTGGTGAACGTGATCTGCCCGCCTTGACGCGGCGTATAACCACGCGCGTGCTGGTGGTCGGCGGAGGCCCGGTTGGCACGACACTGGCCATGGACCTTGCCTGGCGCGGCATCGATGTCGTGGTCGCCGAACAGCGGCAGCGCGGGGAATTGCCGAGTGTGAAATGCAATCACGTGTCGGCGCGCACCATGGAAGCGTTCCGCCGCCTCGGCATCGTGCAGCGCGTGCGCGACGCCGGACTGCCGCATGATCATCCCAACGACGTGGCATTCCGCACCACCACGACGGGCACCGAATTCGCGCGGATTCCAATCCCCTGCCGGCGCGACCGCTATATCGCGAAGGATGGACCCGATGGCTGGTGGCCGACGCCGGAACCGCCGCATCGGATCAATCAGATCTATCTGGAACCGGTGCTGGCGGAATGTGCCGCCGCCATGCCGGGGCTGCGCTATCTGAACCGGGTGAGGGTGGTCGGGTTCCAGCAGGCCGACCATGCGGTAACGGCGGAGGCGCAGGACCTGGACAGCGGTGCCACGGTGGTGATCCGCGCCGAGTACCTGGTCGGCTGCGACGGTCCGGCATCGGAAATCCGCCGTCGGATCGGTGCGCGCCTGACCGGCGATGCGATGATCAGCCGCACGCAGTCCACGTATATACGCGCGCCTGGATTGCGCGGGTTGATGCAGGCCGAGCCGGCATGGTCAACGCAGTCGCTGAACCCGCGGCGTAGCGCCAACATGTTCGCGGTGGACGGTCGCGAGACCTGGCTGATCCACAACTACCTGCGCCCCGAGGAGACGGATTTCGCCGCGGTGGATCGCGATCGCTGTATTCGCCTGATCCTGGGAGTCGGACCAGAGTTTGACTACGAGGTGCTGACGCAGGAGGACTGGACCGGCCGGCGCATGCTGGCCGACAGGTTCCGCGATCGCCGCGTGTTCATCTGCGGCGATGCCGCGCATATCTGGGTGCCGTTTGCCGGCTACGGCATGAATGCCGGCATCGCCGACGCGATGAACCTGTCGTGGACGCTGGCCGGCGTGCTGCAAGGCTGGGCCGCGCCGGCGATTCTCGACGCCTACGAGGCCGAGAGGTGGCCGATCACCGAACAGGTCTCGCACTATGCGATGAACACAGCGTTGTCGCTCGCGAGGACACGCGCCGAGGTGCCGGACAACATCGAGGCGACTGGACCTGAAGGCGACTCAGTGCGCGAACGCTTCGGACGGATGGTGTACGAACGGAACGTGCCGCAGTACTGCTGCGGCGGACTGAACTTCGGCTGTTTCTACGATCGCTCGCCGATCATCGCCTATGACGGCGAGGCACCACCGCGCTACTCGATGTATGACTTCACGCCATCGACCGTGCCCGGCTGCCGTTTGCCGCATCTGTGGCTGCACGATGGGCGCTCGCTGTACGATGCGCTGGGTCCCGGCTTTACCTTGTTGCGCTTCGACCGGTCTGTCAGCGTGGGCTCGCTGGTCGAGGCAGCGGCGCGGCGTGGAATGGCGCTGCCCGTGCTGGACCTGGAGCGCGTGCCGCCCTATTGCCACAAGCTGGTTCTGTCACGCCCCGATCAGCACATTGGCTGGCGGGGCAACACGCAGCCCGACGACCCGCTGGCGCTGCTCGACCTCATGCGCGGCGCCGCAGTTCCGGCGCGACCCGCTGCATGAACAGCGTCAGGCTCTGCGCCACTTCGTCGTAGCTCATCGGCCCGAGACGGAACTGCATGATAACGCCGCCGATACCGATCGCCGCCACCTGCGCCAGATTCTCCGCCACCGTCGCCGGCGAGCCGTAGATCAGCGAGTGCTCCACCATCATGCGCGCCGCCGGTGCCGCGCCGGGCGGCGGCATCGGCACGATCGACACGCCCTGTTCCTCGTACACACGCTGCCGCATCGCGCTGCGGTGCTCGTGCATCGCGGTGAACGCCGGCACGGCGATGCGCTCTGCCTCCGCGTCGGTCGCGCCGACGAACACGTTGCGCCACACCCAGCACTGCTCGACATTGCGTTCCACGCCCTCCTCGTCGAACCCAAGTTCGCGCAGCGTGCGGCGATATAGCTCCATGCGGTGCCGCGTCACCTCGTTCGACTGCACGTTCATCATGAACGGCCGGCCTTGCCGCGCGATGTGCAGCATGCCTTCCTCGCTAGAGGCCGAACGAATCACATAAGGATGCGGCTGCGTGTACGGCCGCGGCCGCAACATCGGCAGCTTGAGGTCCCAGAACCTGCCGCGGTACTCGAACGGTTCCCCGCGCCAGGCCTGGAACATGATCGCCTCGGCCTCCTCGAAGCGCGCCTGCGCCTCGTGATGGTCGAGCCCGTAGCCCTGGTAGTCGTAGATGTTGTACGCCGTGCCGCGACCCAGCCCGACGATCAGCCTGCCCTTGCTGATGTTGTCGATCAGCGACAGTTGCTCCGCCATGCGGATCGGATGGTGCAGCGACATCTGCGCCACCGCGAAGCCGATCCTGGCCCGCTGTGTCGCCACCGCGAGCGCGGCCGCGAAGCTGACCGGATCGACATAGGCGCAGATGCCGTCGAAGTGGTGTTCGGCCAGCCAGATGACCTCGAAGTCCAACTCGTCCGAAAGTCGGGCCTCGCGCAGTGTCTCGTCGATCACCTGACCATCGCGCGCGGGGTCACGGCTTTCCGGGAACAGAAAGTTGCTGAACTTCACGTATGGCTCCTTCAGGCTTCGGGGGCCACGCCGATGTACTTGAACTGGTGCACCACGTCGCCGATGGGAGACTTCTGGTCGTACTGTACCTGGAAGATCGACACCACCTTCGACTTCATGTCGCCGTTGGCGTCGAACGAGATAT